>NZ_JBVIKC010000018.1:0-26832 GCF_055581065.1 Streptomyces sp. NPDC031479
TCGTACCCCACCTTCGCCATCGGCCGCTTCGTGAACTCGTCCGTGTTCACGATGATCTCCGCACCACGCGGCACGTCCGCGATGTTCGCCTTCAGCGCCGCCGGATTCATCGCCACCAGAACGTTCGGCGCGTCACCCGGAGTGAGGATGTCGTGATCCGCGAAATGCAGCTGGAACGACGACACACCCGGCAGCGTCCCGGCAGGCGCCCGGATCTCCGCCGGGAAATTCGGCAGCGTCGAAAGATCGTTCCCGAACGACGCCGTCTCCGACGTGAAACGGTCACCCGTCAGCTGCATACCGTCACCCGAATCACCCGCGAAACGGATGATCACGCGGTCCACGCGGCGGATTTCCTTGCCGGCTCCATCGGGCGCGCGCTCGCTGCGCTGCTCGCCGATGGACCCACCGGCCCCGTCGGCCTGCTCGGCCGGGCTACTGACCTGGCTGGTCACTGAACTGGACCTCCTTCGAGGCGCGGGCGTTCGTTCCCAAGGCCAACCCTACGTCCGTGAGGATTTTCGGCCCCTGGGCGCCCGCATTATGGACCGGCCCTTCCGGGCCGGTCTGTCCGACAGACGTCGTGCTCTACGCGAATATTCCGAATCCCCCGACCTGTGCCGGTGTGCTCTACCTGACAGAGTGTCAGTTGATCAGGACCTCAGATAGGTGAGGACCGCCAGTACGCGCCGGTGATCCCCGTCACTCGGGGACAGCCCGAGCTTCATGAAGATATTGCTGACGTGCTTCTCGACCGCTCCGTCGCTGACCACGAGCTGCTTGGCCACCGCGGAATTCGTGCGCCCTTCCGCCATCAGGCCCAATACCTCCCGCTCGCGGGGGGTCAGACCGGCCAGGACGTCCTGCTTGCGGCTCCGGCCGAGCAACTGGGCCACGACCTCGGGATCCAGGGCCGTACCGCCCCGGGCCACCCGGACGACGGCGTCGAGGAACTCTCGAACGTCGGCCACGCGATCCTTGAGCAGATACCCCACTCCGGTGCTGGAACCGGCCAACAGTTCGGTGGCGTACTGCTCCTCCACGTACTGGGACAGCACGAGCACCCCGATCCCGGGATGCTCCCGGCGCAGACGTACGGCGGCCCGTACGCCCTCGTCGGTGTGCGTCGGCGGCATCCGGACGTCGGCCACCACCACGTCCGGCAGCGCGTTCTCGGCCGCGAGGTCCGCCACCGTCTTGATCAGGGCTTCCGCGTCCCCGACGCCGGCCACGACGTCATGCCCCCGGTCGGTCAGCAACCGGGTCAGGCCCTCGCGCAGCAGCACTGAATCCTCGGCGATGACCACCCGCACCCTGTCGTCCACGTTCAGCAGCTCCCGCGTCCACTCGTCATCCGGAACCCATTCCCGGCAGCCGGGTTTCCCTGGCCGAGCCAAGCATCCCAGCCCAAAGGCCCGGTAAAGGGCGGTCTTGGTCAACAAGTGCGTGCGGGACGAACGAAATCCGGCCCGATCAAGCCGCGCCGTCCCATTCCAGCCTCAGCGACGCTCGCGGCGCGGGCGGATGCGGGGCCGACGCCGCCAAACTCTGGCTTCGCGGGTGTGTGGCGCGGGCGGATGCGGGGCCGACCCCGCCAGACTCTGGCCTCGCGGGTGTGTGGGGCGGGCGGATGCGGGGCCGACGCCGCCAAACTCTGGCTTCGCGGGTGTGTGGGGCGGGCGGATGCCGGGCCGACGCCGCCAAAATCCAGCCTCGCCGGCGTTTGAGGCGCGGGGGTCCGGGGGCGGAGCCCCCGGGAGACGGCCCGCACCGAGCCGACAGCCTCCCCGGCGCCTGAGGGGGGAACGGGCGAAGGGCGGGGCGGGGAGCAGCCCCGCGCAGCGGCACCGGGCACGGGGCACAGCGGCACCGCACCCGGCACCGCGGCTTGGCCGGGGGCCGCCGGGGAAGCCCCGGGGAAGCCCCGTAAAGGCCCGGCCAGGGCAAGGTCAGGCCCGCCAGGGAAGCTCCGCCGTCACCGTGGTCCCCCGCCCCGCCTCGGAGTCCACCACCAGCACCCCGTCCACGGCGTCCAGCCGCTCGGAGAGCCCCGCAAGCCCCGTCCCGCCCCGCGGATCCGCCCCGCCCCGCCCGTCGTCCGCGACCTGGACCAGCAGCCGCCCCCCGGACTTCCACACGTCGACGCTCGCGCCCCGCGCCCCCGCGTGCTTGCTGACGTTCTGCAGCAGCTCGGAGACCGTGAAGTACGCGATCCCCTCGATCGCCGCCACCGGCCGGGCCGGCAGGTCCACCGACACCTTCACCGGCACGGCGCACCGCGAGGCCACCGAGGACAGGGCCGCGTCCAGGCCCCGGTCGGTCAGCACGGCTGGGTGGATCCCGCGCGCCAGGTCCCGCAGCTCCTGGAGGGCGACCTTCACCTCCCCGTGGGCCGCGTCCACCATCCGGGCGGCCCCCGCCGGGTCCTCCGTCAGCTTTTCCTTCGCCAGACCCAGGTCCATCGCGAGGGCGACCAGCCGCGCCTGGGCCCCGTCGTGCAGGTCCCGCTCGATGCGCCGCAGGTCGGCCGCCGCCGTGTCCACGACCACCCCGCGGTCGGACTCCAGCTCCCGGACCCGGTCGTCGAGGCGGGAGCGACCCAGCAGCCCGCCGACCAGGATCCGCTCGACGCCGGTCAGGGCGCGGATGACCCAGGGCGTGGCGAGGGTGACCAGGAGCCCGGCCAGGCAGGTGGCCGCCACGGCGACGGGCGAGTCGAGGTAGAAGCGGTAGTCGCCGTTCTGGAAGAGCTGGAGGCCGGGCTGGTCGGTGAAGGCGGGGAACACCCAGAACCACAGCGGGTACAGCAGGGCGCTCCACCCGTAGGCCCACAGCGTCAGCGCGAGGCAGAAGGCGAACACCGCCCACGGGAAGTGCACCACCGAGTACAGCACGTGGCGCCAGGCGCTCCCGCTCTTGAGCAGCGCCCCCATGCTCGCCAGGGCCCCGCTCTTGCCGGCCCGGACCGGCGCCGGTTCGGCGACCGGCATCCGCAGCAGCGAACGTACCCGGCCGCGCTCGATCCGCCCGAAGCCCCGGCACACCATGAGGACACCGGCCAGGACCGGCACCCCGAGGAAGGTGACGAGCAGCCCGGCGCCGACGGCCACGCCCGTCACGGCGACGCAGAAGTACAGGGCGCTCAGCGGAAGCCCGATGAGCAGGTACCCGAACTCCCGCCAGGTCCGCGCCGCCACCGGTGCCCGCAGCACGGCGGCGAGCCCGCTGCCGCCCGGGCCGCCGCTGCCGCCCATGCCGTTGCCCATGATCCCGCCCCGCCCTTCCTCGTGTCCTTGACGGCTTCAAGCCTGCCGCCCGGCCCTATTCCGGACCATGCGGCGGGTCGGCCTCTGCTCCCGGGGGTTAACCCCACCCCACGACGACCCGCCTGGCGACGGGCCACCCGACGGCAACCCATCCGAGGGCGGCCCACCCCGAGGGCGGTCCGACTCGCTCCGGCCTGGCGGGCGGCGCCGCGGCGGTCCACCCCACACCGCTGCGTTCCGCCCCCACTTCCGGACCCCCGAACCCCTGACCCCACCCACCGGACCCCGGACCCCGATTTCCGGGACGACCGCCCCCGGGACCCGCGATGCGGGGTCCCAGGAGACCCGGATGACCGCCCCCGAACCCGGACACACGGGCGGGGCCCGGCCCGCCCAGGCCGAAAGCCCCGCTAGATCCCCGCTCCCCGATTGCTCTCCGAATCGCCTCCCCTGATTCCGATCCCGGCTCCCGATCCGGGTACCGGCTCTGGGTCGGCCCCGGCTCCGGGCCCGACCCCGGCTCCGCCCCCGGCAAAGGATCCGTACCGCCTACCCCCGCTCCCGCCACGGCAGCTCCGCCGAGACCACCGTGCCCTCCCCTTCAGGGGAATCCACCACGAACACCCCGTCCACCGCCCGCAGCCGCTCCGCGAGACCGGCCATCCCCGTCCCCGTCCCGCCGGCCATCCGCGCCCCGCCCCGCCCGTCGTCCGAGACCCGGATCAACAGCCGCGGCCCCGCCCGCCACACCTCGACGCTCGCGCTCCGCGCCCCCGCGTGCTTGCTGACGTTCTGCAGCAGCTCGGAGACCGTGAAGTACGCGATCCCCTCGATCGCCTCCGCCGGCCGGGCCGGCAGGTCCACCGACACCTTCACCGGCACCAGGCAGCGCGAGGCCACCGAGGACAGGGCCGCGTCCAGGCCCCGGTCGGTCAGCACGGCCGGGTGGATCCCGCGCGCCAGGTCCCGCAGCTCCTGGAGGGCGAGCTTCACCTCCCCGTGCGCCTCGTCGACCATCGCCGCCGCCCCCTCCGGGTCCTCCAGCAGCTTCTCCTTCGCCAGACCCAGCCCCATCGCGAGGGCGACCAGCCGTGCCTGCGCCCCGTCGTGCAGGTCCCGCTCGATGCGCCGCAGGTCGGCCGCCGCCGTGTCCACGACCACCCCGCGGCCCGACTCCAGCTCCGCGATGCGCCGCTCCAGCTCGTCCGAGGGCGACAGCAGGCCCCGTACCAGCGCCCGGTCCACATTGGCCATGCCGCGGACCAGGTACGGCAGGACCGGCCACAGCACGAACAGGCCCGTCAGCGTTACCGTGAAGGTCAGTACCCCCCACGGCAGCCGGACCAGCTCGTACAGCACGGTCCGCCAGCCCACCGGGTCCTTCACGCCCGCCCACAGCCAGGCGAAGAACCCGCCCGCGCGCCGCGGCCCCGGCAGCGGGGTCGGCTCGGCCACCCGCACCCCCAGCAGGGCCCGCGCGCGCATCCGCTCGAACTTCCCGAGCAGGCGAGCCCCGTAGAGGCCACAAACGAGCAGGGGCAGTCCGACGGCGGTCACGGACAGGCCGCCGGTCGTGGCGACCATGAACACCGTGTAAACAAAACCGATCAACGCCACCGGCAGATTGCCCAGCAGATGAGCGATCTCCTTCCACGTGACCGCGTCGAAGGCGGGGCGGACGGGAGGAGGGAACGGAGCTTGATCGTTCACGGTCATGCCGGACAGCCTGCCAATTCCGTCCGGCCGATGCCATGGGGCGGCCCGGCGGCAGTGAACGGGGGATAACCCCACCCCGCGCAGCCCAGGCCCTAGACTCCCGTCCG
Source organism: Streptomyces sp. NPDC031479 (assembly GCF_055581065.1). Classification (NCBI taxonomy): domain Bacteria; kingdom Bacillati; phylum Actinomycetota; class Actinomycetes; order Kitasatosporales; family Streptomycetaceae; genus Streptomyces; species Streptomyces sp. NPDC031479. The sequence continues at coordinate 5,090 of NZ_JBVIKC010000018.1, forward strand.
TACCAGATCAACCAGATCGTCGACAGTGGCCGAGGAGCGAGGAAACGGACGTGCCCGACCCAACGGTATCGACCGTGACCGTGACCGCCGCGGACTACTTCCGGAGTTATTCGGTCGTCGGCCTGCTCGCGGTCCTCGGCGTGCTCTTCGTGGCGGTGGCCTTCGGCGCCGGCCGCCTGCTGCGGCCCGTCGTCCCGACCCCCGAGAAGCTGCTGACCTACGAGTGCGGTGTGGACCCCGTGGGCGAGGGCTGGGCACACACCCAGGTCCGCTACTACGTCTACGCCTTCCTCTACGTCATCTTCGCGGTCGACTCGATCTTCCTCTTCCCGTGGGCGACGGTGTTCGCCGCCGCCGGTTACGGCGCCACGACCCTGGTGGAGATGTTCGTCTTCCTCGGTTTCCTGGCCGTCGGCCTGCTCTACGCGTACAAGAAGGGCGTCCTCGAATGGACGTGACACCGCAGGTGGACGTGACGGTCCAGCCCGAGCTGCTCCCGGAGCCCAAGCGCCTGGGAGTCCTCTCCCGCCTCGCCCCGGAGCCCATGAAGGTGGTCCTGAACTGGGGCCGCCGCTACAGCCTGTGGGTGTTCAACTTCGGGCTCGCCTGCTGCGCGATCGAGTTCATCGCCGCCTCCATGGCCCGCCACGACTTCATCCGGCTCGGCGTCATCCCCTTCGCGCCGGGCCCGCGCCAGGCCGACCTGATGATCGTCTCGGGCACGGTGACGGACAAGATGGCGCCGGCCGTCAAGCGGCTCTACGAGCAGATGCCCGAGCCGAAGTACGTCATCTCCTTCGGCGCCTGCTCCAACTGCGGCGGCCCCTACTGGGACTCGTACTCGGTCACCAAGGGCGTCGACCAGATCATCCCGGTCGACGTCTACGTCCCCGGCTGCCCGCCCCGCCCCGAAGCGCTCCTCCAGGGCATCCTCAAGCTCCAGGAGAAGATCGCTCGGGAGTCCCTCGCGGAGCGGTACGCGGCGGCCCCCTCGGTCTCCCAGCTGACCAGCGGCCTCGTCACGCCCCCGCCCGCCCCCGTCTCCGCCCCGGAGGCCGGCGCGTGAACCTCTACGACTCCCTCCCCGACGCGGCCCCCACCCTCTTCGGCGCCGAGGCCGTGGGCTCCTTCTCGTACGACGTCCTCACCGTGGACGTCCCGGTCGGATCGTGGATCCCCGCCCTGGAGATCGCCCGCGACAAGCTGGGCTGCACCTACTTCGACTGGCTGAGCGCGGTCGACGAGCCCGGCACGGGCTTCCGGATCTGCGCGCACGTCGTCTCCCTGGAGAACCACCGCGTGCGCCGCCTGCTGCTGCGCACCACCGTCCCGCACGCGGCCCCGTCCCTGCCGTCCGCCGTCGCCGTGTACGCCGGGGCCGAATGGCACGAGCGCGAGACGTACGAGATGTTCGGCGTCACCTTCACCGACCACCCGCACCTCGTCCCGCTGCTGCTCCCCGAGAACTTCGAGGGGCACCCGCTGCGCAAGGACTTCGTGCTGGCGGCGCGCGTCGCCAAGGCGTGGCCCGGAGCGAAGGAGCCGGGCGAGGCCCACGACCCGGACGCGCCCAAGCGGCGGCAGATGCTGCCGCCCGGGGTGCCCGACCCGAACGACTGGGGTCCCCTCAAGGGCCAGCTCCCGCCGGCCCCCGCCCGCCCCGCCCGCACCCCGCGCGCGGCCAGCGAAGGCGCCCCCGCCCGCCGTCCGCGTCCGGCCGGGGAGGCCCCGGCGGCCCGGCGCACCCGCTCGGTGACGGAGGGCTCGGCCACCCAGGCGGCGGACGCCGCCGCTCCGGACACGGCCGCTCCGGACACCGCCGCTCCGGACACCGCCCGTCCGGTCCGTCGTAGCCGTTCGGTGTCGGAGGGCTCGGTGAGCCAGGCGGCCCCGGCGGCGGACCCCGCCACCCCGGGTTCCGCTGCCGCTCCGGGCACCGCCGCCCCGGACGCCGCGCGTCCGGTCCGTCGTAGCCGCTCGGCATCGGACGGCTCGGCGAGCCAGGCGGCCCCGGCCGCGGACACCGGGACGACCCCGCGGCCGGACGCACCCCGTCGCTCCGCCCCGCGCAGCGACGACGCCCCCTGGCACAACCCCAAGCCCGCCTTCGAAGACCCCGGCGGGTCGCCGGCCGCACCCCCGGACCCCGGGGCCGGGCCAGAGCCCAAGGCCGGGGCCGGGGCCGGCCCCGAGCCCAAGCCCGAGGCTGAGCCCAAGGCCGAGCCCGGCACCCCCCAGCCCCAGCCCGATCCCGATTCCGATCCCGACACCACCGGAGGCGACGCGTGAACGACGTCCTCGACGTCGCCCTGCGACTCATCGTCGTCTTCGCCGTCTTCCTCGTGCTCCCGCTCGTCGTCGGACAGACCGAACACAAGGTGATGGCGCACATGCAGGGCCGCCTCGGCCCCATGTACGCCGGCGGCTTCCACGGCTGGGCCCAGCTCGTCGCCGACGGCGTGAAGTTCGCGCAGAAGGAGGACATCGTCCCGGCCAACGCCGACCGGCGGATCTTCCAGCTCGCCCCCGCCGTCGCGCTGCTGCCGTACCTGCTCGTCCTCCTGGCCATCCCCATCGGGCCGGGCGAGGGCGCCGTCGGCCAGGTCATCGACGCCGGCCTCTTCTTCGCGCTCGCCGTCATGGGCATCGGAGTCCTCGGCTCCCTCATGGGCGGCTGGGCCTCCGCGAACAAGTTCTCCCTGCTGGGTGGCCTCCGGACGGCCGCCCAGCTGCTCGCGTACGAGCTGCCCATGCTGCTCGCCGCCGCCTCCGTGGCCATGGCCGCCGGGACCGTGTCCCTGCCCGGCATCGTCAACGCCTTCGAGTGGTGGTGGCTGCCCTGGCAGATCATCGGCGCGCTGGTCTTCTTCACCGCCGGCCTCGCCGAACTCCAACGGCCCCCGTTCGACATGCCCGTCGCCGACTCCGAGATCATCTTCGGCGCGTACACCGAGTACACCGGCCTGCGATTCGCGCTGTTCCTGCTCGCCGAGTACGCCGGCATCGTCGTCCTGTGCGCCCTCACCACCGTCCTCTTCCTCGGCGGCTGGCACGGCCCCTTCGGCGGCGACGGCCTCGGCTGGATCTGGACCCTCCTCAAGGTCGCCGTCCTCGCCTTCGTCGTGATCTGGCTCCGCGTGAGCTACCCGCGGCTGCGCGAGGACCAGCTCCAGAAGCTCGCCTGGACCGCGCTCATCCCCCTCGCGCTCGCCCAGATCGCGCTCACCGGCATCGTGAAGGTGGCGATCCAGTAATGCCCCCGATCCCCGGATCCGGCCTCGCCAAGGGCCTGGCCGTCACCCTGCGCACGATGACGAAGCGCGCGCACACCGCGCAGTACCCCGAGACGCAGCCCGAGCTCCCGCCCCGCAGCCGCGGGGTCATCGGCCTGTTCGAGGAGAACTGCACGGTCTGCATGCTGTGCGCCCGCGAGTGCCCCGACTGGTGCATCTACATCGACTCCCACAAGGAGACGGTGCCCGCCGCCACCCCCGGCGGCCGCGAGCGCAGCCGCAACGTCCTCGACCGCTTCGCCATCGACTTCTCCCTCTGCATGTACTGCGGCATCTGCATCGAGGTGTGCCCCTTCGACGCCCTCTTCTGGTCGCCGGAGTTCGAGTACGCGGAGACCGACATCCACGAGCTCACCCACGAGCGCGACAAGCTGCGCGAGTGGATGTGGACCGTGCCGGCCCCGCCCGCCCTGGACCCCGCCGCCGAGGAGCCCAAGGAGATCGCCGCCGCCCGCAAGGCCGTGGACAAGGCCGAAGCCGCCGCTGCCGCCGCCGCTGCCGCCGCCCAGGACCGGGCGGCCGACACCGCGCCCGGTACGCCCCCGACCACCCCGGAGGCCGACGCGTGAGCATCGCAACCGCCCCCCTGGCCGCCGCGGGCCACGGCTTCCTCTCGCCGACCGGCGTCGAGATCGCCTTCGTCCTCGTCGGCCTCGCCACCCTCGGCGCCGCCCTCGTCACGGTCACCACCAAGCAGCTCGTGCACGCCGCCCTCTGGCTGGTCGTCGCCCTCGGCGGGATCGCCGTCGAGTACCTCCTGCTGACCGCCGAGTTCATCGCCTGGGTCCAGGTCCTGATCTACCTCGGCTCCGTGGTCGTCCTCCTCCTCTTCGGACTCATGCTCACCAAGGCCCCCATCGGCCGCTCACCGGACGCCGACTCCGGCAACCGCTGGGTCGCCCTCGGCGTCGCCGGCCCCGCGGGCGCCGCGCTCGTCTGGGTCGTGGTCGACGCCTTCCGCACCACCTGGATCGACCTCGACGGACCCGCCCAGGGCTCCACCAAGGTCACCGGCGAGATCCTCTTCCAGCACTGGGTGCTCCCCTTCGAAGCACTGTCCGTCCTCCTCCTCGCGGCCCTCATCGGCGCCATCGTGCTCTCCCGGCGCAACACCGCCGCCGAGGAAGCCGCCGACGCCGCCGCCCGCACCGGGAAGGGCCAGCGCTGATGCACCTCGCCTACCCCGCCGTCCTGGCGGCGCTCCTGTTCGCCACCGGCCTCTACGGAGTGCTCGCCCGCCGCAACGCCATCCTGGTCCTGATGTCCGTCGAGCTGATGCTCAACGCCGTCAACCTCAACCTGGTGGCCTTCGACGTCTGGCTGCGCGACACCCTCCACGCCGGACAGGCCCTCACGCTCTTCACGATCGCCATCGCCGCCGCCGAGATCGGCATCGGCCTCGCGATCGTGCTGATGGTGTACCGCAACCGCGGCACCTCGGACGTCGACAAGCTGCGCGACACCGCCGAGGGCCACGAGCCCGCCCGGCCCGACGACAACACCGCCCGGCCGGAGGTCGCCGCGTGAGCACCACGACCCTCGCGGTCCTCGTCCCCGTCCTGCCCTTCCTCGGCGCGGTGGCAGGCCTGCTCCTCGGCCGCACCGCCCCCGGGTTCGTCCGGCCGCTGGCCATCCTGCCGACGCTGGGCGCCGCCGTACTGGCCGTGTTCGTCGCCGTCCGCCAGGGCGGCGGCCCGGCCATCGAGACCGCCACCGAACTGACCCCGACCGGCTCGGTGCCCATCGACCTGTCGCTGTACCTGGACGGCTTCGCCGTCCTCGTCGCCGTCCTCGTCGGGGTGGTCGCCACCTGCGTACAGCTCTACTCGACGGCCTACCTCCGCGACGACCCGCGGTACCCCTCGTACGCCGCGCTCGTCTCCCTCTTCACCTCCGCCATGCTGGTCGTCGTCTACTCCGGCGACCTCATGGTGCTGCTCGTCGGCTGGGAGGTCATGGGCATCTGCTCGTACTTCCTGGTCGGCCACTACTGGGAGACCGAAGCGGCCCGATCCGCCTCCCTCAAGGCCTTCCTCGTCACCAAGCTCGGCGACGTCCCCTTCCTCATCGGACTGTTCGCCCTCGCCACCGACGCCGACTCCTTCCAGATCACCAAGGTCCTGGGCACCGTCGCCTCCGGCGGGCTCGACCACCCGACCCTGATCGCGCTGCTCCTGCTCGCGGGCGTCGCCGGCAAGTCCGCCCAGTTCCCGCTGCACACCTGGCTCCCGGACGCCATGGCGGGCCCCACCCCGGTCTCCGCGCTGATCCACGCCGCGACGATGGTCGCCGCCGGCGTCTACTTCGTCGCCCGCCTCCTGCCCGTCTTCGAGGCCTCGCGCGCCGCACTGGTGGTCATGGCCGTCATGGCGGCCGTCACGATGATCGGCTCCGCCCTCGCCGCCCTGGCACAGGACGACATCAAGCGGGTGCTCGCCTACTCCACGATCGGTCAGCTCGGCTACATGACCGGGGCCCTGGCCGTCGGCGACCGCGCGGCCGCCGTCTTCCACCTCCTGTCCCACGGCGCCTTCAAGGCGCTCCTCTTCCTCGGCGCGGGCGTCATCATCCACGCCGCCGGAACGAACTCCCTGGCCGCCATGTCCCGCATGGACGGCCTGGCCAAGCGCATCCCCGACGCCTTCTGGACGATGACGCTCGCGCTGCTCGCGCTCGCCGCCATCCCGCCCTTCGCCGGCTTCTTCTCCAAGGAAGCCGTCCTCGTCGCCGCCGAGCAGACCGCCACCGGACACTCCGACGCCGCGCCCGCCGCCGCCGGCTGGCTGGTGCTCGTCGCCGGCGTGCTGACGGCCCTGCTCACCGCCGCCTACGCCACCCGGCTGTGGCTGATGGCCTTCCGCGGCCGGGGCGCCGCCGCCCCCGACCACGGCAAGGAGCCCGTCGCCATGACCGGCGTGCTGTGGCTGCTGGCCATTCCCACGGTCGGCTTCGGCCTCGCCGCCGGAAACCTCGCCGACTGGTTCGGCGGCAGGGAGCTCACCCCGACCGTGGCCACCTCGGTCCTCGGCACGGGCGCCGCCCTCATCGGCGTGGTCCTGACCTACGGCCTCTGGCAGCGTGCCGCGGCCAAGGCCGCCGCCACCGCCGCCGCCCGCGCCACGACCGCACCCGCACCCGGAACGGCCCCCGTCGGCCCGGCCGCGGGCGCCCCCGTGCCCGCCTCCGTCGCCGCCGCCGAGTCCGCCGCGCTCGCCGCCGTGGAGTCCGCCGCCGAGACCCCCGAGGTCGCCGAGGTCACCCACGAGCACCCCGTCGTCCCGGCCGGGCCCGCCCCCGACCCGGGCCGCGCGCTCCTCGGCCCCCTGCACCGCCACGCCGCCGAGGGCTTCCATCTCGACGCCGTGTACGACCGGCTGTTCGTCCGCCCCGTCCGGGCCGCCGCGACCCTGGTCCGCTTCCTCGACCGCGAGGTCGTGGACACGTACGTCCGCGGCGCGGGCGCCGGCCCCCGGCTGCTCGGCGCCCTCGTACGCCGGGCCCAGACCGGCAACGTGCAGAGCTACCTGAGCGCCCTGCTCGCCGGCGCCGTGGTCCTGGCGATCGCCACCGCCGTCCTCGCCAACGTCAACGCCGGATCGTGAGCCGTGAGTCAGCCGTGATTGATATCAGCCCGTCCGTGATGCAGTTCCTTCTGGCGTTCACCGTGGCCGTACCGCTCCTCGGGGCCGTCGCGGCCCTGCTGCCCGCCCCGCCCGGCCTCAAGGGCAAGAACCCCGACCAGGCGGTCCTGCGCCACGGCGTCACCGTCACCGGAGTCGTCCTCGCCGCGGCGATCGCCCTCGCCCTGGGCTTCGACCACGACGCCCCGTCCCGCTTCCAGGCGACGACGGACATCAGCTGGATCCCGGCGCTGGACATCCGGATCCACCTCGGCATCGACGGCATCTCGCTCCCCCTCCTCCTGATGACCGCGCTGCTGTTCTTCCTCTGCGCGGTGTACAGCTACTACAAGCTCCCCGAGGGCCCCTCCCCGAAGGCCTTCGTCTCCCTGCTGCTCGTCCTGGAGGCCGGCACCCTCGCCACCTTCGCCGTCCTCGACCTGCTGCTCTTCTTCCTCGCCTTCGAGATGGTCCTCATCCCGATGTACTTCCTCATCGCCCGCTGGGGCGGTGCTCAGCGGCAGGCCGCCGCCTGGAAGTTCATCCTGTACACCCTCCTCGGATCCGTGGTCATGCTCCTCGGACTGCTGCTGATCGGACTGAACAGCGGCACCTTCGACATGGTGGCACTCGCCTCTGACAACGGCCGCGAACTGTCCCACACCACCCAGATCCTGGCCGTCCTGGCCATCGGTCTCGGCCTCGCCGTGAAGACCCCGATGTGGCCGCTGCACAGCTGGCTGCCGGACGCCCACACCGCCGCCCCCACCGTCGGCTCCGTGCTGCTCGCGGGCGTGATGCTGAAGATGGGCACGTACGGGTTCGTCCGCATCCTGCTGCCCATCACCCCCGACGGCATGCACACCTTCGCCCCGTACCTCGGCGCCTTCGCCGCCGTCGGCATCGTCTACGGGTCCCTCGCCTGCCTGGCCCTCGCCCGCAAGGGCAACAAGGGCGACCTCAAGCGGCTCATCGCCTACTCCTCCGTCGGCCACATGGGCTTCGTCCTGCTCGGCATCGCCACCCTGACCCCCACCGGGGTCAACGGCGCGCTGTTCGCGAACATCGCCCACGGACTGATCACCGGCCTCCTCTTCTTCCTGGTCGGCGCCCTCAAGGACCGCTACGGCAGCAGCGACCTCGACACCCTCGCCGGAGTCACCGGCGCGGCCCTCTACGGCCGCGCCCCCCGCCTCGGCGCGCTCCTCGCCTTCGCCGCCGTCGCCTCCCTCGGACTGCCCGGCCTGGCCGGCTTCTGGGGCGAGATGCTGGCCCTGTTCGGCGCCTTCGACCCGGCCGAGGGCCTGTCCCGCCCGGCCTTCCTCACCTACATGGCCGTCGGCGCGTTCGGCACCCTGCTGACCGCCGCCTACCTGCTGGTCGTCGTCCGCCGCGTCTGCATGGGCGACCCCAAGGCCGGTCCCGAGGTCTCCCTCGCGGACGTCCAGCACTACGAGTTCGCCGCCTGGACCCCGCTCGTCGCCCTCACCGTCCTCGCCGGCCTGTGGCCCGCGACCCTCCTCGGCCTCACCGACCCGGCCGTCCAGAAGCTCCTCGCAGGAGGCAACGCATGACGGCCCCCACGGTCCTCGCCGCCGACACCGCCACCCTGGTCCAGTCCGTCGACTGGCTCGCGATCGCGCCCGTGGTCGTCCCCGCCGCCGTCGCCCTGCTCGTCCTGGTCGCCGACCTCTTCGTCCCGGAGGCCCGCAAGCCGCTCCTCGGCTGGATCTCGGTCGCCGGCCTGGCCGTCGCGACCGCCGCCCTGCTGCCGCTGCGCGCCGGGGACCGCACCACCTTCTGCCTCACCGGCGACCCCGCCGCGTGCAGCTACACCGCCGACCACTTCGCGCTCGTCGTGCAGTTCCTGGTGCTGGCCGGAGCCCTGGTCACCGCCCTCCTGTCGCTGACCGCCGTCCGCGAGGGGCGCATCCCGGCCGGCGAATACTGGTTCCTGCTGCTCTCCTCCGCCGCCGGCGCGGCCCTGCTGCCCGCCGCGCGCGACCTCGCGACCCTGATCGTCGCCCTCGAAGTCGCCTCGCTGCCCGCCTTCGCCCTCGTCGGCATGCGCCGCGGCGACCGGCTTTCCTCCGAGGCCGCCCTCAAGTTCTTCCTGTCCTCGGTCACCGCCACCGCCGTGTCCCTGATGGGCGTCAGCTTCGTCTACGGAGCCACCGGCTCCCTGCACCTGTCCCAGGTCGCCGACCGGCTCGAAGACGTCCCCGGGCAGCTCGACAACCTCGCCATGGCGGGTGTCGCGCTCACCCTCGTCGGCTTCGCCTTCAAGACCGCGGCCGTGCCCTTCCACTTCTGGGTCCCGGACACCTACGTGGGCGCCCCGCTGCCCGTCGCCGGCTACCTCTCCGTGATCGGCAAGGCCGTCGGTTTCACCGGCCTCGTCCTCGTCACCGTGATCGCCTTCCCGGCGTACTCCGACGTCTGGGGCCCGGCCCTGGCCGTCCTCGCCGCGCTCACCATGACCCTCGGCAACGCCGCCGCCCTGCGCCAGTCCCCGGACCGCCCCAACAGCGCCGTCCGGCTGCTCGCCTGGTCCTCCGTGGGCCAGGCCGGCTACCTGCTCGTCCCGATCGCCGCGGCCGCGTACTCCGGCCGCGACCAGATCGGCTCCACGGTCGCGTACGCCCTGATGTACGCCACCGTGAACCTCGGTGCCTTCTCCGTGGTCGCCCTGGTCGCCCGTACGAAGCCGCTGAACCGCATCAGCGACTACCGGGGCCTGTACGCCGAGCGCCCCCTCGCCGCCCTCTCGATGGCCTTCTTCCTGCTCTGCCTGGCCGGCCTGCCGCCCGGCATCATCGGCCTCTTCGCCAAGGTCGTCGTCTTCCGGTCCGCCGTCGACGCGGGCCTGGGGTGGCTCGCCGTGCTCATGGCCGTCAACGTCGTCGTCGCCCTGTACTACTACCTGCGCTGGACGGCGCTCCTCTTCCGCCCCGCGCAGGAGGGGGCGGCCGAGGGAGCGGCCGAGGGGGCCGTACGCGCGAAGACGCCCCCGCCGGTCAAGGCCGCGATCGCCCTCACCGCGGTCACCGCCCTGGTCCTCTCCGGAGCTCCCCAGCTGGTCCTGCGGTTCGCCTCGGGCACCCTCTTCCCGCAGTAGCCCGACGCGGCGACCCGAACGGAGCAACGCCCGCCGCCGCCCCCCGGCCCAGGCCACGGGGGCGGCGGCGCCGTCGTGCCCGGGGAACCAGGAGCTCCCACCTCGCGTTGACCAGGAAGGGAGGGTCCACTGGACCGAAGACCCCGGACAGGACGGGGCTCCCCTGCCGCACCACTTGGAGGGCGTACCGTGCACCGCCGGCACAACGGGCTGAAGACCGCCGTACTCCTCGGCGGGCTGTCCGCACTCATCATCCTCATCGGAAGCCTCTTCGGACGGACCGGCCTGATCATCGCCGTCATCGTCGCCCTGGGGACGAACGCGTACGCGTACTGGAACAGCGACAAGCTGGCTCTACGCGCGATGCGCGCCCGGCCCGTCAGCGAATTCGAGGCCCCCGAGCTCTACCGGATGGTGCGCGAGCTCTCCACGTCCGCGCGCCAGCCCATGCCACGGCTCTACATCTCCCCGACCGAGGCCCCCAACGCCTTCGCCACCGGCCGCAACCCGCGCAACGCCGCCGTCTGCTGCACCGAGGGCATCCTGCGGATCCTCGACGAGCGCGAGCTGCGCGGGGTCATCGGCCACGAGCTGAGCCACGTCTACAACCGGGACATCCTGATCTCGTCGGTCGCCGGAGCCCTGGCCTCCGTGATCATGTTCCTGGTGAACTTCGCCTGGCTGATCCCGGTCGGCCGGTCCAACGACGACGAGGGCCCCGGCTTCTTCGGCATGCTGCTGATCATGATCCTGGGCCCGCTGGCCGCCTCCGTGATCCAGCTCGCCATCAGCCGCTCGCGCGAGTACGAGGCGGACGCCTCCGGGGCCCAGCTCACCGGCGACCCCCTTGCGCTGGCCAGTGCGCTGCGCAAGCTGGACGCAGGCACCAAGCAGCTCCCCCTGCCCCCGGAACCCCGGCTGGAGACGGCGAGCCACATGATGATCGCCAACCCGTTCCGGCCCGGCGAGGGGCTCTCCAAGATGTTCTCGACGCATCCTCCGATGGCCGAGCGCATCGCCCGACTCGAACAGATGGCGGGGCGCAGTCAGTGAAACTCATCCTGAACGTCATTTGGCTCGTGCTCAGCGGGATCTGGCTCTTCCTCGGCTACTGCCTCGCCGGGGTGCTGCTCTGCATCACCATCATCGGCATCCCGTTCGGCATCGCGGCCTTCCGCATCGCCGTCTACGCCCTCTGGCCCTTCGGCTACACCACGGTCGAGCGCCACGACGCGGGCGCCGGCTCGTGCATCGGCAACGTCCTGTGGCTGGTCCTCGCCGGCTGGTGGCTCGCCATCGGCCACATCGTCACCGGCATCGCCCTGTGCATCACGATCATCGGCATCCCCTTCGGCATCGCCAATTTCAAGATGGTCCCCCTCTCCCTGCTTCCGCTGGGCCGCGAAATCGTCCCGACGGACGCCCCCTTCGCCTCCCGCTGACCTGCTCACCACACCCCCGGTGGCCCTGCCTCCGGGGGTTATCCACAGGCCTGGTGGACTGTCGGTGGCGTGCCGCACCATGAACACATGAACGAGACCGAGCAGTTGCTCCAGCAAGTCACATATCGGGTGAGCCCCTGCGCGCGCCGCCCCCGGAGCCGCGGAACAGGCCCTGCGGGCGGTACGGGGACCCGCCCGGCCGCACCCGTGCGGCCCCGCACGGCCTCCCTCCGGCCCCCGCGCCGCCGCCGTCCGCCGCAGCCCGCGCGGGGGAGGGGCGAGCCCCGGAGAAGACCTCTGGAACCCGCTTCGGTTCCAGCTCAGCTCCCGGAGCCCGAGCGGCGGCGCACCCCGTAGGACAGCGCCCCCAACGCCAGCACCGCGGCCCCCGTCACCGTCGAGGCGAGGGGCAGTGCGCAGGCGAGCAGTACGCAGCCGGACAGCCCGACCGCTGCCACGGCCCGGTCCTTGACAGCTGAACCGAGAGTCCACGCGGAGGCGTTCGCGATCGCGTAGTAGGCCAGCACTCCGAAGGAGGAGAAGCCGATCGCGCCCCGCAGATCGACCGTGGCCGCGAGCACCGCCACGACCGCGCCCACGGCCGCCTCGGCACGGTGCGGGACCTGCCGCCCGGGATGAACGGCGGCCAGCGGACGCGGCAGATGGCCGTCCCGGGCCATCGCCAGGACGGTCCGCGACACCCCGAGCACCAGGGCCAGCAGGGAGCCCAGCGCGGCCAGCACCGCCCCCACCCGGACCACCGGCACCAGTGCGGGCCACCCGGCCGCCCGCACCGCGTCCGCCAGCGGGGCCGTCGACCCCGCCAGCACCTCGGCCCCGAGCACCGACAGCACCGCCACCGTCACGGCGGCGTACACGCACAGGGCGATCCCCAGCGCGATCGGCACCGCGCGCGGGATCGTGCGCTCCGGATCGCGCACCTCCTCGCCCAGGGTGGTGATCCGCGCATAGCCCGCGAAGGCGAAGAACAACAGCCCCGCCCCCTGCAGCAACCCGACCGCCCCCGGGGCCGCCCCACCGAGCCGGCCTGACTGCGCCGCCCCCGACGTCAGGCACGCCACCACCACCGCGGCCAGCACGGCCAGTACCGCCACCACGATCAGCCGGGCCGTCCGGGCGGATTTCCGCACCCCGCCGCAGCCCGCCGCGGTCACCGCCACCACCGCCAGGGCGGCCACGACGTGCTCCCGTCCGGGCCACACGTACGCACCCACGGTGAGCGCCATCGCCGCGCAGGAGGCCGTCTTGCCCACCACGAAGCCCCAGCCGGCCAGGTACCCCCAGAAGGGACCGAGCCGCTCGCGCCCGTACACGTAGGTCCCGCCGGAGGACGGGTAGCGGGCGGCGAGCCGCGCCGAGGAACGGGCGTTGCAGTAGGCCACCAGGGCCGCCACCGCCAGAGCGGCGAGGAGGGCGCCGCCCGCCGCCCGCGCCGCCGGGGCCAGGGCCGCGAAGATCCCGGCGCCGACCATCGCACCCAGCCCCACCACGACCGCGTCCGACACGCCCAGGGTGCGTCTCAACTCGTTGTCCACGCGCGGAGGATATGTGCCCTAGATGACGCCCTCCCGGCCGGGAAGCGGCGTCCGCGTGCGCTCCCACCCCTCCAGGGCCGTCAGACAGGCGTGGTCGAGGTGCCGCAGCCCGCTGAGGTCGAGGCGCACCGACGTGGCGTGCGGTACCGCCTCCAGGGAGTCCAGCAGCTTGGGCAGCTTCAGGAAGCTGGCGTTCCCCACGACCCGGACGCACAGCTCCTCGCCCTCCCAGACCTCCTCGATGTGCACGTGGGAGGTCTCCCAGGCCGCCTTGGCCACGGCGAGCCCCAGCCCGACCAGCACCCCCTCGAACAGGCTGGTCGCCACGATGGCGACGGCCGTCGCCAGCAGCACCACCGCCTCCCCCCGGTGGGACCGCCACAGGGCGGCCACCGCGCGCGCCGGCAGCAGCTTCCAGCCCGCGTGCAGCAGCACCCCGGCGAGCGCCGCGAGCGGCACGGCCTCCAGCACCCCGGGGAACACGGCGGCGAACAACAGCAGCCAGGCGCCGTGCAGGATCCGCGAGGCCCGGGTGCGGGCCCCGGCCTCCACGTTGGCGGAGCTGCGCACGATGACGGCGGTCATCGGCAACGCTCCGAGCAGACCGCAGACGGTGTTGCCCACCCCCTGGGCGATCAGCTCCCGGTCGTACTCGGTCCTCGGCCCCTGGTGCATCCGGTCGACGGCCGCCGCGCTGAACAGGGTCTCGGCCGAGGCGATCAGCGCGAGCGCGATCACCGTCCCGACGGCCCCCGCGGACGCCAGCACCCCGAAGTCGTTCCAGTCGGGCGGCGCCACGGCGTCCAGCACCCCCGTCACCCGCACCCGCTCCACGGGCAGCCGCAGCAGCGCGGCCGCGGCCGTGGCGGCGGCCACCCCGACGAGCGCCCCCGGCACCAGCCGCAGTCGGGGCGGCACCCGCCGCCAGAGCACCAGCACCGCGATGGTCCCGGCGCCGAGCGCCACCGCCGCCCAGTCCGCCCGCGCCCCGAGCTCGTGCATCGCGCCCAGCTTGGCCAGCGTCCGCCCCGGGGCCGCGACGCCGCCCAGGGCGTAGAGCTGTCCCACGATCAGCACCAGCCCGATCCCGGCGAGCATCCCGTGCACGACGGCCACGGAGATCGCCCGGAACCACCGGCCCAGCCGCAGCGCGCCCATGACGAGCTGGAGCAGCCCGGCGGCCAGTACCAGTACCCCGAGCGCGGGCAGTCCGTAGGCGCTCACGGCCTCGTAGACCAGCACCGTCAGCCCGGCGGCCGGGCCGCTGACCTGCAGCGAGCTACCCCGGAACCAGCCGGTCACCAGGCCGCCGACCACCCCGGTGACGATGCCCAGCTCGGCCGGCACCCCGGAGGCGACGGCCACCCCCACGCACAGCGGTAGCGCGACCAGCGCCACGACGACGGACGCCCCGAAGTCCGCACGGAAACTGCCGGCCCCAGGCATGCGGGAACCCCCTGTCACGCGGTGGTTGATGTTTCACCCAGCGTGACGGGCGCACCGGCCCGCGCCTAGTGACCATGAGGGGGCCGCGGAGGAGCGTGCGCCGTTCACGCCGGGCACACGCCCCTGACGGGCGCCGACACGACGAAGGGCACAGCGCGGGCGGCCGCCGAGGAAGGCCTCGGCGATCTGCCCCCGCTGTGCCCCGCGGGTCCGCTCAGCGGCGCGTCACAGGCGCCGGTCAGCGGTAGTTCACGAACTGGATCGCGAAGTCCAGGTCCTTGCCCTTCAGCAGGGCCTGGACGGCCTGGAGGTCGTCGCGGCTCTTGGAGCTGACGCGCAGCTCTTCACCCTGGACCTGGGCCTTGACGCCCTTGGGGCCCTCGTCCCGGATGATCTTCGCGACCTTCTTGGCGTTCTCCTGGGAGATGCCCTCCTCGATCGTCGCGAAGATCTTGTACTCCTTGCCGGACAGCTGCGGCTCGCCGGCGTCCAGCGCCTTCAGCGAGATGCCGCGCTTGACCAGCTTGGTCTCGAACACGTCGAGGACGGCCTTGACGCGCTCCTCGGAGTTCGCCTCCATCAGGATCTTCTCGCCGGACCAGGCGATCGACGCGCCCGTGCCCTTGAAGTCGTAGCGCTGCGAGAGCTCCTTCGAGGACTGGTTGAGGGCGTTGTCGACCTCCTGCCGCTCGACCTTCGAGACGATGTCGAAACTGGAGTCGGCCATGTGCTGTGGCTCCTTGAAGTCGGCTGCGTTGTGCCCCGGAGGGCGCGGCCGGACATCCCCGGACCGCTCCGCAAAGCCTAGCCACCGCACCCGCGCGCAGCGCTGATCAATCCGGTGGCGAACCACCCCCGAGCATCGGGTATTGTTTACGTCGTTGCCAAGGAGCGCCGCCGAAAGGCGGAAAGATGGCAGCGATCTTGGCGGTGTGCCCGAGTGGCCAAAGGGAGCAGACTGTAAATCTGCCGGCTCAGCCTACCCAGGTTCGAACCCTGGCGCCGCCACGCGAGTGGAACCCCCGTTCATCTGCGGAAGCGCAGTGGGCGGGGGTTTCTTCGTACACCCGCGCGCCCGGCCCGGCCTACGCGGCCGCCGGATCGGTCACCGTCAGGTGGTACGTGGTGTCGACCCAGAAGCCCTGGGTGTCGGCCGCCTGGATCTCCAGGACGAACTGACCCGCCGGAAGAGGTGCGAGAGCGCACCACAGACCCCAGGCGACCCGGGGTATGCCCATGCTCAGGAAGGGCTTCGAGGCGAACTCGCTCAACGGCAGGGGCGTGCTGTTCAGCGCCGCGGAGGCCCGGGTCGCCTCCAGGCGCCACGGCTTGGTCACGAAGGGCACCACCGGCCGCTGGGTGTTCAGGACCGGGAAGAACAGCCGCCGCCCCGCCGGGACGCTGCACCGGCGCACCACCCGGCCGCCGAAGGTGCCCGCCAGGAACCACAGGTCCGACGGCTGGCGCCACCCCGCGTAGGCCCCCGTCGTATCGGCCACGGGGCTCTCGTCGACCGGCGCGGACAGGGCCCACTTCCACCACCTGGCGGCGAGCCGGCCACCCTCCGCCGCACCGATCCGCCAGTCGCCCTCGCCCATGCCCCGACCCCGCCGCCTCGCACGACCGCCCCCTGCGGCCGATTCCGGGGTGACCCTATCGGGCCACTCGGGCGCACCGATGTGGACGGACCGTCGTTCACGGGGCGTGACATGGACATCGGACACACGGGGGAAGGTCGGCGGCGGCGTGCTGGCCGCCCTCCTCGGCGCGGGCATCCCGGCCCTGCTCGGAACGACGCTCCACGGGCACGCGGGGGAGCCCTACCGGGAAACCCGGCTCTACTTCGGCACCGAACGCCCCGGCGGCAGGGACCCCGTCGGCCGCGGCGAGTTCATGCGCTTCCTGGACCGGGAGGTCACCCCCGCCTTCCCCGGAGGACTGACCCTCCGGGACGGCTACGGCCGACGGAGCGGCCCCGGTGGCGCGATCGTCCGCGAAACCTCCTACGAAGTCGTCCTGCTCTACCCCGAGAAGGAGGCCGAGGAGCGCGACACCCGCGTCGAACGGATCCGGCGGACCTACCGGGAACGCTTCCAGCAGGAATCCGTCGGCCGCTCCGACGACGAGCTGGAGGCCGACTTCTGACGGGCACTCGGCACGTCCCGCCCCCCGCCCTCAGTTGCCCGCCACGTCCTTCACCGCCACCGACACCGGCGTCGAACCCGACACCAGCTCCAGCGTCAGACCGGCCGTCGCCGGAGTGTCGACCAGCTCCGCCAGCACCGCCGCCACGTCCTCGCGCGGCACCGGCCCCCGGCCGGTGCGCGCCTCCAGCCGGACCAGACCCGTACCGGCCTCGTCCGTCAGGGCGCCCGGACGCAGGACCGTCCACTCCAGCCCCAGCCGCGTGCGGACGTGGTCGTCGGCCTCGCCCTTGGCCCGCAGGTAGAAATCGAAGACCTCGCCCCCGTCGTGGCGGGAGTCGGCGCCCATCGAGGACACCATCAGGAAGCGCCGCACGCGCGCCCGTTCGGCGGCGTCGGCGAACAGCACCGCCGCACCCCGGTCCACGGTGTCCTTGCGCTCCGCGCCGCTGCCCGGACCGGCCCCGGCGGCGAACACCGCCACGTCCGCGCCCTGCAGGATCCCCGCCACGTGCTCGACCGAAGCAGACTCCAGGTCGCACAGCACCGGTTCGGCGCCGGCCGCCCGCAGATCGGCGCCCTGCTCCGGATCACGGATGATGCCCGCGACCTCGTACCCGCGCGCGGCGAGCAGGGGCTCCAGCCGCAGCGCGATCTGACCGTGTCCACCCGCGATGACGATGCGCATGTCCCGACCGTACGACGGACCGGGCGCCCACGCCCGCGAACGGCCCCCGGACGCTCAGGGCCCGGACTCCGTACGGCCCTGCCTGGGCAGGTCCAGGGCCACCGCCACCGCCGAATCGCAGTACTCCCGTACGGCACTCGTCCGGGCTACCACGCGCCCCCGGTGGATCACGATCCGGCTGTACGCGAGGGACAGCACCCCCGCGATCCGTTCCCCGCGCACGGCGAGCAGTTCCGCCGGGAACCCCGCCTCCACCCGCACCTCCGGCAGGCCCATGGCCTCGCGGGCGGCCGCGCTCACCGCCTCGTAGGCCTCCGCGGGGCGCAGCCCGCCCTGGGAGGCGAGCAGGTACGCCGCTTCGAGTGGATCGCCCCGCCCGACCGGGTTCCCGGCGTCCCGCAGCGCCCCGCTGCCGGCGGCGACCCGGACCCCGGCCGCGCGCAGGAGGCGTACGGGGGCGGTGCGCAGGCCGCGGCGCTCCAGTGCGGCGCAGTCCCCCTGGGGCAGGCAGGTCACCCGCACCCCGGCCGCGGCGAGCTGGTCGGCGGCCCGCGCGGCCGCGTCCAGCGGCAGCCGGGACAGCCCGCCGCACGGGCCGATGGTCACTCCGGGGCGCAGCCCCCCGGCCATCGCCGCGAGGCGGGCGAGACGGCCCGGATCGTCACCGTCGGTGTGCAGGTCGACGGGGCAGCCGTGCTCTGCGGCCAGTTCGAGGACGGCTTCGAGGAAACCCGTCGGGTCGGGGTCCAGGTCGGGGCAGCCCCCGATCACCGAGGCGCCCATCTTGACGGCGTCGCGCAGCATGGCGAGCCCGTCGGCGCCGGCCACCCCGGTCAGCAGCCGGGGGACGGCCACCGTGGTCAGGTCGGTGAGGCCGCGCAGCGAGCGACGGGCCTGGAGCGCGGCCTCCATGGGACCCAGGCCGTGCACGTCCCCGATGCGCACGTGGGAGCGGACGGCGGTGGCGCCGTGGCCGAGCTGGAGGAGCGCCGCCTCGGTGGCCCGGCGCTGCACGTCGTCGGGGGCGTACGAGACGGGGCCCTCGCCGTCGGCCGTGAGGGCCGTGTCCCCATGGGCGTGCGGCTCGGCGGGGGCGGGCAGGAGCAGGTACCCGCTCAGGTCGACCCGGGCCATGGCCGGCGCGGGGAGGCTGCCCGCCGTCCCGACGGCCTGGATCCGGCCGCCGCCGAGCCGTACGTCGACGGTGCGGCCGTCGGTGAGCCGCGCCCCGGCGAGGAGGAGGCCGGTCGCCTCGGGGGCGGGGCCGCCGAGGGGGTCACGGGCCGGGTTGCGGGAAGGGCCTTCGGCGGGGTTCCGCGGGGAGTGGGACGGCTGCTGCGGCTGGCTGTCGGACATCGCGCTCCTGCGGGGGCTCGGGCGGTTCCTGTGCCGTGGCCGCAGCCCGCGGCCCAAGATCACGCAGCGTGCTCAGAGCCTAGGGCGCGGGGGTCCCGGGTTCGCGGAAGAGCTCAATAGTCGTACCGGTGTGGTGCCCATGCGTCCGGCGCCCGGGCGGGGCCGGGTGGAGCCGGGTGGGGCCGGGAAGGATCCCCGGGGCGTGACCCCGGGGTGTGACCCCGGGCACATTCGGGGGTGAAAGTGGCCCAGGGCGGGGTGTGGGGCCGGTGGGGAAAGTCCTGGTCCCGGCTTCCGAGCCCAGTCCCCCCAAAGGATTTGGGCGATCGGCTGGCAACCGTGTAATGTCTTCCTCGCTCGCCCCAATAGCTCAGTCGGTAGAGCGTCTCCATGGTAAGGAGAAGGTCTGCGGTTCGATTCCGCATTGGGGCTCTGGTGAGAGAGGTTCCCCACCCTCGGGTGGGGAACGGATCTCATCAAAGCGGCGTAGCTCAGTCGGTAGAGCAAGCGGCTCATAATCGCTGTGTCACCGGTTCAAGTCCGGTCGCCGCTACACCCAGTAGCCGATTGCGGGGTCGGTCTCCCGATCGGCTACTCTTTTATGCGTTCATCCGTCCCATAGTCCGTCAAGGAGCACTCACGTGGCTGCCACCGACGTCCGCCCGAAGATCACGCTGGCCTGCGTGGAGTGCAAGGAGCGGAACTACATCACCAAGAAGAACCGGCGTAACAACCCGGACCGCATGGAGATGAAGAAGCACTGCCCGCGCTGCAACTCGCACACCGCGCACCGCGAGACCCGCTGATCCTGGCGAAGTCTTCAATATAGGCACCGTCATGAGGTCGTCCCCTTCAATGGGGGCGGCCTTGTGTCGTTTCTGCTCCGGTTTCTTGATCGGCGATCGATGATCGTCGATCGGTCGTCCGCAGCCTTTCGTGTCCCTTCAACAGGAGGTAGTGCCATGGCCCTCGACCAGACCTTCGTGGGGCGGACGTACCCGCCCACCGAGCCGTACGAGGTCGGCCGGGAGAAGATCCGCGAATTCGCGGTAGCGGTGGGTGACGAGAATCCCGTCTACACCGACCCCGAAGCCGCCAAGGCGTTCGGTCACCAGGATGTGATCGCCCCGCCGACCTTTGTGTTCGCCATCACTTTCGCGGCCGCGGGCCAGGTCATCGAGGACCCGCAGCTGGGGCTGGACTACAGCCGCGTCGTGCACGGCGACCAGAAGTTCGCGTACGTCCGCCCCGTGCGGGCCGGCGACCGTCTCACCGTGACCTCCACGATCGAGGCCGTGAAGTCGCTCGCGGGCAACGACATCATCGACATCCGCGGCGAAGTCCACGACGAGTCCGGCGAGCACGTGGTGACCGCCTGGACCAAGCTCGTGTCCCGCGCCCCCGAGGAGGCCTGAGATGACCGCGCAGATCCAGTACGCAGACGTCGAGGTCGGCACCGAGCTGCCGGCGGCGTCCTTCCCCGTGACGCGCGCCACGCTGGTCCGCTACGCCGGGGCATCGGGTGACTTCAACCCGATCCACTGGAACGAGAAGTTCGCCAAGGAGGTCGGACTGCCGGACGTGATCGCGCACGGCATGTTCACCATGGCCGAGGCGATCCGTGTGGTGACCGACTGGACCGGCGACCCGGGCGCGGTCGTCGAGTACGGGGTGCGCTTCACCAAGCCCGTGGTCGTCCCGAACGACGATCAGGGCGCCCTGATCGAGGTCACGGCGAAGGTCGCGGCCAAGCTGGACGACAAGCGCGTACGGGTCGACCTGACGGCGATGAGCGCGGGCCAGAAGGTCCTGGGCATGTCCCGCGCGGTAGTCCAGCTGGGCTGAGGGTCGGGGCGGGGTCGGGGCGGGGGTGTAACCCTGTGCGGGCCCGACGGGGCTGGTCGGGGTCGGGGGTGGGCGGTGCGCCCTTGGTCCGGGTCTGGGGAGGGCTGGGGGCGTCCCGCCAGTCCACTGTCCTTCCGTGTCGGGCCGGTCCCTCAAGGGCGCTCCTTCGTCGCGTCGCTTCGCGATGGCCTTCGGCCACCCTTGACCGACCGTCCCGCCCCGGAATGCCAAAGACTGTCGGGAAGCCCCCAGGGAAACGGCCGGGAGGGAAGCAATGGCAGGGGGGGCGGGTCAGAGACCCTCGACCCCTCCCCGCCTGGGCAGACCGAGATACGGGCCCACATCCATCAGATCCCGGGCCGGGGGCAGCCAGCCCACCCCAAACGGCGACCAGACCGCCCGGCCACGCCTTCGGGACGGCACACGCGCCAGATCGCTACGCGCTTCTCTTGGCATAGCGTCTGCGACCCGTCTGGGGCTGGACATAGGCCGCCCAAGACGGCCGGTAGGCGGGCTTGTCGGGCGGCTGACGGCCGGCAGGCCATCACCCCCGCCCCCGAAGGGGCCTATCGATGTCCCCGGGTGTCCTGTCGGACTCTGAGGACGACAAAGTCGTCCTCAGAGTCCGACAGGCAGCACCAGCGCCCCTCCGAAGCCCGCCCATCACCCCAAAAGGGGCAAACAGCCCGCGCTCGCGTGAGAGACCGAGGCCCCCGGGCCGTGGGCGGCTTATGTCCAGCCACAGGCGGGCGGCAGACGCTATGCCGAGTGAAGCGCGTAGCGATCCGGTGCGTGTGGGGCCCGCCGGGCGGTCTGGTCACCCTTTCGTGCGGCCTGGACGCCCCGGCCCGTGGGCCGATGGCCATTCGGGGCCCGAATGCGGGACTGGGCGGAGATGGCTCGCACATCGCTGCGATGCCCGCCCCTCGAAGATCTCCCCGTGGACCGTTCTTTTGGGGGTTTCCCGGCAGTCTTTGGCATTCCGTGGCGGGACGGGCTGTCAAGGGTGGCCGAAGGCCATCGCGAAGCGACGCGACCGAAGGGAGCGCCCTTGACAGCCCGGCCCGACGCGGAAGGACGATGAGACTGACGGGAAACCCCCAAACCCTCCCCGACACGGACCAGCCAAAGTCCCGCCGCCCGCCGCCCGCCGCCCGCCGCCCGCCGCCCGCCGCCCGCCGCCCGCCGCCCGCCGCCCGCCGCCCGCCGCCCGCCGCCCGCCGCCCGCCGCCCGC
>NZ_JBVIKC010000018.1:26928-154706 GCF_055581065.1 Streptomyces sp. NPDC031479
CCGCCGACCCCGCCCCGGTGCCCGTCCCCACCCCTTGACGTAGTTAGTGAGTGAGCACTAACTTTGAGGCATGGTGAGGATGAGTGCAGAAGAGCGGCGTGAGAGCGTCATTCGGGCGGCGGCCAAGGAGTTCGCTCGTGGGGGGTACTACGGGACCTCCACCGAGGCGATCGCCAAGCAGGTCGGTGTTTCGCAGCCCTACCTCTTCCGGCTCTTTCCGAACAAGCAGGCCATGTTCCTCGCGGCGTCCGCGCGGTGCCTGGAGACCACCCGGGCCGTTTTCGCCCGGGCGGCCGAGGGGCTGGAGGGCGAAGAGGCCCGGAGCGCGATGGCGGACGCGTACATGCGGCTGATCGCCGAAGACCCGCACGTGCTCCAGATGCAGCTCCAGATGTACGTCACCGTCTCCGCCGCGGAGGCCGCCGGCGACCACGAGCTCGGTGAGCTCGTGCGGGAGGGCTGGCTGAAGTTGTGGGACACCGTGACGGTGCCGATCGGTGGCGACGTCAAGGAGACCACCACCTTCATGGCCTACGGGATGCTCATCAACACCCTCACCGCCATGGGCTTCCCGCCCGGCCACCGCATCTGGGAGGGGCTCCACCCCTCGGGCGGGGGCGAAGGGGTCGAATGGGTCGAACGGGCCGAAGGGGCCGACGGTGGCGTGGGGGAGCCGGCCGCCGGGAGTGCAGGGTCACCCCGGCCCGCACCCCCCGCGCGTTAGCCCCACTCCACCCCACCCCACCCTCCGGCCCGGACCCGGGCCGGTTTCTGGGCTTCGAAGTTAGTCAGCAATAACTAACAACCTTCAGGGGGAATCGTGAACCAGCAAGACCGGCTCAGCAGGCCCGCGGTATGGGCCCTCGTCCTCACCGGGGCCGCCAGCTTCATGGCCGCGCTCGACAACCTCGTCGTCACCACTGCCCTCCCCGCCATCCGCGCCGACCTCGGCGGCAAGCTGGAGGACCTGGAGTGGACGGTGAACGCCTACACGCTCACCTTCGCCGTCCTGCTCATGTTCGGCTCCGCCCTCGGGGACCGCTTCGGGCGCCGCCGGCTCTTCATCGCCGGACTCGCCGTGTTCACCACCGCCTCCGCCGCGGCCGCCCTCTCGCCCGGGATAGGCCAGCTGATCGCCGCCCGCGCCGTCCAGGGCGTCGGGGCCGCCGTCATGATGCCGCTGTCCCTCACCCTGCTCACCGCCGCCGTCCCGGCCGCCCGGCGCGGCATGGCGCTCGGCATCTACGGAGCCGTCAGCGGTCTGGCCGTCGCCAGTGGTCCGCTGATCGGGGGCAGCCTCACCGAGCACATCTCCTGGCAGTGGATCTTCTGGCTCAACGTGCCGATCGGCCTCGCCCTGATCCCGCTCGCCCGCCTGCGCCTCGCCGAGTCCACCGCCCCGAACTCCCGCCTCGACGTTCCCGGCACCCTCCTCATCAGCGGCGGGCTCTTCGGGGTCGTCTACGGACTCGTCAACGCCAACGCCCACGGCTGGACCAGCGCCCCCGTCCTCACCGGCCTGATCGCGGGCAGCGCCCTCATCGGGGGCTTCGTCCACCACGGCTTCAACAGCGCGAACCCCATGCTCCCCATGCGGCTCTTCCGCAGCCGGGGCTTCTTCGGGATCAACTTCGCCAGCCTGCTGATGTACCTCGGCATGTTCGGGTCGATCTTCCTGCTCAGCCAGTTCCTCCAGGGCGTCGCCGGCTACTCGCCCACCGAGGCGGGTCTGCGCATGCTGCCCTGGACCGGCATGGGGATGATCGTCGCCCCGATCGCGGGCATCGTGTCCGACCGGATCGGCGGACGCCCCGTCGTCGTCGCCGGGCTGGCCCTCCAGGCGCTCGGCCTCGGCTGGTTCGCGGTGGTCCTCGCCCCGGACGTCTCCTACGTCGCCCAGCTCCCCGCCCTGGTCCTCAGCGGGATCGGCATGTCCCTGTACTTCGCCCCGGCCAACAACGTGCTGATGTCCACCGTCACCCCCGCCGACCAGGGCAAGGCCTCCGGCACCAACAACGCCCTCCGCGAGGTCGGCGGAGCCCTCGGCGTGGCAGTCCTGGCCTCGGTCTTCTCCAGCCGGGGCGGCTACGAGAGCCCGCAGGCCTTCACCGACGGGACCGTCCCCGCCCTGTGGATCGGCGCCGCCGCGGTCGCCCTGGCGGCCGCCCTGGCCCTGCTCCTGCCCCGCCGCTCCACCCAGCCCGCCCAGCCCGCCCAGCCCGCCCAGTCCGCCCAGGCCACCCCCACCCCCACCGCGGCCGTATCCACGGACAAGGTCCCCACCACCCGCTGAAGCCCCGGACGAGAGCGAAGGAACGACAGTCATGCCCGACGTGCCCTGGTCCACGCCCGACGAGCCCGCCCCCGACGCCGAGGTCTACGTCATGGCCTCCCGCTTCGAGACCGAGACCCTCATCGGGGCGCTCAGGTTCTTCCTCAAGGCCCCCGGCATCATCCGTCAGATCCGCAAGGCCCCCGGCGCCCACGGCGTCGCCCTCCGCGCCCGGGTGACCCGCCGCACCTTCCTGACCCTCTCCGCCTGGGAGGACCGGGACGCCCTCCACCGCTTCGCCCGCAGCGAGCCCCACCGCTCCAGCTCGCGCGCGGCCGCAGCCTTCATGAAGGAGTCCGCCTTCACCTACTGGACCGCGCCCGCCTCGGAGCTGCCCATCGGCTGGGCCGAGGCCGAGCGCCGTCTGGCGGAGCGGAAGCGGGCCTACTGAGTGCCCCGCCGGGATGCGAGGGGGACGGACCGTACTCTTGTCCACGTGCAGGAACTCCACGACGCCCCCCTCGCCCCGCTGACCACCTTCCGCCTCGGCGGCCCGGCGGCCCGGCTGGTCACCGCGACCACCGACGCCGAGGTGGTCGACGCCGTACGCGCCGCCGACGCGAGCGGCACCCCCCTCCTGATCATCGGAGGCGGCAGCAACCTGGTCATCGGCGACCGGGGCTTCGCCGGAACCGCCCTGCGCATCGCGACCACGGGCTTCACCCTGGACGGCACCACCCTGGAACTCGCCGCCGGCGAGAACTGGAGCGACGCCGTCGCCCGCACCGTCGAAGCGGGCCTCGCGGGCATCGAATGCCTCGCCGGCATCCCCGGCTCGGCCGGAGCCACCCCGATCCAGAACGTCGGGGCGTACGGCCAGGAAGTCTGCGACACCATCACCGAGGTCGTCGCCTACGACCGCGCCACCGGCACGACGGTCACCCTCTCCGCCGCCGAGTGCGCGTTCCGCTACCGCAACAGCACCTTCAAGGACCAGCCCGACCGATACGTCGTCCTGCGCGTCCGCTTCGCCCTGGAGGACGCCGGCGGCCTCTCCGCCCCGGTCAAGTACCCCGAGACGGCCCGCGCCCTCGGCGTCGAGGCCGGCGACCGGGTCCCGGCCGCCCTCGCCCGCGAGACCGTCCTGCGCCTGCGCGCGGGCAAGGGCATGGTCCTCGACCCCGCGGACCACGACACCTGGTCCGCGGGCTCCTTCTTCCACAACCCGATCCTGACCGACGAGGCCTACGCCGCCTTCCTCGCCCGCGCCCAGGACCGCCTCGGCCCCGACACCGCCCCGCCCGCCTACCCGGCCGGCGAGGGCCGTACGAAGACCAGCGCGGCCTGGCTGATCGACAAGGCCGGATTCACCAAGGGCTACGGCACCGGCCCCGCCCGCATCTCCACCAAGCACACCCTCGCCCTCACCAACCGCGGCGAGGCCACCACCGAAGACCTCCTCACCCTGGCCCGCGAGGTCGTCGCCGGAGTCCACGCGGCGTTCGGCGTCACCCTCGTCAACGAGCCGGTGACGGTCGGCGTCCACCTCTGACATGCACTGCCCCCTGCACGGGGCCGGTACGGACCCCACCCGCCTGGTGGGCCGCGAGATCAGCCGGGTCGTCGCCTCCTGGCACATCTGCGAGGGCGAGCGCTCCGAGGCGCCGCTCGACGTCTGGCTGATCGACAGCGACGGCGAGTCCACGCGGATCACCACCGGCTCGGACCAGTGCCTCATCGTCGAGTCCGCCACGCCCCACGAGCCCTACGACATGGGGGAGTGGGGCCGGATCGAGGTCGGCGAGGACCTCGGCGACCACCCCTTCCTGCGCCACCTCGGCCAGACCGTCGCCTCGGTCGCCGAGTTCGCCGTCCCCGAGCAGGGCCGTACCCACCTGGAGATCGTCTTCGTGGACGGCCACCGGGTACGGGCCGACTGCTACGAGGGGGACCTGCGGCTCACCCGTTGAGCCAGTGGTCGATCCCGTCCAGCAGCTTGGCCTTCACCTCTTCGGGCGCGGCCGAGCCGCGCACCGACTGCCGCGCCAGCTCGGCGAGCTCCGCGTCCGTGAAGGCGTGGTGGCGGCGGGCGATCTCGTACTGGGCCGCGAGCCGGGACCCGAACAGCAGCGGGTCGTCCGCGCCCAGCGCCATGGGCACCCCGGCTTCGAAGAGGGTGCGCAGCGGCACGTCCTCGGGCCGCTCGTAGACGCCGAGCGCCACGTTGGAGGCCGGGCAGACCTCGCAGGTGATCTGCCGGTCGGCGAGCCGCTTCAGCAGCCGGGGGTCCTCGGCGGCCCGTACGCCGTGCCCGATGCGGGCCGCGTGCAGATCGTCGAGGCAGTCGCGGACGGAGGAGGGCCCGGTGAGCTCACCGCCGTGCGGGGCCGCGAGCAGACCGCCCTCCCGGGCGATGGCGAAGGCGCGGTCGAAGTCCCGGGCCATGCCGCGGCGTTCGTCGTTGGAGAGCCCGAAGCCGACGATGCCGCGGTCGGCGTAGCGGACGGCGAGGCGGGCGAGGGTACGGGCGTCGAGGGGGTGCTTCATGCGGTTGGCGGCGATGAGGACCCGCATGCCCAGGCCCGTCTCGCGGGAGGCCGCGTCGACGGCGTCGAGGATGATCTCCACGGCCGGGATCATGCCGCCGAGCAGCGGGGCGTAGGAGGTGGGGTCCACCTGGATCTCCAGCCACCCGCTGCCGTCCCGGACGTCCTCCTCGGCGGCCTCGCGGACCAGGCGGCGGATGTCGTCGGGCTCGCGCAGGCAGGACCGGGCGGCGTCGTAGAGCCGCTGGAAGCGGAACCAGCCGCGCTCGTCCGTGGCCCGGAGCTTGGGCGGTTCCCCGGCGGTCAGGGCGTCCGGCAGCCGGACGCCGTACTTGTCGGCCAGCTCCAGCAGGGTCGACGGGCGCATCGAGCCGGTGAAGTGCAGGTGCAGGTGGGCCTTCGGCAGAAGCGTGAGATCGCGTACGTGCTCCATCTGGTGATCCTGCCGCATCGCTCACCCGATTGGCAGCGGATTACCTGAACGGGACATTGCCCGAACGTGAATCCGATGCCGGCCGGCCCCCGCCGTTCCCGGTTTCCCGGGGGCCGGAAACGCCGGAGCGGCGCCACCCGACAGGGTGGCGCCGCTCCGTACCCGCTCCCGGACCCAGGCCTAGGCCTTGGCCTCCGCCAGGAGCTTCTGGACGCGGGAGACGCCCTCGACCAGGTCCTCGTCGCCCAGGGCGTAGGACAGGCGCAGGTAGCCCGGGGTGCCGAAGGCCTCGCCCGGGACGACCGCGACCTCGGCCTCGTCCAGGATCAGGGCCGCGAGCTCGACCGAGGTCTGCGGGCGCTTGCCGCGGATCTCCTTGCCGAGGAGCTCCTTCACCGACGGGTACGCGTAGAACGCGCCCTCGGGGGTCGGGCAGAAGACGCCGTCGATCTCGTTCAGCATCCTGACCATGGTCTGGCGGCGGCGGTCGAAGGCCTTGCGCATCTCCGCGACCGCGTCCAGGTTGCCCGAGACGGCGGCCAGCGCCGCGACCTGGGCCACGTTGGAGACGTTGGAGGTGGCGTGCGACTGCAGGTTGGTCGCCGCCTTGATGACGTCCTGCGGGGCGATGACCCAGCCCACGCGCCAGCCCGTCATCGCGTACGTCTTGGCGACGCCGTTGACGACGATGCACTTGTCGCGCAGCGCCGGGACCAGGACCGGCAGCGAGGTGAACTTCGCGTCGCCGTAGACCAGGTGCTCGTAGATCTCGTCCGTGAGCACCCACAGGCCGTGCTCGGCGGCCCACTCGCCGATCGCCTTCGCGTCGGCCTCGGAGTACACGGCGCCCGTCGGGTTGGACGGGGAGACGAACAGGACGACCTTGGTGCGCTCGGTGCGCGCGGCCTCCAGCTGCTCGACGGAGACCCGGTAGCCGGTGGTCTCGTCGGCGACGACCTCGACCGGGACGCCGCCCGCGAGGCGGATCGACTCCGGGTAGGTGGTCCAGTACGGGGCCGGGACGATGACCTCGTCGCCCGGGTCGAGGACGGCGGCGAAGGCCTCGTAGATGGCCTGCTTGCCGCCGTTGGTCACCAGGACCTGGGAGGCGTCCACCTCGTAGCCCGAGTCGCGCAGCGTCTTGGCGGCGATCGCGGCCTTCAGCTCGGGCAGACCGCCGGCCGGCGTGTAGCGGTGGTACTTCGGGTTGCGGCAGGCCTCGACCGCGGCCTCGACGATGTAGTCCGGGGTCGGGAAGTCGGGCTCGCCCGCACCGAAGCCGATCACCGGGCGCCCGGCGGCCTTGAGGGCCTTGGCCTTGGCGTCGACGGCGAGGGTGGCGGACTCGGAAATGGCGCCGATACGGGCGGACACCCGGCGCTCGGAGGAAGGCGTTGCAGAGGTCATGCGGCCAATCGTCCCAGACGCCTTCGAGCCGCCGCACACCGTTTCAAACACCGGACGGAGCAGGTCCGGATGTCTTCTGTTCGACGTCAGGGCCCGGACCACGTACACTCACCTGTCGTTGGTCCTCAACAGCGGCCCCAGAGCGTGAGCACTCCGTGCACTCGCTCGGATGCGGTAGGTTGGGGGGCGCAAAGGGTCGTAGCTCAATTGGTAGAGCACTGGTCTCCAAAACCAGCGGTTGGGGGTTCGAGTCCCTCCGGCCCTGCTTCACACTCCTCTCGGACGTGTGCGCAGGTACGTACTTCGATGCAACGCCGTGCGGCGCAACCGGGCGCGGCTACGGCCACGACCCGGATTCAGGTGAGAGACGTGACGGACGCCCTGGGCTCCATCGACATGCCTGACGCCGAGGACGACACCCGCGAGAAGAAGGCCCGCAAGGGCGGCAAGCGCGGCAAGAAGGGCCCTCTCGGCCGTCTCGCGCTTTTCTACCGCCAGATCGTCGCGGAACTCCGCAAGGTCGTATGGCCCACCCGTAACCAGCTCTCGACGTACACCACCGTGGTGATTGTCTTCGTCGTCATCATGATCGGTCTGGTGACCGTGATTGACTATGGGTTCCAGGAAGCCATCAAGTTCGTCTTCGGCTGATCCCCGCGGAGGGCGGCGCCTTGATGGGTGCCGCCCGTTTTCGCATGTTCCACCACCTTTTGTATCCAGGAAGAAGCAGCCACCGTGTCTGACCCGAACCTGAACGTGAGCCACGACTCCGTCGAGTCCGTCGAGGACGAGCTCGACATCGTCGAGGCGGCAGACGCTGTGGACCCCGACGAGGCCGAGCTCGCCGACGCCGAGGCCGGCATCGCCGCCGAGGAAGCCGCCCTGCACGTCGAGGACGAGGTCGACGCCGAGGCCGATGACGACGCCGACGCCGAAGAGGCCGCCGACGCCGAAGAGGCCGCCGACGTCGAGGACGAGGACGCCGACGAGGACGAGGGCGACGCCCTGGCCGAGGCCGACGAGGAGGCCGAAGAGGCCGCCGAGGTCGAGCCCGCCGAGCCGGTCGACCCCATCCAGGCCCTCCGCGACGAGCTGCGCCTGCTCCCCGGCGAGTGGTACGTGATCCACACCTACGCGGGCTACGAGAAGCGCGTGAAGGCGAACCTCGAACAGCGTGCCGTCTCGCTGAACGTCGAGGAGTTCATCTACCAGGCCGAGGTGCCCGAGGAAGAGATCGTCCAGATCAAGAACGGCGAGCGCAAGAACGTCCGGCAGAACAAGCTGCCCGGTTACGTTCTCGTCCGCATGGATCTGACGAACGAGTCCTGGGGCGTCGTCCGCAACACCCCGGGCGTCACCGGCTTCGTGGGCAACGCCTACGACCCGTACCCGCTGACCCTCGACGAGATCGTCAAGATGCTCGCCCCCGAGGCGCAGGAGAAGGCGGCCAAGCAGGCTGCCGAGGAGGCCGGTCTGCCGGCCCCCGCCGTCAAGCGCACCATCGAGGTCCTGGACTTCGAGGTCGGCGACTCGGTCACCGTCACCGACGGCCCGTTCGCCACGCTGCAGGCGACGATCAACGAGATCAACCCGGACTCGAAGAAGGTCAAGGGCCTCGTGGAGATCTTCGGCCGCGAGACCCCGGTCGAGCTGAGCTTCGACCAGATCCAGAAGAACTGATCCAGATCTTCTGAGCGACGCTTCCGAAACAGGTCAGACCAGCCCGCGAAGGGCGGTCTGACCTGCTCGGTTTTTAGCCCCGCGCCTATACCCGTTATCGTGGTGCGGTATGCCTCCATCCGGATGACCGGTTGGCGGCTGAAAACTCTCACTAGGACCCGGAGAGAGCAATGCCTCCCAAGAAGAAGAAGATCACGGGGCTTATCAAGCTCCAGATCAAGGCCGGTGCGGCCAACCCGGCTCCGCCGGTCGGCCCCGCGCTCGGTCAGCACGGCGTCAACATCATGGAGTTCTGCAAGGCCTACAACGCCGCGACCGAGTCGCAGCGTGGCATGGTCGTGCCGGTGGAGATCACGGTCTACGAGGACCGTTCCTTCACCTTCATCACCAAGACTCCGCCGGCCGCGCGCCTCATCCTGAAGAGCGCGGGCGTGGAGAAGGGCTCTGGCGAGCCGCACAAGACCAAGGTCGCCAAGCTGACGCGTGACCAGGTCCGCGAGATCGCCACGATCAAGATGCCCGACCTGAACGCCAACGACATCGACGCCGCCGAGAAGATCATCGCCGGCACCGCGCGTTCGATGGGCATCACGGTCGAAGGCTGATTCAGCCACCCCAGCACGACAGTGGTAGGACCAAGCGCTGGTCCGCACCACGACTCCACGCCTGAAGTCACAACACAGGAGCAGAAGTGAAGCGCAGCAAGACTCTCCGCGCTGCGGACGCCAAGGTCGACCGGGAAAAGCTCTACGCCCCGCTCGAGGCCGTCCGTCTCGCCAAGGAGACCTCCGCGACCAAGTTCGACAGCACCGTCGAGGTCGCCTTCCGTCTGGGTGTCGACCCGCGTAAGGCCGACCAGATGGTCCGTGGCACCGTGAACCTCCCGCACGGCACCGGCAAGACCGCCCGGGTCCTGGTCTTCGCGACCGGTGACCGTGCTGCGGCCGCGGTGGCCGCCGGCGCCGACATTGTCGGCGACGACGAGCTGATCAACGAGATCGCTAAGGGCAACCGCCTCAACGAGTTCGACGCCGTTGTGGCCACCCCGGACCTCATGGGCAAGGTCGGCCGCCTCGGCCGCGTGCTCGGTCCCCGTGGCCTCATGCCGAACCCGAAGACCGGCACCGTCACGATGGACGTCGCCAAGGCTGTCACCGAGATCAAGGGTGGCAAGATCGAGTTCCGCGTCGACAAGCACTCGAACCTGCACTTCATCATCGGCAAGGTCTCCTTCTCCGATGAGCAGCTGGTCGAGAACTACGCGGCGGCCCTGGACGAGATCATCCGTCTGAAGCCGTCCGCCGCCAAGGGCCGCTACATCAAGAAGGCCGCCCTCAGCACCACGATGGGCCCCGGCATCCAGCTGGACTCCAACCGCACCCGGAACCTCCTCGTCGAGGAAGACCCGGCCGCTGTCTGATCCGGCCTCTGCCTGATCCGACCACCGCGTGGTTGAACGGGCCCTTCGCCCCCTTCCGGGGGCGGAGGGCCCGTTTTCTGCTTCATGTGCGAATGCTGTGCGATTACTGTCAGCGGTGAGACGTACAGTCAGTGCCGGCAGCAAGGCCACGGGCAAGACCGCCCGGAGCGGGCCGCTGCCTTGCATACCCGGGGTGGGGAACACATGAAGGCGTACCAGAAGAAGACCGTCGGAGCCGTCCTGGCCGCGCTCCTGCTCGCAGGCGGCGCCACCGCGTGCGAGAACGGGGACGGAGCGAAGAAGAAGGACAACGGGGCCCCGGCGGCCCCGTCCCAGGCCGCGAAGAAGCCGGCGGAGGTCGCGCCGGCCGCGTACCTGGAGAAGACGAAGAAGAAGTCCGAGGAGATCACCTCCCTCGGCTACACCATGACCGGCAAGGCCGCGGGGCAGAGCATCACCGGCGAGGTCGCCATGCGGCTCAAGCCCGCGATGGCCATGTCGATGAAGATGGACTCGCCCGAGGAGCCGGGCGCCAAGGTGGAGATGCGTCTTCTCGACGGCGTCATGTACATGGGCAGCGACGGCAAGTGGCTGAAGTTCGACCTCAAGGCGCTGGCTCCGGAGCAGGCCAAGGAGCTGGACTCGCTCGGCTCGGCCCAGCAGGGCCAGAACCCGGCCGACACGGCCGGCAGCCTGAGCGCCTCCAAGGACCTCAAGAAGGTCGGCGAGGAGACCATCGACGGCCAGAAGACGACGCACCTGGCCGGCACCGTCACGATCGACGAGCTGAAGGCCCTCAGCGCCACCTCGACCCCCGAGGCCAAGGACCGCCAGGAGAAGAACGCCAAGGCGCTCGAAGAGCAGGGCATCAAGAGCCTGACCATGGACATCTGGATCGACGAGGCCGACCAGGCCAAGCAGGTCCGCACGCAGGGCCAGGGCACGTCCGGCCCGATGGACATCACCATCAAGTTCAAGGACATCAACAAGCCGGTCGAGGTCTCCGCTCCGCCGGCCGACCAGATCGTGGACCTGGCCGAGATGATGAAGGACTCGGGCGGTACGGGCGGCGCCTGACCGCGCCGCGGCGCACCTGAGACCGGGCCTCCGCCTCCCTTCCGGGAGCCGGGGGCCCGGTTTCTTCGTGGCGGCCTTTTCGATCTTCCGCGTAGGGTCGGGGGTCGCAGGGGGACCGCACACGGGGGAGAACCAGATGAATCAGGCTGTCCGGACACGGACCGGCGCCGCCATGGCGGGTGTCCTGCTGCTCGTGGGCGGCCTCACCGCCTGCGATGGCGGGGCTGGCGCCGACGCGGGCGGGGGTGCGGCCGGCGGGGGCGCCACGACTCCCGCGGACCGGGCGCCGTCCCCCGTGGAGGCGGTCAAGGCGTCCTGGCTCAAGACGGCGGCGGCGAAGTTCGCCATGGCAGAGATGTCCGGCACGGACAGCGAGGGCAAGACCACCACCCAGACCGGCACGAAGGGCTGGTACCCGTCGGCCCACGACCTGAAGATCAAGGGCCCCACGTCGGAGTCCCGCTCCGTCATGACCGGCGACGTGGTCTACACCGAGCTCAAGACCCCGGTCGACGGCAAGCCCTGGATGAAGCTGGACCTGTCCTCGGGAGGCAAGCCCGGCGTACGGATGAACGAGGACCCGGCGGAGTACCTCGCCCTGCTCCTGGGCCAGCCCAAGGTCGCCCTGGTCCCGGCCATGGCCGCCGACACCCCCGGGTCCCGGCACTACCGGGCCCTTCTCACCGGCGCGGACCTCCAGGCGGCCGACGAGTCCACCAAGGTGATGCCGGAGCAGGACCGCCGGAACCTCCACGAGGCCGTGAAGCACCTCACGGCCCTGGAGGCGGACGTATGGATCGGCAAGGACGGCTTCCCCTCGCGCGTCCTCATGGTGAGCAAGGACGACAAGGGAACCTCCAGCACCAGCGCCACCTTCGACGGCTTCGGCCAGGTCGCGCCGGTGAAGGCCCCGCCGGCCGACCAGGTCGCCGACTTCGACGCGGTGCTGAAGGGCGGCTCCTGAGGCGATTTGCCTCGTCCGGTTGCCTTCGCGTACGCTTCCGGAGAAGCCAAAGACCGCTGGTCGTTGCCGTGCTCGAAAGAGGACGGTGGCCGAAGGATTCGCTGCGAGCGGACGTCCTGCGCAGGTGTTCGAGGAAAGTTCCCGGAATGTCATTTCGGTTGAGCCGTGCCCCGTGCGCCATGCGCCGGGGCGTTTTGTTTGTCCAGCCCCTTCTGAGCGGTCCTCATCACCCGGAAGGAGGCCGACGCTCTATGGCAAGGCCCGACAAGGCTGCTGCGGTAGCCGAGCTTGAGGACCAGTTCCGCAGCTCGAACGCCGTTGTGCTGACCGAGTACCGGGGTCTCACCGTTGCGCAGCTCAAGACGCTGCGTCGTTCGCTCGGTGAGAACGCCCAGTACGCCGTGGTGAAGAACACGCTGACCAAGATTGCGGCCAACAACGCCGGGATCACCTCGCTCGACGACCAGTTCACCGGTCCGACGGGCGCCGCCTTCATCACCGGTGACCCGGTGGAGTCGGCGAAGGGTCTTCGTGACTTCGCCAAGGAGAACCCGAACCTCATCATCAAGGGCGGTGTCCTTGACGGTAAGGCGCTGACCGCCGATGAGATCAAGAAGCTCGCGGACCTCGAGTCCCGCGAGGTTCTGCTCAGCAAGCTGGCCGGCGCGTTCAAGGGCAAGCAGTCCCAGGCTGCCTCGCTCTTCCAGGCGCTGCCGTCGAAGTTCGTCCGCACTGCGGAAGCGCTTCGCGTCAAGCTCGCCGAGCAGGGCGGTGCCGAGTAATTCGGCTCGCGCACTGATCTACGCCGCCTAGTGCGTGGGTCGTAGCGGGCCGTTACGCCCGCCTCTCAATACATCCGGCACCTGCCGAATTAGTGGAAGGATCGCCCATCATGGCGAAGCTCTCTCAGGACGACCTCCTCGCCCAGTTCGAGGAGATGACCCTCATCGAGCTCTCCGAGTTCGTGAAGGCCTTCGAGGAGAAGTTCGACGTCACCGCCGCCGCGGCCGTCGCCGTTGCCGGTCCGGCCGGTGTCGGCCCCGCCGCCGAGGCCGAGGAGGAGAAGGACGAGTTCGACGTCATCCTCACCGGTGCGGGCGACAAGAAGATCCAGGTCATCAAGGTCGTGCGCGAGCTGACCTCCCTGGGTCTGAAGGAGGCCAAGGACCTCGTCGACGGCACCCCGAAGCCGGTCCTCGAGAAGGTCAACAAGGAGGCCGCTGACAAGGCCGCCGAGGCCCTCAAGGCCGCCGGCGCTGGCGTCGAGGTCAAGTAACACCTCTGGGGCCCTCTGAGGCCCCTTCAAAGGGCGATCACCCGTAAGGGTGGTCGCCCTTTGGCGTACCCCCAGTGCCTGACTTGCCCTGGTCTCGTTGGGGAGTAGGGTGATCATCGTTGCCCCGGTGCGGGGTCCGCGGATGATCCGCTCGGAGCACGGGGCCTTGACGAACGGCCAGCGGCGCGCAATTCTCAGAGCCGTCGCCAGCTCGGCCGGGTCGATCCCGGATTCGAGGCATGGATCGACTACGAAGAGGGCAGTACTGATACGCGCTCTGTGTACGAGGGTCGCAGCGTTGGTGTTGGTTTGAACGAGCTGGGGAAGGCCTGTTGCCGGTTTCCGGAAACCTGGTCTGGACATCAGTGAGCCGAGTGGCTACACTGACCCTTTGCGCTGCCTGTTAGCTGACCCCTGCCCGTCGCCAGGGTCATGCCCACGCTTGAGCACACCTGATTGATATGCCCTGACCTGGTCTTTTGGCCAGCTGGGGACACTCCGTCTTCTGTGTCGGCTGGGACCGGTACGCGCGTAGTGAGTCCGAGCCCTCGGAAGGACCCCCTCTTGGCCGCCTCGCGCAACGCCTCGACCAATACGAACAACGGTGCCAGCACCGCCCCGCTGCGCATCTCCTTTGCAAAGATCAAGGAGCCCCTCGAGGTTCCGAACCTCCTGGCGCTGCAGACCGAGAGCTTTGACTGGCTGCTCGGCAACGCCGCCTGGAAGTCCCGCGTCGAGTCGGCGCTTGAGAGTGGACAGGACGTCCCCACCAAGTCCGGTCTGGAAGAGATCTTCGAGGAGATCTCGCCGATCGAGGACTTCTCCGGGTCGATGTCGCTGACCTTCCGCGACCACCGTTTCGAGCCGGCGAAGAACTCTGTCGACGAGTGCAAGGAGCGCGACTTCACGTACGCGGCGCCGCTCTTCGTCACGGCCGAGTTCACGAACAACGAGACCGGTGAGATCAAGTCTCAGACGGTCTTCATGGGCGACTTCCCGCTCATGACCAACAAGGGCACCTTCGTCATCAACGGCACCGAGCGCGTCGTCGTGTCGCAGCTCGTCCGTTCCCCGGGTGTCTACTTCGACTCCTCCATCGACAAGACGTCCGACAAGGACATCTTCTCCGCCAAGATCATCCCGTCCCGGGGTGCCTGGCTGGAGATGGAGGTCGACAAGCGCGACATGGTCGGTGTCCGCATCGACCGCAAGCGCAAGCAGTCCGTCACCGTCCTCCTGAAGGCTCTCGGCTGGACCACC
The DNA here is from genome assembly GCF_055581065.1 of Streptomyces sp. NPDC031479. Taxonomy (NCBI): domain Bacteria; kingdom Bacillati; phylum Actinomycetota; class Actinomycetes; order Kitasatosporales; family Streptomycetaceae; genus Streptomyces; species Streptomyces sp. NPDC031479. The sequence goes on from NZ_JBVIKC010000018.1 coordinate 41,264, forward strand.
GAGCAGATCCTCGAAGAGTTCGGCGAGTACGAGTCCATGCGCGCCACCCTGGAGAAGGACCACACCCAGGGCCAGGACGACGCGCTGCTCGACATCTACCGCAAGCTGCGTCCGGGCGAACCGCCGACCCGCGAGGCCGCTCAGACGCTGCTCGAGAACCTCTACTTCAACCCGAAGCGCTACGACCTCGCCAAGGTCGGCCGCTACAAGGTGAACAAGAAGCTCGGCGCCGATGAGCCGCTGGACGCCGGTGTGCTCACCACCGACGACATCATCGCGACGATCAAGTACCTCGTGAAGCTCCACGCGGGCGAGGCCGAGACCATCGGTGAGTCGGGCCGTTCGATCGTCGTCGAGACCGACGACATCGACCACTTCGGCAACCGTCGTCTGCGCAACGTCGGCGAGCTCATCCAGAACCAGGTCCGCACGGGTCTGGCTCGTATGGAGCGCGTCGTGCGCGAGCGCATGACCACGCAGGACGTCGAGGCGATCACGCCGCAGACCCTGATCAACATCCGGCCGGTCGTCGCCTCCATCAAGGAGTTCTTCGGCACCAGCCAGCTGTCGCAGTTCATGGACCAGAACAACCCGCTGTCGGGTCTGACGCACAAGCGTCGTCTCTCGGCGCTGGGTCCCGGTGGTCTGTCCCGTGAGCGGGCCGGCTTCGAGGTCCGTGACGTCCACCCGTCGCACTACGGCCGCATGTGCCCGATCGAGACCCCCGAAGGCCCGAACATCGGTCTGATCGGCTCGCTCGCCTCCTACGGCCGCGTCAACGCGTTCGGTTTCGTGGAGACCCCGTACCGCAAGGTCGTCGAGGGCGTCGTCACCGACGACGTCGACTACCTGACCGCGGACGAGGAAGACCGCTTCGTGATCGCCCAGGCCAACGCCGGCCTGAACGACGAGATGCGCTTCACCGAGAACCGCGTGCTGGTCCGCCGTCGTGGCGGCGAGATCGACTACATCGCCGGCGACGACGTCGACTACATGGACGTCTCCCCGCGCCAGATGGTGTCCGTCGCGACCGCGATGATCCCCTTCCTGGAGCACGACGACGCCAACCGTGCCCTCATGGGCGCGAACATGATGCGCCAGGCCGTTCCGCTCATCAAGGCGGAGGCCCCGCTCGTCGGCACCGGCATGGAGTACCGCTGTGCGGTCGACGCCGGTGACTCGATCAAGGCGGAGAAGGACGGTGTCGTCCAGGAGGTCTCGGCCGACTACATCACCGTCGCCAACGACGACGGCACGTACACCACGTACCGCGTCGCCAAGTTCTCCCGCTCGAACCAGGGCACCTCGGTCAACCAGAAGGTCATCGTCAACGAGGGTGACCGCATCATCGAGGCCCAGGTCCTCGCCGACGGTCCCGCGACCGAAGAGGGCGAAATGGCCCTCGGCAAGAACCTGCTCGTCGCGTTCATGCCCTGGGAAGGTCACAACTACGAGGACGCGATCATCCTGTCGCAGCGCCTCGTGCAGGACGACGTCCTCTCCTCGATCCACATCGAGGAGCACGAGGTCGACGCCCGTGACACCAAGCTGGGCCCCGAGGAGATCACCCGGGACATCCCGAACGTCTCCGAGGAGGTCCTCGCGGACCTCGACGAGCGCGGCATCATCCGCATCGGTGCGGACGTCGTCGCCGGCGACATCCTGGTCGGCAAGGTCACGCCCAAGGGTGAGACCGAGCTGACCCCGGAGGAGCGCCTGCTCCGCGCGATCTTCGGTGAGAAGGCCCGCGAGGTGCGTGACACCTCGCTCAAGGTCCCTCACGGTGAGATCGGCAAGGTCATCGGTGTCCGCGTCTTCGACCGCGAGGAGGGCGACGAGCTTCCTCCGGGCGTGAACCAGCTGGTCCGCGTCTACGTCGCCCAGAAGCGCAAGATCACCGACGGTGACAAGCTCGCCGGCCGCCACGGCAACAAGGGTGTCATCTCCAAGATCCTTCCGATCGAGGACATGCCCTTCCTTGAGGACGGCACGCCGGTCGACATCATCCTGAACCCGCTGGGTGTCCCGTCCCGAATGAACCCGGGACAGGTCCTGGAGATCCACCTCGGCTGGCTCGCCAGCCGCGGCTGGGACGTCTCCGGTCTCGCGGAGGACTGGGCCGAGCGTCTGAAGGTCATCGGCGCCGACCGCGTCGAGCCCGGCACCAACGTCGCCACCCCCGTGTTCGACGGCGCCCGTGAGGACGAGCTCGCCGGCCTGTTCGAGCACACCATCCCGAACCGCGACGGTGACCGCCTGGTCCTCCCGTCCGGCAAGGCGCGCCTGTTCGACGGCCGCTCCGGTGAGCCGTTCCCGGACCCGATCTCGATCGGGTACATGTACATCCTCAAGCTCCACCACCTGGTCGACGACAAGCTCCACGCGCGTTCGACCGGCCCCTACTCGATGATCACGCAGCAGCCGCTGGGTGGTAAGGCGCAGTTCGGTGGCCAGCGCTTCGGTGAGATGGAGGTGTGGGCGCTCGAGGCTTATGGCGCCGCTTACGCCCTCCAGGAGCTGCTGACCATCAAGTCCGATGACGTCACCGGCCGCGTGAAGGTCTACGAGGCCATCGTCAAGGGCGAGAACATCCCCGAGCCGGGCATTCCCGAGTCCTTCAAGGTGCTCATCAAGGAAATGCAGTCGCTCTGCCTCAACGTGGAGGTGCTGTCCTCGGACGGCATGTCCATCGAGATGCGCGACACCGACGAGGACGTCTTCCGCGCGGCGGAGGAGCTCGGTATCGACCTGTCCCGGCGCGAGCCGAGCAGCGTCGAAGAGGTCTGACGGGCCTGACGGGGGGCTCGCTCAAGAGCCCCCCGTCATCCCCGGGACCGTTCAGACCATGATTGAGACTCGACCCCGAAAGAGGGATTGACGCACAGTGCTCGACGTCAACTTCTTCGACGAGCTGCGGATCGGCCTTGCCACCGCGGACGACATCCGAACCTGGTCGCACGGCGAGGTCAAGAAGCCGGAGACCATCAACTACCGCACCCTCAAGCCCGAGAAGGACGGACTCTTCTGCGAGAAGATCTTCGGTCCTACCCGGGACTGGGAGTGCTACTGCGGCAAGTACAAGCGTGTCCGCTTCAAGGGCATCATCTGTGAGCGTTGTGGCGTCGAGGTCACGCGCGCCAAGGTGCGCCGTGAGCGGATGGGCCACATCGAGCTTGCCGCTCCCGTCACTCACATCTGGTACTTCAAGGGCGTCCCGTCGCGACTGGGCTACCTGCTGGACCTCGCGCCGAAGGACCTTGAGAAGGTCATCTACTTCGCCGCGTACATGATCACGTTCGTCGACGACGAGCGCCGTCAGCGCGACCTGCCGTCGCTGGAGGCCCACGTCTCCGTCGAGCGCCAGCAGATCGAGAACCGCCGTGACGCGGACCTCGAAGGCCGGGCCAAGAAGCTCGAGACCGACCTGGCCGAGCTTGAGGCCGAGGGTGCGAAGGCCGACGTGCGCCGCAAGGTGCGCGAGGGTGCCGAGCGCGAGATGAAGCAGCTCCGTGACCGCGCCCAGCGCGAGATCGACCGCCTCGACGAGGTGTGGAACCGCTTCAAGAACCTCAAGGTCCAGGACCTGGAGGGCGACGAGCTGCTCTACCGCGAGCTGCGCGACCGCTTCGGTACGTACTTCGACGGTTCGATGGGTGCCGCGGCGCTGCAGAAGCGCCTGGAGTCCTTCGACCTGGAGGAGGAGGCCGAGCGCCTCCGCGAGATCATCCGTACCGGCAAGGGCCAGAAGAAGACCCGTGCGCTCAAGCGCCTCAAGGTCGTCTCCGCGTTCCTGCAGACCAGCAACAGCCCCAAGGGCATGGTGCTCGACTGCGTGCCGGTCATCCCGCCGGACCTTCGTCCGATGGTGCAGCTGGACGGTGGCCGCTTCGCGACCTCCGACCTGAACGACCTGTACCGCCGTGTGATCAACCGCAACAACCGCCTGAAGCGCCTTCTCGACCTCGGTGCCCCCGAGATCATCGTGAACAACGAGAAGCGCATGCTCCAGGAGGCGGTCGACGCCCTCTTCGACAACGGCCGTCGTGGTCGCCCGGTCACGGGCCCCGGCAACCGTCCGCTGAAGTCCCTGAGCGACATGCTCAAGGGCAAGCAGGGTCGATTCCGTCAGAACCTCCTCGGCAAGCGCGTGGACTACTCCGCGCGTTCCGTGATCGTCGTCGGTCCGCAGCTGAAGCTGCACCAGTGTGGTCTGCCCAAGGCCATGGCGCTGGAGCTCTTCAAGCCGTTCGTGATGAAGCGCCTGGTCGACCTGAACCACGCGCAGAACATCAAGAGCGCCAAGCGGATGGTCGAGCGCGGCCGCACGGTCGTGTACGACGTCCTCGAAGAGGTCATCGCCGAGCACCCGGTCCTCCTGAACCGTGCGCCCACGCTGCACCGCCTCGGCATCCAGGCCTTCGAGCCCCAGCTGGTCGAAGGCAAGGCCATCCAGATCCACCCGCTCGTCTGCACCGCGTTCAACGCGGACTTCGACGGTGACCAGATGGCCGTGCACCTCCCGCTCTCCGCGGAGGCGCAGGCCGAGGCCCGCATCCTGATGCTGTCCTCGAACAACATCCTCAAGCCGGCCGACGGCCGTCCGGTCACGATGCCGACGCAGGACATGGTCCTGGGTCTGTTCTTCCTGACCACCGACGGTGAGCTCCGTGACGTCAAGGGCGAGGGCCGTGCGTTCGGCTCCACCGCCGAGGCGATCATGGCGTTCGACGCCGGCGAGCTCGCGCTGCAGTCGTCCGTCGACATCCGCTTCCCGGTGGGCACCATCCCGCCGCGCGGCTGGGTGGCGCCGGTCGCCGAAGAGGGCGAGCAGGAGTTCCAGCCGGGCGACAGCTTCCGTCTGAAGACGACCCTGGGTCGCGCGCTCTTCAACGAGCTGCTGCCCGAGGACTACCCGTTCGTCGACTACTCGGTGGGCAAGAAGCAGCTCTCCGAGATCGTCAACGACCTGGCGGAGCGCTACCCCAAGGTCATCGTGGCGGCGACGCTCGACAACCTGAAGGCGGCCGGTTTCCACTGGGCGACCCGTTCGGGCGTCACCGTGGCCATCTCCGACGTCGTCGTTCCCGAGGCGAAGAAGGAAATCGTCGCGGGCTACGAGGCCAAGGACGAGAAGGTCCAGAAGCAGTACGAGCGCGGTCTGATCACCAAGGAAGAGCGCACTCAGGAGCTCATCCAGATCTGGACGCAGGCGACCAACGAGGTCGCCGAGGCGATGAACGCGAACTTCCCCAAGACGAACCCCATCTTCATGATGGTTGACTCGGGTGCCCGAGGAAACATGATGCAGATGCGACAGATCGCCGGTATGCGTGGTCTGGTGTCGAACGCGAAGAACGAGACCATCCCGCGTCCGATCAAGGCGTCCTTCCGTGAGGGCCTCACCGTTCTGGAGTACTTCATCTCCACGCACGGTGCCCGTAAGGGTCTGGCGGACACCGCCCTGCGTACCGCCGACTCGGGTTACCTCACCCGTCGTCTGGTGGACGTCTCGCAGGACGTCATCATCCGCGAGGAGGACTGCGGCACCGAGCGCGGCCTCAAGCTCAAGATCGGTGTCAAGGACGAGGCGGGTGTCCTCCGCAAGGCGGACGACGTCGAGACCTCCGTGTACGCCCGCATGCTGGCCGAGGACGTCGTCATCGACGGCAAGGTCATCGCGCCGGCGAACGTGGACCTCGGCGACGTGCTCATCGACGCCCTCATCGCGAACGGCGTCGAGGAGGTCAAGACCCGCTCGGTCCTGACCTGTGAGTCCGCCGTCGGCACCTGTGCCTTCTGCTACGGCCGCTCGCTGGCCACCGGCAAGCTGGTCGACATCGGTGAGGCGGTCGGCATCATCGCCGCCCAGTCCATCGGTGAGCCCGGTACCCAGCTGACGATGCGTACCTTCCACACCGGTGGTGTGGCCGGTGACGACATCACGCAGGGTCTGCCGCGTGTCGTCGAGCTCTTCGAGGCCCGTACCCCGAAGGGTGTCGCCCCGATCTCCGAGGCCGCCGGCCGCGTGCGGATCGAGGAGACCGAGAAGACGAAGAAGATCGTCATCACGCCCGACGACGGCAGCGAGGAGACGGCCTTCCCGATCTCCAAGCGCGCCAAGGTCATCGTGCACGAGGGCGACCACGTCGAGGTGGGCCAGAAGCTCACCATGGGTGCCACCAACCCGCACGACGTGCTGCGCATCCTCGGCCAGCGTGCCGTCCAGGTCCACCTGGTCGGCGAAGTCCAGAAGGTCTACAACTCGCAGGGCGTGTCGATCCACGACAAGCACATCGAGATCATCATCCGGCAGATGCTGCGCCGCGTGACGATCATCGAGTCCGGCGACGCGGAGCTCCTGCCGGGCGAGCTCGTCGAGCGCTCGAAGTTCGAGACCGAGAACCGTCGCGTGGTCACCGAGGGCGGTCACCCCGCCTCCGGCCGTCCGCAGCTGATGGGTATCACCAAGGCCTCGCTGGCGACGGAATCCTGGCTGTCGGCCGCCTCCTTCCAGGAGACGACCCGAGTCCTGACGGATGCGGCGATCAACGCCAAGTCCGACAGCCTCATCGGCCTCAAGGAGAACGTCATCATCGGTAAGCTCATCCCGGCCGGTACGGGTCTGTCCCGCTACCGCAACATCCGGGTCGAGCCCACCGAAGAGGCCAAGGCCGCGATGTACTCGGCCGTCGGCTACGACGACATCGACTACTCGCCCTTCGGCACCGGCTCCGGCCAGGCTGTCCCGCTGGAGGACTACGACTACGGCCCGTACAACGGCTGAGTCGCAGCAGAGCAGTAACCGCAGGGCGGTCACCCGAGAGGGTGGCCGCCCTGCGGCGTTCCCGGGGTGCCTCAGAGGTACTGCTGGAGGTGGTGCAGGCGGGTGCGGGGATGGGGATGGGGAGAGAGCAGGAGCCGGAGGAGTCCGGGCCCGTCTTCCTCGGGCTGTTCCGTGAGCATCAGGGCGAGGTCCGGGCCGAAGCCCAGGGCGGCGGCGTGCCGGTCCGCCCGCAGTTCGGTGCGCCGGCCCACGGCGGCGATCAGGAAGGGCAGGAAGGCCAGGAGCAGCGGCAGGCCGAAGGTGAGGGCCAGGACCCGGTAGGCGGCCAGGGTGAGGACCACGGCCGACAGCACGACCGTGTACGTCGGCACGCTCCGGACCGCCTGCCGGACCGAACGGACCGCTGCGGCCAGGGCCCGCCCGGCGAGCCTGCCGGGCAGCGCGTACCACCAGCCCAGCAGCTGGGCCCAGGAGTGCCCTGCCGTGTGGTGTCCGAGCTCGTGGGCGAGGACCGCCGCCAGCTGTGACGTGGGCAGTGTCTCCAGCGCGTGCCGGGTGACGATGACGAGGTGCCCGCCGGCGCCCGAAGCCGTCGGCTCCCCGCCCTCCTCGATCCACAGCTGGTAGCGGCTGCCGTCCACGCCGGCGCGGGCCGTCACCTCGCGCCACACGGGTGCCAGTACGGCCAGCTCGTGCGGCAGGGGGCGCCCGAGCCGCAGCAGGTACCGGGCCAGCAGGGCTTCGGAGGGCGGGTGGAAGGCGAGCGCTCCGGCCGCCAGCCACAGCCCGATGGGTATCCCGTACGGGACCCCGGTGGCGGGCTGCAGGCTGCGGGCCGCCAGGGCGACGAGCAGCAGGCCGAACAGGGCGCCGGGCAGGTGCAGGGCGAGGCGGCCGGCGGCCGCGAGGTCGGTGGCGCGGTTCCGCGCCCGGTAGTGGATCCGGGTACCGGGAGCGTGTCGGTAGTAGAGGTCGTCGCCGGGCTCGGAGTCCTTGTCCACGGTCACCCCTTGGCCGGGTCGACGGGCGTCCGGCCGTAGCCGGGCGGCAGGTCCTGGGCGGGCGGTCCCTCGGCTACCGCGTCACCGGCGTCGGTGGAGGTGCCCGGGAACCGCTGGGTGAGGACCTCGGTCAGAGCGCGGACGGCGTGCCTGCGGGGCTCGGCCAGCTCGTGTGTCTCGGCCTCCGCCGAATCGAACAGCTTCGTGACCAGTTCCAGCTGCTTCTCGACCAGTTGCCGCTGGTCCTCCCGCAGGTTGACCATGACCTCCTGCCCCGCCTCGGGATGCCGGCTCAGATACCAGGCCGAGGCCCGGATTCCACCCTGTTCCAGGTAGTCCTCGTACAGGCCGACCTTCTCGGCCTGGAGCCGGAGGAGGGCGGCCTCGCGCTGTTCGGCAGCGGCGTCCACGTCCTTCCCGAGCACGGCACCGAGGATCTTCGCCTCGGCGTCCTGCGCGATCCCTTGCAGCCGGACCTGGTGCTCGACCGCCTGCTGGTTGCGGCGCAGGCGCAGGGTCCACGCCGTGTCCAGGCCCGCCGCGGCTCCCAGCCGGGGCCATCCGGCAGCGGCGGCCAGGAGCGCGGCCTCGGCGGTGGCGCTGTCGGTGACGGGATGGAGCCGTACGAGGCCCCGCGCGCGCTCTTCGAGTTCGTTGCGCAGGAGGCGCGGCACGTCGCGCTGCCCGCTGCGGACGAACCCGACCGGATCCTGCACCCGCCAGCGGAATTCGGCCTCGGCCTGGAACTCCAGGGCGTCGTTCGAGCTGGGCAGCGTCAGCTCCCTGCGTACCAGGTGGACGCCCAGGTCCACCTCGTACACGGCGCTGTACCGGGCCGTCGCTCTGGGGCGCACGGGCGGCTGGAACTCCACGTACTCGCCCCGGGGCGTCGCGTAGACCAGACAGTGGTCGAAGCGGGTGTGGCGCTTGCGGCGCAGGTCCCAGCGGGCGAGCTGGCGGACGCTGATGACCGGGTCGATCAGCTCCGTGTGCCGGTCGGCGGCCTGTAACCAGTCGAAGTGTGCGGGGGACATCTGGGGCTCCTTGGGGTCAGGCCCGGTGCAGGGCCGTGAGGAGGTCGTCGGCCGAGGCCGGGCGCGGGCCGCCGTCGTCGCCGCGGACCGTCCGCAGGAGGTGCTGGATGCGCTGTCGCGCCGTGGTGTCGTCCGCCAGCTTCGGCAGCAGGTCCGCTAGGGCCCAGGAGGTGGCGTCGTCCCGGTCTGCCGCGAGGACCCAGTCGCGGAGGACGTACAGAGCCTTGGCGGTGAACGAGGGGTCGCCGAGGGCGGCCCTCCACAGCCTGGGGATCCCGTGGGCGGCCGGTGTTCCGCCGAGGCGGGCCTGCCGGTAGGTGCGCAGGACGAGCGGCAGGTCGGGCGCCTCTTCCGCCACGTGCCGGCAGGCGCCGAGGAACCCCGCCACGGAGATCTGGAACACCGAGCGGTGGTCGTCCAGGGTCCGCAGGACCTCGGAGAGGACGTCCTCGGCCTCCTCGGAGAGCAGCAGGAGCTCGACCGACTGGGCGATCTCGTTCTCCAGTGGCCCCGGCTCGCGCTCGTCGGGGTCGTACTGTTTGCGCGCCTGCACGCGGAGCGCGGCGAGCGCCTCGCGGGGGCGTTCGGCCCCCAGCAGGCCCTGGACCCGGATGCCCACCCAGGAGAGGTGCGGGTCGTTGTCGGCGGTCCAGCTGTCGGTGATCCGCAGGATGTTCGGGGCCCCCACCCGGTGTGCCAGGGCCAGGGCGCTGACCGCGCCGACTCGCTGCTGGGCGTTGCGGGACACGGCCCAGGGCTCGATGACCAGGGCCATCGCGGACGGCAGGTCGGTGAAGGCGAGCGCCCCGACGGTGGCTGCGGCCCGGGTGCGGACGAAGGGCCGGCCGTCGACGATGAGCTTCCCGAGCCAGGCGACCAGGGCGGGACGGGCCGAAGGGTGCCCCGTCCAGACCTCGCGTAGCAGTACGAAGGCGGTCCTGTCGTCCAGGAACTCGGCCTTGAGCTGCTCCACGGGACCCCACTCGGTCATCTCCCGGTCGGGGTAGGGCCGGGCGCGGGCCGTCCTCAGCCGGTTGCCGATGTGGGTGCCGAACACGGGGACGGCCTTGGGCAGGTCGGAGTTGACGGTCGCCTGGAGCTCCTGGAACAGCAGGTCGCTGAGTTCGGCGGTGAGGGCGTACGGGCCTGCGTCGAATGCGGCGAGAGCGATGAGGAAGGCCTTCTCCCGCAGGTGGAGCGTGTCTTCGTCCGCCTCGAACCACTCGCGCACCTGCTCGTCCAGCAGCTCGGCCGTGGTGTCACGGAGATCTTCTTCCTGGATCTCTCCCGACGCCACGCGCAGGAGCTGATGGCTGAAGGCGACCACCTCGCGCGGCTGGTGGGCGCGGGGCAGGAACTGGCGGACCTCGGCCAGCGACAGCAGCCTGCGGGTGGTGGCCTCACCGGCCGCCCGCTCCAGGCAGAAGTGCAGGAGGGCCTGGGCGTCGGGCGAGGTCCAGGGCCAGGTGCGGACGTCGTCCTCGATCCAGGGCCGCAGACCGGTGGTGATCACGAGGTGGCCGTCGTGCTTGCGCAGGTGGTCGCGGAGCGACAGGAGGTGCGTCTCGCGGAGCGGCCCGGTGCGGGAGGTGACCAGGTCGCACAGCACATGACCGGAGGCCCCGCCTTTCTGGACCTGCTCCAGGAGCGCGCCCGGGGTCGTCTCCCGGTCGAGCGCGTGTACCGGAGTCGCCCCCGCCCGTCGCAGCAGCATCAGGGCGGCAGCGCGGCGCCCGGTGAAGGGGACGCCGGTCAGCACCAGGACCCGCTCGTTGCGGAGCCGCTCCAGGAGCTCCTCGAACGGGGTGCCCTCGGAGACGAACGTGAGGGCCAGCCGGTCGAGCTCCGCGGCCGGAACTTCCCCGGAGGTCCGGGTGGGGCCGGAGGCGCCGTAGTAGTGGTGCTCGGACCTGGTGACGTTGCCGTTGATCGAGCCCGCGACCACGCCGCTGTTCCGCCCGGTGAACCGGGCAGAGGCGGGGGCGTGCAGGTCGATGTCCCGCCGGGTGTCCCAGGCCCGTTGCGGCGGGGCCTCCTCCTGCTGCAGGGCGCCCTTTTCGTCGGCCCCCTGCTTCGGGTCGTCCTGACCCGAGGGCTCGGTCGGCCTGCCCGGATCGGCCTTGGCCTCTGCCGCCCCGGCCGGGGCCGGGGTGCTCATCGGCTGTCACCCGGGGCCCCGTTGAAGGTGACGCCGCCGTTGATCACCCCGCCCTGGATCATCGGCCCGTCGATCCGGCCCGCGACCACCCCGCTGTTGGTGCCGTGGAATTCGACCGAGCCGCCGCCCCCGGCGGGAGTCCGGTCCTGCTCACGCACGGGCGCGGGCTCATGTGTGGGCCGGGCGGCGTCGGCTGCCGCGGGCACGCGACCGTGGAGCCAGGCCTTCAGGGGGCCGTTCTTGCTCCCCACCGTGATGGGGTGGAAGGAGTTCGCCGGAATGCCCTGGTGGTCGTGGCGCACGATCCCCGCGTGCACGGATTCGGACACGCACAGGGCGATGTCCGAGCTCCCCTCGCGCAGCGCGGCCCGCAGGGTGTCCGAGTCCAGGAGGCGGCACGCCTGGTTGAGGTCGCTGCCGACCCAGCCGTCGATGGCGTCGACGCTGACGAAGCCGGTGGCCACCACCGCGCGGAGCCTGATCTGGGCCGCGCTCGACGCCATCCGGTTGACGTCCCTCAGCTGCGCCGGGGCCTCGCTGAGCAGGACGCGCAACAGGAGCGGCAGCGAGGCGTTCGCGTCGATCATCACGAGCACCCCGTCACCCCGGTCGGCGCGCCGGTGGAGGGTCTGGTCGATGCCGGCCGACTGGAGCACGCGTTCGACGACGTCGTAGAGCATGCGGCGCAGGTACGTCTGTTCCACGTCGTCCCGGTCGCTGAACTTCTCGATGTCGAGCAGGAGCAGGGTGCGGTTGAGCGGGTGCGTCATGGCTGCCTCTCAAAGGTCGCGTTTCCGGGTGCCGCTCCAGGGTGTGGGCGGGGGAGACCGCGGTGTGAGGGCAGATGACGCACTGCGACTGTGACCGTGTGCACTGAACGCTCAGGTGTCGAGCCGGCCGATCCTCCGCAGGACGTCCGGCCGGGCGATCACCACCGTGCGGCGTCCGGTGGAGACGACACCCCGGTCGCGGAGGTCCTTGAGTGCGCGCTGGACCATCTCGCGTGACGCCCCGACCGCCCCTGCCAGCTCCTGTTTGGTCAGCGGTACGGCGATCTCCACTCCGTCCGTGCCGCGACGGCCGTGGGTACGGGCCAGGTCGAGCAGCAGCGTCGCCAGGCGCTCGCGCACGCTCATGGAGGCGTGTGCCAGCTGCCGCCGGTCCGACGCCCGGGTGCGTTCGGCGGTCAGCCCGAGGAGCGTGAATGCGGCCGCGGGGGAGCCGGCCAGGAACTCGCGGAATGCCCGGTGGTCGATGGCCACCGCCCGGACGCGTTCCAGCGCGGTGACCGTGGCCGACCGCGGGCCGCCCGTGACGGCGGCCGATTCCCCGACGATGTCACCGGGCCCGCGCAACGCCAGAAGGGCCTGGTAGCCGGTGGCCGCCGAGGCGGTGACCTTGGTCCAGCCGGTGAGGAGGAGCAGGACGTGCGTGGACGGCTCGTCCTGCTGGATCAACGGGGAGCGCGGAGCGAACTGCAGCTCGCGTCCCAGCTTGCGTAACGCCGTGGCGTCCTCGTTCTCCAGGCGGGCCAGGAACGGGACGCGGTCGTCCAGTCCTCCGTCGCCCGGGAGGTATGCCGGATCCATGTGGCCCCCCGATCAATCGCGGGCGGTCAATCTACTGACCGCGGGGCCCTGCGGTCTGCGGAAACGGCGGGATTGGCACCCCGACGCGGACCCCGCCCGCCGGTCAGCCCCGTTCGCGGCGCCTGCGGAAGTGGGTGGTGAGGGGGACTGTCAGGAGGGTGAGGAGGGCCAGGGCCGCGGCTGCGAGGCCGGGGGGGAGGCCCTTCGGGGTGAAGGTGCAGGAGACCTTGTCGGTGCCCGGGGTGAGGGGGACCGCGAGCAGGCCGTGGAAGGGGCGGACCGGGGCGGTGCACTGCCAGCCGGGGACGGCCGTCGTCGCGAGGACGGCGGTGCCGGTGGCGCCCTTCGGGAGGGTGGCCTCGATGGTGTGGCCGCCCGCGGTGACCTCGGTGGCGCCGGTGGCGGTGAGGTGGCCGACCGTCCTGTCCAGGGCGGCGCGGTCCAGGCAGCCGATGGGGTGGGCGCCCGCGGTGGCGTCCCGGGTGTGGGTGTCGACGGTGACCTCCAGGCGGCCGGACGCGGGGACCGGGCCCAGGGGGAGGACGCCGCTCATGCGGTCTTCCAGCGTCCGCCGGGTGGCTCCGGCCCGGAGGGTGCCGTTCAGCTCGGGGGAGTACCAGTAGGCCTCGGAGCCGGGGGTGCACTGGGCCGCGTACGTCTGCGCGGTGGGGGTGCCGCCGCGGGTGACCTCGGGGACCTCGTAGACGGTGGCGCCGAGGACGGTCTCCTGGCGGGCGTAGACGCTGTCCGCCGGGTGGGGGGAGGTGTAGTCCCCACCGCGGACCGTGACCAGGGGCGGCGCCGGGAACTTCGAGCCGGTCCAGGTGCCCGGGGTGGCTCCGGGGCGGACCCGGGCGCCGATGGAGAAGATCGCGTCGAGCACCGGGTTGTCGGCGCCGAAGAAGGTCCGGCCGTCGTTCTTGTAGCCGTAGCCGAGGGGTTCCAGGGCCTGGTACGTGGCCTCCGGCAGGTAGCTGCTGTAGTACTGCGGGCCCTCCGCCCGCAGGGCGAGGCCGTCGTTGTACGAGGTCTGCGGCGCGCCGGAATCCGTCCGGTAGGCGGGCCAGCCGTCCACCCCCCGGACCGCTTCGAAGTGGCGGGTGATCGACTGGCTGGAGGTGGCGGCCGGGGTGGCCCAGCGCTCGCGGGCGCGGCGGGCGTCGGCGTTGGCCGCGGCGACCGCGGACTCGGCGAAGACCACGCCGACCATGAGGACCGCGGCGACGGGGACGAGGTGGCGGCGCTTGTCGCCGAGCGCGAGCAGGGTCAGGGCGAGCAGGGAGACGGCTCCGCCGCCCAGGACCGCCGGCCAGGTCCAGCCGCCGAAGTCGTCGGTGTGGCGCAGTACGAAGGTGGCCGTGACCAGGAGGGCGGCGGCCAGTGCCAGGTGCAGCGGGCGCGGCCGGTTGGCCAGCGCCAGCCAGGCCACGATGACCACCATGCCGCTGAAGACGAAGGCCTCGCGGTACGGATTGCCGTTCGGGACGGCCAGTCCGTGCCACACGTACTGGGTCGGCGGGAACTGGAAGGAGGCGACGACCAGCAGCGTCGCGGCCGCCCACACCAGGCGGGTCTTCTTCGCGATGGCGGTGTTGAACAGGAAGCTGCCCGCCAGGATCAGCCCCAGCGAGGCCACGTACAGGCGCGGCCGGCCGCCCCACAGGTGGGTGGCCGGGAGCATTCCGGCGAGGAAGACCTCGATGCGGACGGGGTCGAAGGCGGCCGCCTTGGTGGGCTGCGCCGCCCCACTGGACAGGAACGACGGCAGGAGCAGCGGCAGGGTCAGCAGGATGCCCACGACCGTCGCGGAGGCGGCCCGCCACAGGGCGCGCAGGCGCTGCGCCCCGGTCAGGTCCAGGGTGGCCAGGCGGACGGCCAGCAGCACGCAGGCGGCCATCGTGGCCATCATGGCGGTGTAGAAGTTCCCGAACCACGCGAGGGCGACGAACAGGGCGACGCCCGGCCAGCGCCGCTCCTCCAGGCACCATTCGACGGCGATGCCGAGGAGCGGGAGCGCGACCAGGCCCCACAGCCACATCGGGATGTACGAGGCGTCGCTCAGCGCCCACCCGCACAGCCCGTACACGGCCCCGAGCGTGCCCCGCTGCCACCAGGGGCCGGGCTGGAGCTTGCCGAGGTAGACGGTCATCAGCGCGGCGGCCGCGCCCATCGTGACCGGGGTGATCGCGAAGACGGCCAGGTCCACGTGTGCGCGCGGGACGAGGACGGCGAGCCAGGAGAAGGGGTTGCCGAGGTAGGTGTAGTAGTCGGACAGGAACTGCTGCCCGAAACCTCCGCTCCAGCTGAACAGGACGTCGCCGGAGGCCTGGCCGTGGACCAGGTCCCACAGGGCGCGGTGGAAGGGCACGTACTGGTTGGCCTGGTCGTTGATGGCCCGGCCGGTGTTGCCGAAGGGGAAGCTGCCGCGCGCCGCCCAGGCCGCGCAGAAGGCGCCCGAGGTGACCAGGAAGGCCAGCAGGGGCCCGTAGAGGCGGGTCAGGCGCCCGCCGAGGCGTGGTGCCCCGGGGGTCCGGCCGCCGTCCGGGGGCGGGGTGTCCGCCGTCGTCGGCTCCGAGGTGACCGTCCCCAATGTCCTGCTCCTGGCGCTCGTACGTGTTTGGTCTGACTCGCTGGGATTCGCTGGCAGTGTAGTTCGCCCGCACTACCACGCCGGTGCGAAGAGCGCACGGCCACCCCGGCTCGGGGGCCCGGCGCCCGTGCGGCGCCTGAGCTGTGGGGCCGTACGGGCCGGAGCGGTGCGGCTTATGTTTTGACCGGAGTGGATGCGGTGGGTACGCTCAGACCTTGTGCCTGGGGTGTGCCTGGGCTCCCGTGCGTGTCCATCAACCGCACGCGAGCCGCATCGGCCACCGCGATCCATGCGTTTCCGTGCTTGCGCGGAGGTCCGCCGGATCCGACACACCCGACCGCGTGGGTCGGCAAAGTTCCAGGTTAGCTTCACTACACGGCACACAGAAACCGGAGAAGTAGTGCCTACGATCCAGCAGCTGGTCCGTAAGGGCCGGCAGGACAAGGTCGAGAAGACAAAGACCCCCGCGCTTGAGGCTTCGCCCCAGCGTCGCGGCGTCTGCACGCGTGTGTTCACGACCACCCCGAAGAAGCCGAACTCGGCGCTCCGTAAGGTCGCGCGTGTGCGTCTGACCTCCGGCATCGAGGTCACCGCTTACATTCCGGGTGAGGGACACAACCTGCAGGAGCACTCGATCGTGCTCGTGCGTGGTGGCCGTGTGAAGGACCTGCCGGGTGTTCGTTACAAGATCATCCGCGGTGCGCTTGACACCCAGGCTGTCAAGAACCGCAAGCAGGCCCGCAGCCGCTACGGCGCCAAGAAGGAGAAGTAAGAATGCCTCGTAAGGGCCCCGCCCCGAAGCGCCCGGTCATCATCGACCCGGTCTACGCATCTCCTCTGGTGACCTCGCTCATCAACAAGATCCTCCTGAACGGCAAGCGCTCCACCGCCGAGCGCATCGTTTACGGCGCCATGGAAGGCCTCCGCGAGAAGACCGGCAACGACCCGGTCATCACGCTGAAGCGCGCGCTGGAGAACGTCAAGCCGTCCCTCGAGGTCAAGTCCCGCCGTGTCGGTGGCGCGACCTACCAGGTTCCCGTCGAGGTCAAGCCGGGTCGTCAGTCGACCCTGGCCCTCCGCTGGCTCGTGGGTTACTCCCGCGCCCGCCGCGAGAAGACCATGACCGAGCGCCTGATGAACGAGCTGCTCGACGCCTCGAACGGTCTTGGCGCTGCCGTCAAGAAGCGTGAGGACACGCACAAGATGGCCGAGTCCAACAAGGCCTTCGCGCACTACCGCTGGTAGTCCCAACCCACATCGAGACCGAGAGAAGACTGAGCCGATATGGCTACCACTTCGCTTGACCTGGCCAAGGTGCGCAACATCGGCATCATGGCCCACATCGACGCGGGCAAGACGACCACCACCGAGCGCATCCTGTTCTACACCGGTGTGTCGTACAAGATCGGTGAGGTCCACGACGGCGCTGCCACGATGGACTGGATGGAGCAGGAGCAGGAGCGTGGTATCACCATCACGTCTGCCGCTACCACCTGCCACTGGCCGCTCGAAGATGTTGACCACACCATCAACATCATCGACACCCCGGGTCACGTCGACTTCACCGTCGAGGTGGAGCGTTCGCTCCGCGTCCTCGACGGCGCCGTCACCGTGTTCGACGGTGTGGCCGGCGTCGAGCCGCAGTCCGAGACCGTTTGGCGTCAGGCGGACCGCTACGGCGTGCCGCGCATCTGCTTCGTCAACAAGCTCGACCGCACCGGCGCCGAGTTCCACCGCTGCGTCGAGATGATCAAGGACCGCCTCGGTGCGGTTCCGATCGTCATGCAGCTCCCCATCGGTGCCGAGGCCGACTTCCAGGGTGTCGTCGACCTCGTCACGATGAAGGCGTTCGTCTGGTCCGCCGAGGCGACCAAGGGCGAGATGTACGACATCGTCGACATCCCGGCCACGCACACCGAGGCCGCTGAAGAGTGGCGCGGCAAGCTGGTCGAGACCGTCGCCGAGAACGACGACGAGATCATGGAGCTCTTCCTGAACGGCGACGAGCCGTCCGTGGAGCAGCTGCACGCCGCCGTCCGTCGCATCATCCTCGGCTCCGGCAAGGGCAAGGGCGAGCCCACGATCACCGCGGTGTTCTGTGGCACGGCGTTCAAGAACAAGGGCGTCCAGCCCCTGCTCGACGCCGTCGTCCGCTACCTGCCCTCGCCCCTGGACATCGAGGCCATCGAAGGCCACGACGTCCGGGACCCCGAGGTCGTCGTGAAGCGCAAGCCTTCCGACGAGGAGCCCCTCGCGGCGCTGGCGTTCAAGATCATGAGCGACCCGCACCTCGGCAAGCTCACCTTCGTCCGGGTTTACTCGGGCCGCCTGGAGGCCGGCACTGCGGTGCTGAACTCCGTCAAGGGCAAGAAGGAGCGCATCGGCAAGATCTACCGCATGCACGCGAACAAGCGTGAGGAGATCGACTCGGTGGGCGCCGGCGACATCGTCGCCGTCATGGGCCTGAAGCAGACCACCACCGGTGAGACGCTGTGTGACGACAAGAACCAGGTGATCCTGGAGTCCATGGACTTCCCGGCCCCGGTCATCCAGGTCGCCATCGAGCCCAAGTCCAAGGGTGACCAGGAGAAGCTGGGTGTCGCCATCCAGCGTCTCGCGGAGGAGGACCCCTCCTTCCACGTTCACTCGGACGAGGAGACGGGCCAGACCATCCTCGGCGGTATGGGCGAGCTGCACCTCGAGGTGCTGGTCGACCGTATGAAGCGCGAGTTCAAGGTCGAAGCCAACGTCGGCAAGCCGCAGGTCGCGTACCGCGAGACCATCCGCGGCACCGTCGAGCGTCACGACTACACCCACAAGAAGCAGACCGGTGGTACCGGTCAGTTCGCCAAGGTGCAGATCGCGATCGAGCCCATCACCGAGGCTGACGGTCCGGCGTACGAGTTCGTGAACAAGGTCACCGGTGGCCGCGTGCCGAAGGAGTACATCCCTTCGGTCGACGCCGGTGCGCAGGAAGCCATGCAGTTCGGCATCCTGGCCGGCTACGAGATGACGGGCGTCCGCGTCACGCTTCTCGACGGTGGCTACCACGAGGTCGACTCCTCCGAGCTCGCCTTCAAGATCGCCGGTTCGCAGGCCTTCAAGGAGGCCGCGCGCAAGGCGTCCCCCGTGCTCATGGAGCCGATGATGGCCGTCGAGGTCACCACGCCCGAGGACTACATGGGTGACGTCATCGGCGACATCAACTCCCGCCGTGGCCAGATCCAGGCCATGGAGGAGCGCCACGGCGCTCGCGTCGTCAAGGGCCTCGTGCCCCTCTCGGAGATGTTCGGCTACGTCGGAGACCTCCGCAGCAAGACCTCGGGTCGCGCCAGCTACTCGATGCAGTTCGACTCCTACGCCGAGGTTCCCCGGAACGTCGCTGAGGAGATCATCGCGAAGGCCAAGGGCGAGTAACTCTTCCGAGTACACGTTTTAGGCTTGCCACCGGAGCCTCTGGGGCAACAGGAGTAATCTCCCGTTGCCCCGGGGGAACCGGCTATCCAGCAAAGATCACCTGGCGCCGATGATTCAAGGCGTACAGAACCACTCTCAGGAGGACCCCGTGGCGAAGGCGAAGTTCGAGCGGACTAAGCCGCACGTCAACATCGGCACCATCGGTCACATTGACCACGGTAAGACGACCCTCACGGCCGCCATTACCAAGGTGCTGCACGACAAGTACCCGGACCTGAACGCGGCCTCGGCGTTCGACCAGATCGACAAGGCTCCCGAGGAGCGCCAGCGCGGTATCACCATCTCCATCGCGCACGTCGAGTACCAGACCGAGGCGCGTCACTACGCCCACGTCGACTGCCCGGGTCACGCTGACTACATCAAGAACATGATCACCGGTGCCGCCCAGATGGACGGTGCCATCCTCGTGGTCGCCGCCACCGACGGCCCGATGCCGCAGACCAAGGAGCACGTGCTCCTGGCCCGCCAGGTCGGCGTTCCGTACATCGTCGTCGCCCTGAACAAGGCCGACATGGTGGACGACGAGGAGATCCTGGAGCTCGTCGAGCTCGAGGTCCGTGAGCTGCTCTCCGAGTACGACTTCCCGGGCGACGACCTGCCGGTCGTCCAGGTCTCCGCGCTCAAGGCGCTCGAGGGCGACAAGGAGTGGGGTGACAAGCTCCTCGGCCTGATGGACGCCGTGGACGAGGCCATCCCGACCCCGCCGCGTGACACCGAGAAGCCGTTCCTGATGCCCGTCGAGGACGTCTTCACGATCACCGGTCGTGGCACCGTCGTCACCGGCCGCATCGAGCGTGGTGTCCTCAAGGTCAACGAGACCGTCGACATCATCGGCATCAAGACCGAGAAGACCACCACCACGGTCACCGGCATCGAGATGTTCCGCAAGCTGCTCGACGAGGGCCAGGCCGGCGAGAACGTCGGTCTGCTCCTCCGTGGCATCAAGCGCGAGGACGTCGAGCGCGGCCAGGTCATCATCAAGCCCGGTTCGGTCACGCCGCACACCGAGTTCGAGGCCGCCGCGTACATCCTGTCGAAGGACGAGGGTGGCCGTCACACCCCGTTCTTCAACAACTACCGCCCGCAGTTCTACTTCCGTACCACGGACGTGACCGGCGTCGTGACCCTCCCCGAGGGCACCGAGATGGTCATGCCGGGCGACAACACCGACATGACGGTCGCGCTGATCCAGCCGGTCGCCATGGAGGAGGGCCTGAAGTTCGCCATCCGTGAGGGTGGTCGTACCGTGGGCGCCGGCCAGGTCACCAAGATCACGAAGTAATTTCGTGCTCTGACCTGGTAGCTCGCGCGAGCGGGCACCATGTTCGGCAGAAGGGCCCCTTCCCCACCGCTCCGGCGGCGGGGGAGGGGCCCTTCTCCGTACCCGCGTAAAGGCCATGTAAAGGCCCTGTGAGAGGCTCATCCGCAGTTCGGTACAGGGAACGTTCAGGGTGGGACACATGGGGCAGCAGGACGACGGCAGACCCGGCATCTCCGACGAGGAGTGGGCCCGCTTCAGCGAGCAGGTCGCACGGGAGTCCGCGGACGCTCCGAAGGAGCCGTCGGCGCGGGCGCGGATGGTGACCGAGCGGCTGCGGCGTGAGGACGAGGAGCGGGCGCGGGCGGCCCGGAGCGGGCGGTTCGGGCGTCGGCCGAAGCCGGGGCGAAACGATCCGCCGGGGTGGCGGACCGGGCCGGCGTGGCAGGAGATGGAGGGCCGGGGGAAGGGCAAGCGGCGGCTCAAGGCGGCTGCCGCGATCGTTTTCATCGCGGCGCTCGCGCTGGTCGCCGTACGGCCGGAGCTGGTGATCGACAAGCTGACGGGCAAGGCCGAAGCCCGTGAGGGGGCCGCCAAGGCCGCCCCACTGCCGGCGGAGACCGCCCGTCCGACCGCGGCCCCGGAGGCCGTGTACCCCGACCGGCCGACGCTGAAGGACCCCTTCCGGGGCTCGCCGGCCCTCCAGTGGGCGGATGGCGCCGCCGGTATCGAGGCGCCGGAGGCGACGGAGGTCGGCGGGGTGTCCCGGGACCAGGTCGCGGACGCGCTGGCGAAGGCGAAGCAGTTCCTGATCGCCGCCAACCTGGACCCCGCGGCGCTGCGGGGCGGGCGGCCCGAGGCAGCGCTGAAGCTGCTGGACCCGCAGGACGAGGAGCTGCGTAAGGAGCTGGAGGCCTCCCTCGACCGGCCGACGCGCGAGCAGGACCCGCTGGACCTGTTCACCCGGTACGACCCGGCCGAACTGAAGCCCGTGGGCGACGTCGTCAAGGTGCGGGGCCGGATGTGGGTGGAGCCGGGGGAGAAGCCCGGACAGGCGGAGGTGAAGGCGGACTACTCCTTCGTCTACCCCTTCGTGAAGGTCAAGGGGAACCCGGAGGACGTCGCGAGAACCATCGTGCGGCGCGAGATCACCTTCTCGGTCGCCGACCCGGCCAAGTGGCGGGGGGCGCCCGGCGCGCTGCGGCTCGCGGCTTTCCAGCCGGACATCGCCAACAGCGCCTGTGACCGGTACGACGGGTACGTGCACCCGTCCTTCTTCTCGGACCCGGCCGACAGTGGACCGACCCCTTCCGGCGCGCCGGTCGACCCGTACGACCGCAGCAAGAGCCTCGCAACGGGCCGGCAGGAGGGCTGCGGGAGCGCTTCCCGCTCGTGATCAGGGGTCCGGCCTGGGAGAACCCCGCCGGGGAAGCGTCGCGCCGTGGTTTGACGTGATCGCGCGGCGGGGTATTCTCTTCCGCCCGATTGGCCAGGTACGTGTCTCGTATGGCAGACTACTCAAGTTGCTCGGTTGAGTGCCGATGCTGTGCGCCTCCCGCCGGGAGGACCGGAAGCGAGTCCCACAGTACTCGTCGTCCTTAATCTGCCTTTCGGGGCAGCAATGAGGGCGGACGTACGGGAATCTTCTGGGAAGTGTCAGCAGGGTGCTTGCCAGGCACTCGGTGGGTGTTTCTCCCCCGATGCGCGGTCCGGGACCGCATCCCCTTGGACGAGGGAATTTCCGTATGGGAATTTTCTGTAGAGGGTGTGCGACACGCCCGACCGCGTGGGTCGGAGAGAAGCCGCGGGATCCGTCCCGCAGCCGACCGAGCGCCAGAGCGTTTCCACATACAGACAGGACTACGGAGTAGCCATGGCGGGACAGAAGATCCGCATCCGGCTCAAGGCCTACGACCACGAGGTCATCGACTCCTCGGCGAAGAAGATCGTCGAGACGGTGACCCGCACTGGTGCGTCGGTCGCAGGCCCGGTGCCGCTGCCCACTGAGAAGAACGTGTACTGCGTCATCAAGTCGCCGCACAAGTACAAGGACTCGCGCGAGCACTTCGAGATGCGCACGCACAAGCGCCTGATCGACATCCTCGACCCGACGCCCAAGACCGTTGACTCGCTGATGCGCCTGGACCTTCCGGCCGGCGTTGACATCGAGATCAAGCTCTGAGAGGCGTCGAGAAGATGGCAAAGCAGATCAAGGGCGTCCTGGGCGAGAAGCTCGGCATGACCCAGGTCTGGGACGAGAACAACCGTGTCGTCCCGGTCACCGTGGTCAAGGCCGGACCTTGCGTCGTTACCCAGGTCCGTACGAACGACATCGACGGCTACGAGTCGGTCCAGATCGCCTTCGGCGAGATCGACCCGCGCAAGGTGAACAAGCCCCTCAAGGGCCACTTCGCCAAGGCCGACGTCACCCCGCGCCGCCACCTGGTGGAGCTCCGCACCTCCGACGCCAGCGAGTACACGCTCGGCCAGGAGATCACCGCCCAGGTGTTCGAGTCCGGCGTCAAGGTTGACGTCACGGGCAACAGCAAGGGCAAGGGCTTCGCCGGTGTCATGAAGCGGCACAACTTCCGGGGCCTCGGCGCCGGTCACGGTGTGCAGCGCAAGCACCGCTCCCCCGGTTCGATCGGTGGCTGCGCCACCCCTGGGCGTGTCTTCAAGGGCATGCGCATGGCCGGTCGCATGGGTAACGAGCGCGTCACCACCCAGAACCTGACCATCCACGCGGTTGACGCGGAGAAGGGTCTGCTGCTCATCAAGGGCGCGGTCCCCGGTCCGAACGGCGGCCTCGTCCTGGTCCGTACCGCGGCCAAGGGGGCTTGAGGTAATGAGCACCATTGACATCCTTTCGCCGGCAGGCGACAAGGCCGGTACCGTCGAGCTCCCCGCGGAGATCTTCGACGCCAAGACCAGCGTTCCGCTGATCCACCAGGTCGTTGTCGCTCAGCTGGCTGCTGCCCGTCAGGGCACGCACAAGACCAAGACCCGTGGCGAAGTCCGTGGTGGTGGCCGCAAGCCGTACCGCCAGAAGGGCACCGGCCGCGCCCGTCAGGGTTCGACCCGCGCTCCGCAGTTCGCCGGCGGTGGCGTCGTCCACGGCCCGCAGCCGCGTGACTACTCGCAGCGGACCCCGAAGAAGATGAAGGCCGCCGCCCTCCGCGGTGCCCTCTCGGACCGTGCGCGTCACTCCCGCATCCACGTCGTCACCGGCGTGGTCGAGGGTGCCGCCTCCACGAAGGCCGCCAAGACGCTGTTCGGCAAGATCTCGGAGCGCAAGAACCTGCTCCTGGTCGTCGACCGCAGCGAAGAGGCCGCGTGGCTGTCCGCCCGCAACCTGCCCCAGGTTCACATCCTGGAGCCGGGCCAGCTGAACACGTACGACGTGATCGTCTCTGACGACGTGGTCTTCACTCAGGCCGCTTTCGAGTCCTTCGTGTCTGGCCCCAAGGCCGATGAGACCGAAGGGAGCGACGCGTAATGTCTGACGCGACCGTTACCAGCAAGACCTTCACCGACCCGCGCGACCTGCTGATCAAGCCGGTTGTCTCGGAGAAGAGCTACGCGCTGCTCGACGAGAACAAGTACACGTTCATCGTCGCGCCCGGCTCGAACAAGACCCAGATCAAGCAGGCTGTGGAAGCGGTCTTCTCGGTCAAGGTCACCGGGGTCAACACGATCAACCGTCAGGGTAAGCGCAAGCGCACCAAGACCGGTTTCGGCAAGCGCGCTGACACCAAGCGCGCCATCGTGACCCTCGCTGAGGGCGACCGAATCGACATCTTCGGCGGCCAGGCCTCCTAACGGAGGTCTAGTCGTCCGGAATCGGACGAGGACTGAGAAATGGGTATCCGCAAGTACAAGCCGACGACCCCGGGCCGTCGTGGCTCCAGCGTCGCCGACTTTGTCGAGATCACGCGGTCCACGCCGGAGAAGTCGCTGGTTCGCCCGCTGCACAGCAAGGGCGGCCGTAACAACACCGGTCGGATCACCGTTCGCCACCAGGGTGGTGGACACAAGCGCGCCTACCGCGTGATCGACTTCCGTCGTCACGACAAGGACGGCGTGCCGGCCAAGGTCGCGCACATCGAGTACGACCCCAACCGCACCGCGCGCATCGCGCTCCTGCACTACGCGGACGGCGAGAAGCGCTACATCATCGCGCCGAAGGCTCTGAAGCAGGGCGACCGGATTGAGAACGGCCCCACGGCCGACATCAAGCCCGGTAACAACCTTGCGCTCCGCAACATCCCGGTCGGTACCACGATCCACGCGATCGAGCTCCGTCCCGGTGGCGGCGCCAAGTTCGCGCGTTCGGCTGGTGCCTCCGTGCAGCTGCTGGCGAAGGAGGGCACCATGGCCCACCTCCGCATGCCGTCGGGCGAGATCCGTCTCGTCGACGCGCGCTGCCGCGCCACGGTCGGCGAGGTCGGCAACGCCGAGCAGTCGAACATCAACTGGGGCAAGGCCGGCCGCATGCGCTGGAAGGGCGTTCGCCCGTCCGTCCGCGGTGTCGCGATGAACCCGGTTGACCACCCGCACGGTGGTGGTGAGGGCAAGACCAGTGGTGGTCGCCACCCGGTCTCCCCGTGGGGTCAGAAGGAGGGTCGTACTCGCTCGCCGAAGAAGGCTTCGAGCAAGTACATCGTCCGCCGCCGCAAGACGAACAAGAAGCGCTAGGAGCGGGTTTAGATGCCGCGCAGTCTCAAGAAGGGGCCCTTCGTCGACGACCACCTCGTAAAGAAGGTGGACGTCCAGAACGAAGCCGGCACCAAGAACGTCATCAAGACCTGGTCCCGTCGCTCGATGATCATCCCCAGCATGCTGGGTCACACCATCGCGGTGCACAACGGCAAGACCCACGTCCCGGTGTTCGTCACCGAGTCGATGGTCGGCCACAAGCTCGGCGAGTTCTCGCCGACTCGCACCTTCCGCGGCCACGTCAAGGACGACCGGAAGTCGAAGCGCCGCTAAAGGCGGGGTGGTTACGACTATGACTTACACCGAAGGGACAACCATGGAAGCCAGGGCCCAGGCGCGGTACATCCGCGTCACGCCCATGAAGGCCCGCCGAGTGGTGGACCTTATCCGTGGCATGGATGCCACGGAGGCTCAGGCGGTCCTGCGTTTCGCCCCGCAGGCCGCGAGCGTGCCGGTCGGCAAGGTGCTTGACAGCGCCATTGCCAACGCCGCACACAACTACAACCACCCGGACGCCTCCACGCTGGTCATCAGCGAGGCGTACGTGGACGAGGGCCCGACCCTGAAGCGGTTCCGTCCGCGTGCCCAGGGCCGTGCCTACCGGATCCGCAAGCGGACCAGCCACATCACCGTGGTCGTCAGCAGCAAGGAAGGTTCCCGGTAATGGGCCAGAAGGTAAACCCGCACGGGTTCCGGCTCGGCATCACCACCGACTTCAAGTCGCGTTGGTACGCCGACAAGCTGTACAAGGACTACGTCAAGGAAGACGTCGCCATCCGTCGGATGATGACGTCCGGCATGGAGCGCGCCGGCATCTCGAAGGTTGAGATCGAGCGCACCCGTGACCGCGTGCGTGTGGACATCCACACCGCTCGTCCGGGCATCGTCATCGGCCGCCGTGGCGCCGAGGCCGACCGCATCCGCGGTGACCTCGAGAAGCTCACGGGCAAGCAGGTCCAGCTGAACATCCTCGAGGTCAAGAACCCCGAGCTCGACGCTCAGCTGGTTGCCCAGGCCGTTGCCGAGCAGCTCTCCTCCCGCGTCTCCTTCCGTCGTGCCATGCGCAAGAGCATGCAGGGCACGATGAAGGCCGGCGCCAAGGGCATCAAGATCCAGTGCGGCGGTCGCCTCGGCGGCGCCGAGATGTCCCGCTCCGAGTTCTACCGCGAGGGTCGTGTGCCGCTGCACACGCTGCGCGCGAACGTGGACTACGGCTTCTTCGAGGCCAAGACCACCTTCGGCCGTATCGGTGTGAAGGTCTGGATCTACAAGGGCGACGTCAAGAACATCGCCGAGGTTCGCGCCGAGAACGCTGCGGCCCGTGCGGGTAACCGCCCGGCCCGTGGTGCCGGCGCTGGCGACCGTCCCGCCGGCCGTGGTGGCCGTGGTGGCGAGCGCGGCGGCCGTGGTGGCCGCAAGCCGCAGCAGGCTGCTGGTGCCGAGGCCCCCAAGGCCGACGCTCCCGCCGCCGCTCCGGCTGAGAGCACCGGAACGGAGGCCTGACCGACATGCTGATCCCTCGTAGGGTCAAGCACCGTAAGCAGCACCACCCGAAGCGCCGCGGTATGGCCAAGGGCGGTACTGAGGTCTCGTTCGGCGAGTACGGTATCCAGGCGCTCACCCCCGCCTATGTCACGAACCGCCAGATCGAGGCGGCTCGTATCGCGATGACCCGCCACATCAAGCGTGGCGGCAAGGTCTGGATCAACATCTACCCGGACCGTCCGCTGACGAAGAAGCCGGCCGAAACCCGCATGGGTTCCGGTAAGGGTTCTCCCGAGTGGTGGATCGCGAACGTGCACCCGGGCCGGGTCATGTTCGAGCTGTCCTACCCGAACGAGAAGATTGCTCGTGAGGCGCTCACCCGCGCTGCTCACAAGCTTCCGATGAAGTGCCGGATTGTTCGGCGCGAGGCAGGTGAGTCGTGATGGCGACGGGAACCAAGGCGTCCGAGCTGCGTGAGCTCGGCAACGAGGAGCTCGTTGGCAAGCTGCGCGAGGCCAAGGAGGAGCTGTTCAAGCTCCGCTTCCAGGCGGCCACGGGTCAGCTGGAGAACAACGGCCGGCTCAAGTCCGTCCGTAAGGACATCGCTCGCATCTACACCCTGATGCACGAGCGTGAGCTCGGTATCGAGACGGTGGAGAGCGCCTGATGAGCGAGAAGAACGTGACTGAGACGAACGAGCGCGGCTTCCGCAAGACCCGTGAGGGTCTCGTCGTCAGCGACAAGATGGACAAGACCGTCGTCGTCGCCGTCGAGGACCGCGTCAAGCACGCGCTGTACGGCAAGGTCATCCGCCGTACGAACAAGCTCAAGGCTCACGACGAGCAGAACGCTGCCGGCGTCGGCGACCGCGTCCTCATCATGGAGACGCGTCCGCTGTCGGCGAGCAAGCGCTGGCGCATCGTCGAGATCCTCGAGAAGGCCAAGTAATTTCTTGAAGGGGTAACCCTTCAAGTTCGTTCCGCCAGGCTCGGTCGGGGCTTCTCTGAAGCCCCGGCCGGGAACCGGCAGACAAACAGGAGATAGACGTGATCCAGCAGGAGTCGCGACTGCGTGTCGCCGACAACACTGGTGCCAAGGAGATCCTTTGCATCCGTGTTCTCGGTGGCTCCGGTCGCCGCTACGCGGGCATCGGTGACGTCATCGTCGCCACCGTCAAGGATGCGATCCCCGGTGGCAACGTGAAGAAGGGTGACGTCGTCAAGGCGGTCATCGTTCGCACCGTCAAGGAGCGCCGCCGCCAGGACGGCTCGTACATCCGCTTCGACGAGAACGCCGCCGTCATTCTGAAGAACGACGGCGACCCTCGTGGCACCCGTATCTTCGGCCCCGTCGGCCGTGAGCTGCGCGAGAAGAAGTTCATGAAGATCATCTCGCTCGCGCCGGAGGTGCTGTAAGCATGAAGATCAAGAAGGGCGACCTGGTCCAGGTCATCACCGGTAAGGACAAGGGCAAGCAGGGCAAGGTCATCGCGGCCTTCCCCGCCAACGACCGCGTCCTCGTCGAGGGTGTCAACCGGGTCAAGAAGCACACCAAGGCCGGCCAGACCGCTGGTGGCTCGCAGACCGGTGGCATCGTGATCACCGAGGCGCCGATCCACGTCAGCAACGTTCAGCTGGTCGTGGAGAAGGACGGCCAGAAGGTCGTCACCCGCGTCGGTTTCCGCTTCGACGACGAGGGCAACAAGATCCGCGTTGCCAAGCGGACGGGTGAGGACATCTGATGGCTACCACTCCGCGTCTCAAGACGAAGTACCGCGAGGACATCGCGGGCAAGCTGCGTGAGGAGTTCTCCTACGAGAACGTCATGCAGATCCCCGGCCTCGTGAAGATCGTGGTCAACATGGGTGTGGGCGACGCCGCCCGCGACTCCAAGCTGATCGACGGCGCCATCCGCGACCTGACGACGATCACCGGTCAGAAGCCGGCCGTCACGAAGGCCCGCAAGTCCATCGCGCAGTTCAAGCTGCGTGAGGGTCAGCCGATCGGCTGCCACGTCACCCTCCGTGGTGACCGCATGTGGGAGTTCCTGGACCGTACGCTGTCGCTCGCGCTGCCGCGTATCCGTGACTTCCGTGGTCTGTCGCCGAAGCAGTTCGACGGCCGTGGCAACTACACCTTCGGTCTCACGGAGCAGGTCATGTTCCACGAGATCGACCAGGACAAGATCGACCGTACCCGGGGTATGGACATCACCGTGGTCACCACGGCGACCAACGACGCTGAGGGCCGCGCGCTCCTTCGTCACCTCGGCTTCCCCTTCAAGGAGGCGTAAGCGAGATGGCGAAGAAGGCTCTCATCGCGAAGGCTGCCCGCAAGCCCAAGTTCGGTGTGCGTGCGTACACCCGCTGCCAGCGCTGCGGTCGTCCCCACTCCGTGTACCGCAAGTTCGGCCTGTGCCGCGTCTGCCTTCGTGAGATGGCTCACCGTGGCGAGCTGCCGGGCGTGACCAAGAGCTCCTGGTAACTCCCCCTGGTCCGCAAGGACTTGGGAAGTTCCAGAGACTCTCGGTAAGCATCTGGTCGGTGGGTGCCCAGCTCCGCATGCCGTAGGCTTGTGGGGTTGGGCGTCCGCCGCCCTAATCGACTTACTACGCCGTAGGTCCCCGCACCGCACCCGTCCCGCCACTGAGCGGGGAGAGGGATGGCGCATACAGGAAACCCCGGCGAGAGAGGCCGAAGGCCACTTCATGACCATGACTGACCCGATCGCAGACATGCTCACGCGTCTGCGTAACGCTAACTCGGCGTACCACGACACCGTCGTGATGCCGCACAGCAAGATCAAGTCGCACATCGCAGAGATCCTCAAGCAGGAGGGTTTCATCACCGGCTGGAAGGTCGAGGACGCCGAGGTCGGCAAGAACCTCGTCCTCGAGCTGAAGTTCGGGCCGAACCGTGAGCGCTCCATCGCGGGCATCAAGCGGATCTCGAAGCCCGGTCTGCGCGTGTACGCGAAGTCCACCAACCTGCCGAAGGTCCTCGGCGGCCTGGGCGTGGCGATCATCTCCACGTCCCACGGTCTCCTGACCGGCCAGCAGGCAGGCAAGAAGGGCGTAGGTGGGGAAGTCCTCGCCTACGTCTGGTAGTCGGGAACGGAGGAAAAGCAATGTCGCGAATCGGCAAGCTCCCCATCCAGGTTCCCGCCGGTGTGGACGTCACCATCGTTGGCCAGACGGTCGCCGTGAAGGGCCCCAAGGGTTCCCTCACGCACACCGTCAAGGCGCCGATCGAGATCGTCAAGGGTGAGGACGGCGTTCTGAACGTCACCCGCCCGAACGACGAGCGTCAGAACAAGGCCCTGCACGGCCTGTCCCGCACGCTGGTGGCGAACATGATCACCGGCGTGACCACGGGTTACGTCAAGGCGCTCGAGATCAGCGGTGTCGGTTACCGCGTCGCCGCGAAGGGCTCCGACCTGGAGTTCCAGCTTGGTTACAGCCACCCGATCCTGATCGAGGCGCCCGAGGGCATCTCCTTCAAGGTCGAGTCGCCCACCAAGTTCTCGGTCGAGGGCATCGACAAGCAGAAGGTCGGCGAGGTCGCCGCCAACATCCGCAAGCTGCGGAAGCCCGACCCGTACAAGGCCAAGGGTGTCAAGTACGCCGGCGAGGTCATCCGCCGCAAGGTCGGAAAGGCTGGTAAGTAGCCATGGCATACGGTGTGAAGATCGCCAAGGGCGACGCGTACAAGCGCGCTGCCAAGGCTCGCCGCCACATCCGCATCCGCAAGAACGTCTCGGGTACGGCGGAGCGTCCGCGCCTCGTCGTGACGCGTTCGAACCGCAACATCGTTGCTCAGGTCATCGACGACCTCCAGGGTCACACCCTGGCGTCCGCGTCGACCCTGGACGCTTCGATCCGCGGTGGCGAAGGCGACAAGAGCGCCCAGGCCCAGGCTGTCGGCGCGCTCGTCGCCGAGCGTGCCAAGGCTGCGGGTGTCGAGACCGTCGTGTTCGACCGCGGTGGCAACCGATACGCCGGGCGCATTGCCGCTCTGGCTGACGCCGCCCGCGAAGCCGGGCTGAAGTTCTAAGCCCCGGTTCCGGGACTCACGGACGTAACAGAGAGAGGTAATCCAATGGCTGGACCCCAGCGCCGCGGAAGCGGTGCCGGTGGCGGCGAGCGGCGGGACCGGAAGGGTCGCGACGGTGGTGCTGCCGTCGAGAAGACCGCTTACGTTGAGCGCGTTGTCGCGATCAACCGCGTCGCCAAGGTTGTCAAGGGTGGTCGCCGCTTCAGCTTCACCGCGCTGGTCGTGGTGGGCGACGGTGACGGCACTGTAGGTGTCGGTTACGGCAAGGCCAAGGAAGTTCCCGCGGCCATTGCCAAGGGTGTCGAGGAAGCCAAGAAGAACTTCTTCAAGGTTCCGCGCATCCAGGGCACCATCCCGCACCCGATCCAGGGCGAGAAGGCGGCCGGCGTTGTCCTGCTGAAGCCTGCTTCCCCCGGTACCGGTGTTATCGCCGGTGGCCCGGTGCGCGCCGTTCTGGAGTGCGCCGGCGTTCACGACATCCTGTCGAAGTCCCTGGGCTCCGACAACGCGATCAACATCGTGCACGCGACCGTGGCGGCCCTCCAGGGCCTGCAGCGTCCCGAGGAGATCGCGGCTCGCCGTGGTCTGCCCCTCGAGGACGTCGCCCCCGCGGCTCTCCTTCGTGCGCGTGCTGGGGCGGGTGTCTAATGGCCCGCCTCAAGATCACGCAGACGAAGTCGTACATCGGCAGCAAGCAGAACCACCGCGACACGCTGCGTTCGCTCGGGCTCAAGCGCCTGAACGACGTCGTCGTCAAGGAGGACCGCCCCGAGTTCCGCGGAATGGTTCACACCGTCCGCCACCTCGTGACGGTTGAGGAGGTTGACTAATCATGGCTGAGAACAGCCCGCTGAAGGCCCACAACCTCCGTCCCGCCCCCGGCGCCAAGACCGCGAAGACCCGTGTCGGTCGTGGTGAGGCGTCGAAGGGTAAGACGGCCGGTCGTGGTACGAAGGGCCAGAAGGCCCGCTACCAGATCCCGCAGCGCTTCGAGGGTGGGCAGATGCCCCTCCACATGCGCCTGCCGAAGCTCAAGGGCTTCAAGAACCCGTTCCGCACCGAGTTCCAGGTTGTCAACCTGGACAAGCTCGGCGCTCTCTACCCCGAGGGTGGAGAGGTCACGGTGGCCGACCTGGTCGCCAAGGGCGCGGTTCGCAAGAACAGCCTCGTCAAGGTCCTGGGCCAGGGCGAGATCTCCGTGGCGCTGACGGTTTCGGTTGACGCCGTCTCCGCCTCCGCCAAGGAGAAGATTGCCGCTGCCGGCGGCACCGTCACCGAGCTCGTCTAAGACGAAACCTCAGTGACAAATAGCTAGAAACCCGACCGGGGATGCCTCACATATGGGGCATCCCCGGTTGGTCGTTCCACGGGGGGCGCAGACGCCGGTAAGGTGGCCTGCACCTTTGCTCGTACGTATTCGTCGATCCCTCAGACCGTCACCTCTGACGCAGTAGCGCGGGGGTCGCAGGAGGCACCGTGCTCACCGCGTTCGCCCGGGCGTTCAAGACGCCCGACCTGCGCAAGAAGCTGCTCTTCACGCTCGGCATCATCGTGCTGTATCGGCTCGGGTCCCACATCCCGGTACCCGGCGTGAGCTACAAGAACGTTCAGATCTGTGTCGACTCGATGGGCACCAGCAACAGCCTCTTCGGTCTCGTCAACATGTTCAGCGGCGGTGCGCTGCTGCAGATCACGATCTTCGCGCTCGGCATCATGCCGTACATCACCGCCAGCATCATCCTGCAGCTGCTGACCGTGGTCATCCCGAAGCTGGAGAACCTCAAAAAAGAGGGACAGTCCGGCACGGCGAAGATCACTCAGTACACGCGCTATTTGACGGTCGCGCTCGCGATCCTGCAGGGCACCGGCCTGGTCGCCACCGCGCGTACCGGTGCTCTGTTCGGTAGCTGCCCGGTCGCTCGGGAGATCGTCCCGAACCCCACGATCTTCACCACGGTCGTCATGGTGATCACCATGACCGCCGGCACCTGTGTCGTCATGTGGCTCGGTGAGCTCATCACCGACCGCGGCATCGGCAACGGCATGTCGATCCTCATGTTCATCTCCATCGCCGCCGGTTTCGTCGGCGCGCTGTGGACGATCAAGCTCCAGGGCAAGATCGCTGGAGGCTGGGTCGAGTTCGGCGTGGTCATCCTGGTCGGTCTCGCGATGGTCGCCCTGGTGGTCTTCGTCGAGCAGGCGCAGCGCAGGATCCCTGTTCAGTACGCCAAGCGCATGATCGGCCGCCGGGCTTATGGCGGTACGTCCACCTACATCCCGCTCAAGGTGAACCAGGCCGGTGTCATCCCGGTCATCTTCGCCTCGTCGCTGCTGTACATCCCGGCGCTGATCGTGCAGTTCAGCGGCTCGCAGGCCGGCTGGGCGACCTGGATCCAGAAGCACTTCGTCAAGGGCGACCACCCGTACTACATCGCCGCCTACTTCCTCCTGATCGTCTTCTTCGCGTTCTTCTACGTGGCGATCTCGTTCAACCCCGAGGAAGTTGCCGACAACATGAAGAAGTATGGTGGGTTCATCCCGGGCATCCGCGCCGGCCGGCCTACCGCCGAGTACCTGAGCTACGTACTCAACCGGATCACCTGGCCGGGGTCGCTGTACCTGGGTCTGATCGCTCTCGTGCCGACAATGGCGTTGGCAGGCTTCGGAGCGAACCAGAACTTCCCGTTCGGCGGGACGAGCATCCTCATCATCGTGGGTGTGGGTCTGGAAACCGTGAAGCAGATCGAGAGCCAGCTCCAGCAGCGCAATTACGAAGGGTTCCTCCGCTGATGCGAATCGTCCTCGTCGGACCTCCCGGTGCGGGCAAGGGAACGCAGGCCGCGTTCCTTGCCAAGAACCTGTCGATCCCGCACATCTCCACGGGCGACCTCTTCCGCGCCAACATCAGCCAGAACACGGAGCTGGGCCGGCGCGCGAAGGCGTTCATGGACGCCGGTGACCTCGTCCCCGACGAGATCACCATCGGCATGGCCAAGGACCGTATGGAGCAGGCGGACGCCGCGAACGGCTTCCTGCTCGACGGCTTCCCGCGCAACGTCTCCCAGGCCGAGGCGCTGGACGAGATGCTCACGGGTGCGGGCATGAAGCTCGACGCGGTCCTCGACCTGGAGGTCGAGGAGGACGAGGTCGTCAAGCGCATCGCGGGCCGGCGGATCTGCCGCCTGGACTCCTCGCACGTCTTCCACGTGACGTACGCGGCGCCGAAGGCCGAGGGTGTCTGCGACACCTGCGGCGGCGAGCTGTACCAGCGCGACGACGACTCCGAGGCCACGGTCCGCAACCGGCTGGAGGTCTACCACACGCAGACCGAGCCGATCATCGACTACTACAAGTCGCAGGGCCTCCTGGTGACGATCGCCGCCCTCGGTGAGGTGCACGAGATCACCAAGCGGGCGATGGACGCCCTCAAGAAGTAGTACCCCTGTCGTACAGGTACGGCCGCGGTGTCCCCAGGGCATCGCGGCCGTACTGTTGAGAAGACCCGTTTCGAAGCTGGAAGGCACGCCCCATGGTGCAGATCAAGACCCCCGAGCAGATCGCGAAGATGCGAGAGGCGGGGCTGGTCGTCGCCGCGATCCACGCGGCGACCCGCGAGGCGGCCGTACCGGGTGCCACCACGCGTGATCTGGACATGGTGGCCCGCAAGGTGATCGCGGACGCCGGGGCCAAGTCGAACTTCCTCGGCTACGGCGGCTTCCCCGCGACCATCTGCACCTCGGTGAACGAGGTCGTCGTCCACGGCATCCCGGACGACAAGACGGTCCTCAAGGACGGCGACATCATCTCCATCGACGCCGGGGCGATCGTGGACGGCTGGCACGGCGACGCGGCCTACACGGCCTTCGTGGGCACCGGACACGCTCAGGAGCTGGTCGAGCTCTCCCGGGTCACCGAGGAGTCCATGTGGGCCGGTATCGCGGCGATGAAGCTCGGCAACCGCCTGGTGGACATCTCGAAGGCGATCGAGACGTACATCAAGCGCCAGCCGCGGCCGTCCACCGGTGAGCACAGCCTCGGCAAGTTCGGGATCATCGAGGACTACGGCGGCCACGGCATCGGTTCCGAGATGCACATGGACCCGCACCTGCTGAACTACGTCTCGCGCAAGCGGGGCAAGGGGATCAAGCTGGTCCCGGGCCTCTGCCTGGCGATCGAGCCGATGGTCTCCCTGGGCACCGCCCAGACGGAGGTACTGGCGGACGACTGGACGGTCATCACGACGGACGGCACCTGGTCCTCGCACTGGGAGCACTCCATCGCCCTGACCGAGGCGGGTCCCATCGTCCTGACCAGCCCTGACTGTGGCAAGGCGAAGCTGGCGGAGTACGGGGTCACCACGGCTCCCGACCCCCTGGCGTAATGATCTACACTCTGGGGCAAACTTTCCGGATTCGTCTTTCTGGGTGCCCTGACGTAGACTGACTCGTCGGCTCTCGTGCACTTCCATGCCTGCATGGAGCGCGAGGCCGATCAAGGTAGCCGATTCGAAGGGCGAAGCGTGGCCAAGAAGCAAGGTGCCATCGAAATCGAGGGCACCGTGATCGAGTCCCTCCCGAACGCGATGTTCAAGGTGGAACTGCAGAACGGTCACAAGGTCCTCGCGCACATCAGCGGCAAGATGCGTATGCACTACATCCGCATCCTCCCGGATGACCGGGTCGTTGTGGAGCTGTCTCCGTACGACCTCACGCGTGGCCGGATCGTCTACCGATACAAGTAGATCTTGTCCTCACTCCTGCCTGGGCATCCGTCCCGGTGCGGGTGGTGGCACTGACCCGGAGAACCTCACCAACATGAAGGTCAAGCCGAGCGTCAAGAAGATCTGCGACAAGTGCAAGGTGATCCGCCGTCACGGTCGGGTCATGGTCATCTGCGACAACCTGCGCCACAAGCAGCGCCAGGGCTGACGCACGCCGACCGACCTGCCTTCCGCAGTTCTTCGCGCGACGTAAGAAAACGTACATACGCAGAACCCGCCCAGCCCTGAGAAGGGCCGGCGGCACCTCCGGCGGGGGCCGGGGACCCGGACGTACCACCACCCATCAGGGTGGTCGGCGGTCGGGAGTGGTTCTGCGGAAGACCCCCGAACACACAGGAGCCATTTGTGGCACGCGTTTCCGGTGTTGACATCCCGCGCGAAAAGCGCGTGGAGATCGCACTCACCTACGTCTTCGGTATCGGGCGCACCCGGTCCAAGGAGATCCTCGCCTCGACCGGCGTGAACCCGAACACCCGCGTTCGTGACCTGGCCGAAGAGGACCTCGTCAAGATCCGCGAGTACGTGGACGCCAACCTCCGTACCGAGGGTGACCTCCGCCGCGAGATCCAGGGCGACATCCGCCGCAAGATCGAGATCCAGTGCTACCAGGGTATCCGCCACCGTCGCGGCCTCCCGGTGCACGGTCAGCGCACCAGCACGAACGCGCGTACCCGCAAGGGCCCGCGTCGCGCGATCGCCGGTAAGAAGAAGCCGGGCAAGAAGTAGTCCTGTTCAGCGGTCTTGCGCTGTAGGACCGACCACCTCCCGTAGGAGATTTAGATGCCCCCCAAGGGTCGTCAGGGCGCTGCCAAGAAGGTGCGCCGCAAGGAAAAGAAGAACGTCGCTCACGGGCACGCCCACATCAAGAGCACGTTCAACAACACCATCGTCTCGATCACGGACCCCTCGGGCAACGTGATCTCCTGGGCCTCCGCCGGCCACGTCGGCTTCAAGGGCTCGCGCAAGTCCACCCCCTTCGCCGCGCAGATGGCCGCCGAGTCGGCCGCCCGCCGCGCGCAGGAGCACGGCATGCGCAAGGTCGACGTCTTCGTCAAGGGTCCCGGCTCCGGCCGTGAGACCGCGATCCGCTCCCTCCAGGCCACCGGCCTTGAGGTCGGCTCGATCCAGGACGTCACCCCCACCCCGCACAACGGCTGCCGCCCGCCCAAGCGCCGCCGCGTCTGACGCAGCGGACGCACCTGTGCGTTCTTGAGTGTCCGGGCGGTACGAACCCTTCACGGGGGACGTACCGCCCGTACCCTTGTTAGTCCGCAGCCCCGTGCTGCACCCGTCGGGCGTCAAATAGTGGGCGTCCACGACTGAAGGAACACAGACATGCTTATCGCTCAGCGTCCTTCGCTGACCGAAGAGGTCGTCGACGAGTACCGCTCGCGGTTCGTGATCGAGCCGCTGGAGCCGGGCTTCGGTTACACCCTCGGCAACTCCCTGCGCCGTACCCTCCTGTCCTCCATCCCGGGTGCCGCTGTCACCAGCATCCGCGTGGACGGCGTCCTGCACGAGTTCACCACCGTGCCGGGCGTCAAGGAAGACGTCACGGACATCATCCTCAACATCAAGCAGCTGGTCGTCTCCTCGGAGCACGACGAGCCGGTCGTGATGTACCTGCGCAAGCAGGGTCCCGGCCTGGTCACCGCTGCCGACATCGCGCCCCCGGCCGGTGTCGAGGTGCACAACCCGGACCTGGTCCTCGCCACGCTCAACGGCAAGGGCAAGCTGGAGATGGAGCTGACCGTCGAGCGCGGTCGCGGCTACGTCTCCGCCGTCCAGAACAAGCAGCTGGGCCAGGAGATCGGCCGCATCCCGGTCGACTCCATCTACAGCCCGGTCCTCAAGGTCACCTACAAGGTCGAGGCGACCCGAGTCGAGCAGCGCACCGACTTCGACAAGCTGATCGTCGACGTCGAGACCAAGCAGGCCATGCGCCCGCGCGACGCCATGGCGTCCGCCGGCAAGACCCTGGTCGAGCTGTTCGGTCTGGCGCGCGAGCTCAACATCGACGCCGAGGGCATCGACATGGGCCCGTCCCCGACGGACGCCGCCCTGGCCGCCGACCTGGCGCTGCCGATCGAGGAGCTGGAGCTCACCGTTCGGTCGTACAACTGCCTCAAGCGCGAGGGCATCCACTCCGTGGGTGAGCTCGTCGCCCGCTCCGAGGCCGACCTGCTCGACATCCGCAACTTCGGTGCGAAGTCGATCGACGAGGTCAAGGCGAAGCTGGCCGGCATGGGCCTGGCCCTCAAGGACAGCCCGCCCGGATTCGACCCGACCGCCGCCGCCGACGCCTTCGGCGCCGACGACGACGCGGACGCCGGTTTCGTCGAGACCGAGCAGTACTAAGCAGCACCCGTAGATCTTTCCCGCGGCGTCCGCCCCGGGGGAACTGACACCGGTACCTGACACGGCCGGTGCAGATATGAAGGAGTAACACCATGCCGCGTCCCGCAAAGGGTGCCCGCCTGGGCGGTTCCGCCGCGCACGAGAAGCACCTCCTCGCGAACCTCGCGAAGGCGCTCTTCGAGCACGGCCGCATCACCACCACCGAGGCCAAGGCCCGTCGCCTGCGTCCCTACGCCGAGCGTCTGGTCACCAAGGCCAAGAAGGGCGACATCCACAACCGTCGCCTGGTGCTGCAGACGATCACGGACAAGAGCATCGTGCACACGCTGTTCACCGAGATCGCCCCGCGTTACGAGAACCGCCCCGGTGGTTACACGCGCATCACCAAGATCGGCAACCGTCGTGGCGACAACGCCCCGATGGCGGTCATCGAGCTGGTCGAGGCCCTGACGGTCGCCCAGCAGGCCACCGGTGAGGCCGAGGCCGCCACCAAGCGCGCGGTCAAGGAGGCGGAGGCCAAGGCCGAGGCCACCGAGACCGAGGCTGTCGAGGAGACCAAGGAGGCCTGATCCCGCTACGGGATCGAGTTTTCTTGATCGGCTCTGAACGGGCCCGCCCCTTCCCGGGGCGGGCCCGTTCTGCATTTCTGAGAGAGGATCTGTCACGTGGGTGACGAGGTGGAGCCCGGTCACGTCCGGGTGCGGCTGGACCTGTCGTACGACGGCAAGGACTTCTCCGGCTGGGCGAAGCAGCGGACGCTGCGGACCGTGCAGGGCGAGCTGGAGAGCGCCCTGCAGACCGTGATGCGCCTCAAGGAGCCCGTCGACCTGACCGTCGCCGGGCGCACCGACGCCGGGGTGCACGCGCGCGGGCAGGTCGCGCAGTTCGACCTGGCCGGGGAGGTGTGGGCCGAGCACCACGACAAGCTGTTGCGCCGCCTCGCGGGCCGGCTCCCGCACGACGTGCGGGTCTGGAAGGCCGCGGAGGCCCCCGAGGGTTTCAACGCCCGGTTCTCCGCCATCTGGCGCCGCTACGCCTACCGGGTCGGCGACCACCAGGCGGGCGTCGACCCGCTGCGCCGCGGGCACGTGCTGTGGCACCAGTGGCCGCTGGACGTGGACGCCATGAACGAGGCCGCCGCCGCGCTGCTCGGCGAGCACGACTTCGCCGCGTACTGCAAGAAGCGCGAGGGTGCCACGACCATCCGTACGCTCCAGGAGCTCAGCTGGGTGCGGGACGCGGACGGGATCGTCACCGCGACGGTGCGGGCCGACGCGTTCTGCCACAACATGGTCCGCTCGCTGGTCGGAGCGCTGCTGCACGTGGGCGACGGGCACCGGCCCGTGGAGTGGCCCGGACAGGTCCTGGCCGCCGCCGTACGGGACTCCTCGGTGCACGTGGTGAAGCCGCACGGGCTGACCCTGGAGGAGGTCGGCTACCCGGCGGACGAGCTGCTGGCCGCCCGCAGCAAGGAGGCGCGGAACATGCGGACCCTGCCGGGGGCGGGCGGCGGCTGCGGGGGCTGCTGAGCCCCGGTCCGGCGGCGCTCACCGGGCCCCACCGGGCCCCACCGGGCCTCACCGGGCCAAACCGTTTGGGCGGATCGCCGCCGGGCCGGGACAATGCCCCGCATGGGACATCTCGAAGCCAGCCACCTGGAGTACTACCTTCCCGACGGGCGGGTCCTGCTCCCCGACGTCTCCTTCCGTGTGGGGGAGGGGTCGGTCGTCGCCCTGGTCGGGGCGAACGGGGCCGGCAAGACCACGCTGCTGAAGCTGATCTCCGGTGAGCTCCAGCCGCACGGCGGCGGGGTGACGATCAGCGGCGGGCTCGGCGTGATGTCGCAGTTCGTGGGCTCGGTGCGGGACGAGACGACCGTGCGGGACCTGCTGGTGTCGGTGGCGCAGCCGCGGATCCGGGAGGCCGCGAAGGCCGTGGACCGGGCCGAGCAGCTGATCCTGACGGTGGACGACGAGGCCGCGCAGATGGCGTACGCGCAGGCGCTCAGCGACTGGGCGGACGTCCAGGGCTACGAGGCGGAGACCCTGTGGGACGTCTGCACGATGGCCGCGCTGGCGATCCCGTACGACAGCGCGCAGTTCCGCGAGGTGCGCACGCTGTCGGGCGGTGAGCAGAAGCGCCTGGTCCTGGAGGCGCTGCTGCGCGGGCCGGACGAGGTGCTGCTGCTCGACGAGCCGGACAACTACCTGGACGTCCCGGGCAAGCGGTGGCTGGAGGAGCAGCTGCGGGCCACCCGCAAGACGGTGCTGTTTGTCTCCCACGACCGGGAGCTGCTGACCCAGGCCGCCGAGAAGATCATCAGTCTGGAGGCGAGCCCGACGGGCAGCGACGTGTGGGTGCACGGCGCGGGCTTCGGGACGTACCACGAGGCCCGCAAGGAGCGCTTCGCGCGGTTCGAGGAGCTCAAGCGGCGCTGGGACGAGGAGCACGCCCGGCTGAAGGCGCTGGTGCTGCGGCTGCGCAACCAGGCGGCTTCCAGCCCCGACATGGCCTCGCGCTACCGGGCGATGCAGACGCGCTTCCAGAAGTTCGAGGAGGCCGGACCGCCGCCGGAGCCGCCGCGCGAGCAGGACATCAGGATGCGGCTGAAGGGCGGGCGCACCGGGGTGCGCGCGCTGACCGTGGAGAACCTGGAGCTGACGGGGCTGATGAAGCCCTTCTCGCTGGAGGTGTTCTACGGGGAGCGCGTCGCGGTGCTCGGCTCGAACGGTTCCGGCAAGTCGCACTTCCTGCGGCTGCTGGCGGGCGAGGACGTCAAGCACACGGGCGACTGGAAGCTGGGCGCACGGGTGCTGCCGGGCCATTTCGCGCAGACGCACGCGCATCCGGAGCTGTTCGGCCGCACGCTCGTCGACATCCTGTGGACGGAGGCGGCGAAGCCGCTGGGCGCGGCGATGGGCGCCCTGCGCCGCTACGAGCTGGAGCGTCAGGCGGAGCAGCCGTTCGAGAAGCTCTCGGGCGGGCAGCAGGCGCGTTTCCAGATCCTGCTGCTGGAGCTGGCCGGCACCACGGCGCTGCTGCTGGACGAGCCGACGGACAACCTCGACCTGGAGTCGGCGGAGGCGCTGCAGGACGGGCTGGAGTCGTACGACGGCACGGTGCTGTGCGTGACGCACGACCGCTGGTTCGCGCGGACATTTGACCGTTACCTGGTCTTCGGTTCGGACGGTGTTGTACGGGAGACTCAGGAGCCTGTCTGGGACGAACGCAGGGTCGAGCGCAAGCGGTAGGCCGTCGACCCCTGCGAGGCAAGGGGAGGCGCTGTGGGGCTGCGGCCTGGCATCTGGCTCATGAAGCGGGACCGCCCGTCGGCGGCCGGCCGGCGGACCGCCTGGCTGACGGAGCCGGCGCCCCGGTCCTGGCGGGCGCTCTCGCTGCTGGTCCTGCTGACGGTCTCGGTCTCGGCGAGCCTGCGCCCGAACTGGGGCTCCGACAACGCGTTCGTGGTCAAGGCCGCGGACGCGTTGCTGTCGGGGGTCTCGCCGTACGAGGACAAGCGGTTCCTGTACCTGCCCAGCGCCGTGATCATGGCGGTGCCCGAGGCGATGGTCCCGCGGGAGGCGCTGCGCTGGCTGCTGCCGCTGGGGATGACCGGGCTCGTGGGGGTGGGCTGGTGGGCCTCGCTGCGGCTGTTCGCGGTGCCGCTGTGCTCGCGGTTCGCGGTGGCCGGTCTCGGGCTGCTCGCGCTGGCCTACAAGCCGTACGCGAACCTCGTGCTGATCGGGAACTGGACGGCGATCTCGGCGGCCGCCCTGCCGGTCGCCCTGCTGCTGGCGCACCGGCGCTCGTGGGCCGCGGCGGGGCTGGTGGTGGGGCTGGCGATCGCCTGCAAGCCGATGCTGGTGCCGATCGGTCTGCTCTTCGTCCTGGCCCGGCAGTGGCGGGGGCTGGCGGGGGCGGTGCTGGTGCCGGTGGGGCTGTCGCTGGTGGGGGCCCTGCTGATGCCGAGCCCGACGCTGTTCTTCACCAAGACCCTGCCGTTCCTCTTCAAGGGGCAGGACGCCTACGCGCTGCCCTGGGACGCCTCGCCGATCGCGGTGCTGCCGCGGCTGGGGCTGCCGGAGGCGGTGGCGGTGGCGGTGGCGGGCGCGGGGGCGCTGGCCGGGCTG
The DNA here is from genome assembly GCF_055581065.1 of Streptomyces sp. NPDC031479. Lineage (NCBI taxonomy): Bacteria > Bacillati > Actinomycetota > Actinomycetes > Kitasatosporales > Streptomycetaceae > Streptomyces > Streptomyces sp. NPDC031479. The sequence goes on from NZ_JBVIKC010000018.1 coordinate 82,675, forward strand.
TGGGCGGTGCGCGTGCGGTGGCGGCGTTCGGAGGGGGAGGCCGACGGGGGTGCGCTGCGGCTGACGGAGACGTCGTGCATGGTGATGCTCGCCGCATTCCTGGTGTCGCGGCCGTCCTTCGACCACTACCTGCTGGTGGTGCTGCCGCCGCTGCTGGCGTCGGGGGTGCGGGAGGGGTCGATGCCGCGTACGCCCTGGTTCTGGCTGGCCCTGATGCCCCAGGCGGCCCTCGTCCCGTGGCCCTCCGAGCTGGCCCACAAGCGTCGCGCGTTCAGAGACATGGTGGCCCTGTGCGGGCTCACGGGTCTGCTGCTGCGTCGTGTGCTGCGCTCCGGTCGGGTTACTCTGGGACCCGTAACAACTGCGGGGTCCCCATCCAGGACCGAACCGGAGTGCGCCGCGACGTCAGCAGCATCGGCATCGCGGACCGCGTTTTGACCCGTACGGGTCTTCTTGGGTACTCTGCTGGTTTGTTATGCGTATTGGCTTTCTCATTCTCACGTGAAAGGGCCTTACGCCGGTCCACCGGGCCGATGACCAGCGGTTCACACGGGTTGCGTCCCCGATGTGGACAAGCGGCTGTCGTGATCGTCCGTGGTGACCCTGTCAGGACCCTTCCCGCGGGGCTCGTGCCCTATGGGATGACCCACCACTGAAGAAGCGAAGGCATACGCGTGCGTACGTTCAGCCCCAAGCCCGGCGACATCTCGCGCCAGTGGCTCGTCATCGACGCCCAGGACGTTGTCCTCGGCCGTCTGGCGACCCAGGCCGCTGCCCTCCTGCGGGGTAAGCACAAGCCGACCTACGCCCCCCACATGGACATGGGCGACTTCGTCATCATCGTCAACGCCGACAAGGTTCACCTGTCCGGCAACAAGGCGACCCAGAAGATGGCGTACCGCCACTCCGGCTTCCCGGGTGGTCTGCGTTCGGTCCGCTACGACGACCTCCTGGCGAACAACCCGGAGAAGGCCGTCGAGAAGGCCATCAAGGGCATGCTCCCCAAGAACACCCTGGGCCGTCAGATGCTCTCGAAGCTGAAGGTCTACTCGGGCGACCAGCACCCCCACGCTGCCCAGCAGCCGGTGCCGTTCGAGATCACCCAGGTCGCGCAGTAGTTCCGGCCACCCCCTAAGACGTAGAAAATTCTGAGGAGCATCGTGGCCGAGACCACCGCCGAGACCCCCGTCGAAGAGTTCGAGGGCGTCGAGGAGTACACCACCGAGTCCGAGGTCGTCGTCGAGGGCGACTACACCTCCGAGTCGCTTGCCGGTCGCTTCGGTGACCCCCAGCCGGCCGCCGGCCTGGGCCGTCGCAAGAACGCCATCGCCCGCGTCCGGATCGTTCCGGGCACCGGCAAGTGGAAGATCAACGGTCGCACCCTTGAGGACTACTTCCCCAACAAGGTGCACCAGCAGGAAGTCAACGAGCCCTTCAAGCTCCTGGAGCTCGACGGCCGTTACGACGTCATCGCCCGCATCGCGGGTGGCGGCGTCTCCGGTCAGGCCGGTGCCCTGCGCCTCGGCGTTGCCCGTGCGCTGAACGAGGCGGACGTGGACAACAACCGCCCGGCGCTGAAGAAGGCCGGCTTCCTTTCCCGCGACGACCGTGCGGTCGAGCGCAAGAAGGCCGGTCTCAAGAAGGCCCGTAAGGCTCCGCAGTACAGCAAGCGTTAATCTGCGCCTGCTGTTCTGCAACGAAACCGCCCCGGCAGCACTCTCCGTGCTGTCGGGGCGGTTCGTTTACCGCCACAAGCGGCAATACCTGTCACAAGCGGTCACAAAGCGAAGCGTGAACTCGGGAGGACAACTGTGGGACGACTCTTCGGGACGGACGGTGTACGAGGCGTCGCCAATGCGGATCTGACGGCCGAGCTCGCGCTCGGCCTCTCCGTGGCGGCCGCACACGTACTGGCCGAGGCGGGCACCTTCGCGGGCCACCGGGCCACGGCGGTCGTCGGCCGCGATCCCCGCGCGTCGGGCGAGTTCCTGGAGGCCGCGGTGGTCGCGGGCCTCGCCAGCGCCGGCGTGGACGTCCTGCGCGTCGGTGTGCTGCCCACCCCGGCGGTGGCGTATCTCACCGGTGCGCTGGGCGCCGACCTCGGCGTGATGCTCTCCGCCAGCCACAACGCCATGCCCGACAACGGCATCAAGTTCTTCGCGCGCGGCGGCCACAAGCTCGCCGACGACCTGGAGGACCGGATCGAGTCGGTCTACGAGGAGCACCGCACGGGCGCTCCCTGGGACCGCCCCACCGGTGACGGCGTCGGCCGCGTCTCGGACTACACCGAGGGCTTCGACAAGTACGTCGCCCACCTCATCGGGGTCCTGCCGAACCGGCTCGACGGCCTGAAGGTCGTCCTCGACGAGGCCCACGGCGCGGCCGCCTACGTCTCGCCCGAGGCCTTCACCCGCGCGGGCGCGGAGATCGTCACGATCGGCGCCGAGCCCGACGGCCTCAACATCAACGACGGCTGCGGCTCCACCCACCTGGGACTGCTCAAGGCGGCCGTCGTCGAGCACGGCGCCGACCTCGGCATCGCGCACGACGGCGACGCCGACCGCTGCCTGGCCGTGGACCACACCGGCGCCGAGGTCGACGGCGACCAGATCCTCGCCGTGCTGGCCCTGGCCATGCGCGAGGCGGGCCAGCTGCGCGAGAACACCGTGGTCGGCACCGTCATGTCCAACCTGGGCTTCAAGCTGGCGATGGAGGCCGAGGGCATCCAGGTCGTGCAGACCGGGGTCGGTGACCGCTACGTGCTGGAGTCGATGAAGGAGCACGGCTACGCGCTGGGCGGCGAGCAGTCCGGCCACGTGATCATCCTCGACCACGCGACCACCGGCGACGGCACGCTGACCGGCCTGATGCTGGCGGCGCGCGTCGCCGCCACCGGGCGGGGGCTGGCCGATCTGGCCGGGGTCATGACGCGGCTGCCGCAGATCCTGATCAACGTCCCGGACGTGGACAAGTCCCGGGTCGCGACCTCCGGCGAGCTGGCCGCGGCCGTCGCCGACGCCGAGCGCGAGCTGGGCACCACCGGCCGGGTGCTGCTGCGCCCCTCCGGCACCGAGCCCCTCGTGCGGGTGATGGTGGAGGCCGCCGACATCGAGCAGGCCCGCGCGGTCGCCGGGCGGCTGGCGGACGCGGTGAAGTCGGCGCTCGGCTAGCCCCGGCTACTTCGAGGTGCGCCGTGGCGCACCCGGCGGGCGGATCATCCGGCCCTGCTGGGTGCGCCACAGCAGTTTCCAGGCGATGAGGGTCAGGCTCCCGGACAGGACGATGCCCAGCAGGTTCAGCGACAGCTGTATGGCCGAGCCCCACATCTGGCCGAGGTCCCCGTAGGACAGGGCCACGGCGGCGTTGGCGGCGGCGGGGACGGTGGTGACCGAGATGGCCACGCCGACCAGGGCGCCGGACTTCGCCGAGGTCAGCGAGAGCATGCCGACCACGCCGGCGAGCAGGGCCACGACGAAGGAGAACGGGTCGGGCTGCCAGATGAAACTGGTGTTGGGCCGGGGGTCGTCCAGCATGCTCTCGTGGAAGAGCCCGAGCGCGTCCATCGCCAGGCTGAACACGGTCGTCCCCACGATCGCGGCGGCGAAGCCGACCGACAGGGCGACCGCGGAGCGCGCGGTCAGCCTCGGGGCGCGCTGCACCAGGCCCGTACAGATCCCGGCGAGCGGGCCGAACTCCGGACCGACGGCCATCGCGCCGACGATCAGGACCGCGTTGTCCAGGACCACGCCGCAGGCCGCGATCATCGTGGCAACGATCATGAACACGCTGTAGGTGATCGTGAGGGTGGACTCCTCGTGGGTGGACTCGGCGAGCTGTTCCCAGATCACCGCGTCCGCGGCCTCGCCCGGAGCCTCCTCCTCCGCCATATCGGCGCGTCGCGAGATCGACAGGTCGATGTGCTCGACGGCGATCGACCCCGATTCGTCGAGGCGGAGCGCGCGCATCTCCTGCAGCAGCTCGTCGGCCGCCTCGCGGGCCACGTCGCACATCACCACGTCGCCCGCGGGGTCGCGGGCGGCGCCGGTCAGCACGACCAGGTGCGTGGTGCCGACCGTCCGGTCGATCAGCTCCACGACCTGCTCCGTCAGGGCGTGCGGGGTGATCATCCTCAGATGCAGCATGCCCGCACCCTAACCGTCCGGGGCCGGCTCAGAGTTTGCGCAGGCTCAGCTTCTGGACCTTGTGGTCGGGGCCCTTGCGCACGACGAGGGTGGCGCGCCCGCGGGTGGGCGCCACGTTCTCCAGCAGGTTGGGCTTGTTGATGGTCCGCCACATCGTCTGGGCGTACTCCAGGGCCTCCTCCTCGGAGACCTGGGTGTACTTGCGGAAGTAGGAGAAGGGGTTCTGGAACGCCGTCTCGCGCAGCTTCCGGAAGCGGTTGAGGTACCAGCGCTCGATGTCCTCGGGCCGCGCGTCCACGTACACGCTGAAGTCGAAGTAGTCGGCCAGGCCGACGCGGGTGCGGCCGTCCTTGCCGGGCAGGGCCGGCTGGAGGACGTTCAGCCCCTCGACGATCAGGATGTCGGGGCGGCGCACGACGAGCCGCTCGTCCGGGACGATGTCGTAGATCAGGTGCGAGTAGACCGGGGCCGTGACCTCGTCCTTGCCCGCCTTGATGTCGGCGACGAAACGGGTCAGCGCCCGGCGGTCGTAGGACTCCGGGAAGCCCTTGCGGGCGGTCAGGCCGCGCCGCTGGAGCTCCTTCATCGGGTACAGGAACCCGTCCGTGGTGACCAGCTCGACGCGGGGGTGCTCGGGCCAGCGCGCGAGGAGGGCCTGGAGCAGGCGGGCCACCGTCGACTTGCCCACCGCGACCGAGCCGGCGACACCTATGACGAAGGGGGTGCCCTGCTGGGCGCCGTGCCCGTTGCCGGCGTCGCCGAGGAAGGTGTTCAGCGTGCCGCGCAGGTTGCTGGTGGCGCCGACGTAGAGGTTGAGCAGGCGGGAGAGCGGGAGGTAGACGTCGCGCACCTCGTCGAGGTCGATGACGTCGCCGAGACCGCGCAGCCGCTCGACCTCCTCCGCCGTCAGGGGCAGTGGCGTGCGCTCCCGCAGGGCGCTCCACTCCGCGCGGGTGAGGTCGACGTAGGGGGAGGCCTCGTGGCCCCGGCGGCGCGTGGGGTGCGCGGCGGGCTCGGGGTGCGTGGGGTGCTCCGATCCGAGGGAGCGCTCCGTTGCGCTGTCCGGCGTGCTTCGTGGCGGCGAAGTGATCACAGGGCCATTGTCGGGGCTCGGGGCCGGTCGTGGGTGGTGGGTTCGGTCACGTGGCCGACGGTCCCGTCGAAGGCGCAGGTGGTGGGGTTGTACGGGTGTGGGTATCGATCGGAACCCCGTCCCGTCTCATGCCGATCACGATTGGCCTCCGGCGGCGGGAACTCCGGCCGGACGTTCGGAGGGGTCGTACATTGATCGCTACCGCTACGCCGTTCCGTGTGCGTGCGGTGTCTTTTTCCCTGGGGGATCCTTCGTGCGCAGCACCCTTGTCCGTCGTACCGTCCTGACCGCCTCCGCGGTGTCCCTGGCCCTGCTTGCCACCGCCTGTGGCTCCGACAAGGCCGACACCGGGGGCGACGCCAAGCCCGACCCGCGGCCGTCCGCGCCGTCGGCCGCTCCCGCCGCGAAGGGCAAGACGGACGCGGAGCTGGCCGGTCTGCTGGTCACGCAGGCGGACGTCCCGGACTACGTGATCAACGCCCAGGCCGCCGCCAAGCTGTCCAAGGTCGACGAGACCCAGGTCACCACCGACAAGCCCGCCTGCAAGGTCCTGGTGCAGACCCAGGCCCTCCAGAAGGTCGGCAAGCCGTCCGGTGTCGCCCGTACCGCGCTGGGAGCCAAGCCGAAGGACCCGGCGGCCGGCGCCTCGCCCGAGGAGAAGCTGGAAGCGGTCAAGAACGCCCTCGGCACCACGGCGACCCTGACCGGCCTGTCCTCCTACGAGGGCCAGGGCGCGGCGGAGACCCTCGCGGCCTTCAAGACCGCCGGGCAGATCTGCGCGGGCGGGTTCTCCTCCACCTCGGAGGGCGACACCACCAAGTACGAGGGCGTGGCCGCGGGCCCGGCCGTCACCGCCGGCGACGAGGCCGTCAGCCTGGCCCTCACCATCGACATGGAGGGCGGCGACAAGGGCACCCTGCTCCTCGTCATGGCGCGCAAGGGCGGCACGGTGGCCTCCTTCAGCTCGATCAGCCTCCTGGGCAAGGCCGACTCCCCGACGGCCCTGATCGACGCTCAGGTCAAGAAGCTCGGCTGACCCCACGCGCCCGCACGTCAACCCCGCCCGGCGATTCGCCGGGCGGGTTTTCGTCTTGTTCGGGTACGGGGCAGACGGCCGACCAGCGCGTACGCTGCGGCCTATGTGCGGAATTGTGGGTTACGTGGGAGCGCAGTCTGCGCTCGATGTGGTCATCGCCGGACTGAAGCGGCTGGAGTACCGCGGCTACGACTCGGCCGGCATCGCGGTCCTCGCCGACGGCGAACTCGCCAACGTCAAGAAGGCCGGGAAACTGGTCAACCTGGAGAAGGAGCTCGTCGGGCACCCGCTGCCGGCCGGTTCCACCGGACTCGGGCACACCCGGTGGGCGACCCACGGCGGGCCCACCGACGTCAACGCCCATCCCCACCTGGACAACTCCGGCCGGGTGGCCGTCGTGCACAACGGCATCATCGAGAACTTCGCCGCGCTGCGCGCCGAACTGGCCGAGCGCGGGCACCGGCTGGAGTCCGATACGGACACCGAGGTGGTCGCGCACCTGCTCGCCGAGCGGTTCTCGGCCACCGGGGGCGGCCTGGCCGAGGCGATGCGGCAGGTGTGCCGGCGCCTGGAGGGCGCCTTCACCCTCGTCGCGGTGCACGCCGACGAGCCGGACGTGGTGGTCGGCGCCCGCCGCAACTCCCCCCTGGTGGTCGGCGTGGGGGAGGGCGAGAACTTCCTCGCCTCGGACGTGGCGGCCTTCATCGCCCACACCCGATCCGCGATCGAACTGGGACAGGACCAGGTCGTCGAACTGCGCCGCGACGAGGTCACGGTGACGGACTTCCACGGGGCGCCCGCGGACGTGCGCGCGTACCACGTGGACTGGGACGCGTCGGCGGCCGAGAAGGGGGGCTACGACTACTTCATGCTCAAGGAGATCGCCGAGCAGCCCAAGGCCGTCGCCGACACCCTCCTCGGCCGGATCGACGCGAGCGGCCTGCTGACCCTGGACGAGGTGCGCATCCCCGCCGCGGTGCTCCGCGAGGTCGACAAGGTCGTGATCGTGGCGTGCGGTACGGCGTACCACGCGGGCATGATCGCGAAGCTGGCCATCGAGCACTGGACCCGCATCCCCTGCGAGACGGAGCTCGCCAGCGAGTTCCGCTACCGCGACCCGATCCTCGACCGGCGGACGCTGGTGATCGCGATCTCGCAGTCCGGCGAGACCATGGACACCCTGATGGCGCTGCGCCACGCCCGCGAGCAGGGGGCCAGGGTGCTGGCCGTCTGCAACACCAACGGATCGACGATCCCGCGCGAGTCGGACGCCGTGCTGTACACGCACGCCGGTCCCGAGGTGGCCGTCGCCTCCACCAAGGCGTTCCTGACGCAGCTGGTCGCCTGCTACCTGGTCGCGCTGTACCTCGGGCAGGTGCGGGGCACCAAGTGGGGCGACGAGATCGAGGCCGTGATCCGGGAGCTGTCGGACATCGCCGGCGCGGTCGACACCGTGCTGGAGACGATGGAGCCGGTACGGCGCCTCGCGCGCTCGCTGGCCGACAAGGACACCGTGCTGTTCCTCGGGCGGCACGTCGGGTACCCGGTGGCGCTGGAGGGCGCGCTCAAGCTCAAGGAGCTGGCGTACATGCACGCCGAGGGCTTCGCGGCGGGCGAGCTCAAGCACGGTCCGATCGCGCTGATCGAGGAGGACCTCCCGGTGGTGGTGGTCGTACCGTCCCCGCGCGGGCGCTCGGTCCTGCACGACAAGATCGTCTCGAACATCCAGGAGATCCGGGCGCGCGGGGCGCGGACCATCGTGATCGCGGAGGAGGGCGACGAGGCGGTGGTCCCGTACGCCGACCACCTGATCCGCATCCCGGCGACCCCGACGCTGCTCCAGCCGCTGGTGGCGACGGTGCCGCTGCAGGTGTTCGCGTGCGAGCTGGCGACGGCGCGGGGCAACGAGGTGGACCAGCCGCGTAACCTCGCCAAGTCCGTGACCGTGGAGTAGTTGGGGTTGTTGTGATCGTCGGTGTGGGGATTGACGTTGCGGAGATCGAGCGGTTCGGGGCCGCGCTGGAGCGGACGCCGAACCTGGCGCGGCGGCTCTTCCTCGACTCCGAGCTGACGCTGCCGGGCGGCGAGCGGCGCGGGACCGCCTCGCTCGCCGCCCGGTTCGCGGCCAAGGAGGCCCTGGCCAAGGCGCTCGGCGCGCCCGGCGGGCTGCTGTGGACCGACGCCGAGGTGTACGTGGAGGAGTCCGGGCAGCCCCGGCTGCGGGTGTCCGGGACGGTCGAGGCGCGGGCGAAGGCGCTCGGTGTGACGTCCTGGCACATCTCGCTGAGCCATGACGCCGGGGTCGCGTCCGCCGTGGTGATCGCGGAGAGGTAGGGGTCCGGTCCGGGTACGGGGTCCGGTCCGGGTACGGGGTCCGGTCCGGGTACGGGCTCAGGCCGGGGCCCCGGCCTGCGGCCTCCGGGCCCGGCCTTCGGGCACGCTGGTGCCATGCGTACTGCTTACAGCGTGGAGACCGTACGGGCCGCCGAGCGCGAGCTGATGGCCCGGCTGCCGGAAGGCGCCCTGATGGCGCGGGCCGCGGCCGGGCTGGCCGCCGTGTGCGCGGGGCTGTTGGGGCGGGTGTACGGCTCCCGCGTCGTGGTGCTGGCCGGCCCGGGGGACAACGGCGGCGACGCCCTGTACGCGGGTGCGCGGCTGGCGCGGCGCGGGGCCCGGGTGACGGCGGTGCCGATGGATCCGGCGCGGATGCACCCGGGCGGGCTCGCCGCGCTGCGGGCCGCCGGGGGCCGCGTCGAGCGGTCCGTCCCGGAGCGGGCGGACCTCGTCCTGGACGGGCTGCTCGGGATCGGCGGCCGGGGCGGGCTGCGGCCGGCCGCCGCCGCGCTGGCGCAGCGGATCCCGGCGGGCGCGCTCGTGGTCGCCGTGGACCTGCCGAGCGGGGTCGACGCGGACACCGGGGAGGTGGCGGGCCCGGCCGTGGCGGCCGACGTGACGGTGACCTTCGGCGCGTACAAGCCGGGGCTGCTGATCGACCCCGGGGCCTCGCGGGTGGGCGCGGTGCGGCTGGTCGACATCGGACTGGACCTCGCGGAGCCCGTGGAGCCCGTGCTGGAAGCCCTCCAGCACGCCGACGTGGCGGGGCTGCTGCCGGTGCCGACGGCGTCGAGCGACAAGTACCGGCGGGGCGTGGTCGGGGTCGTCGCCGGGTCCGAGCAGTACCCGGGCGCCGCGGTGCTGGCCGTCGAGGGGGCGCTGCGGGGCGGCGCGGGCGCGGTGCGGTACGTGGGGCCGGCGGCCGACGCCGTGCTCGCGCGCCACCCGGAGGTGCTGGTCGGGCGGGGCCGGGTGCAGGCCTGGGTGGTCGGACCGGGGATCGGGGCCGGGCGGAGCGCGGAGGTCGCGCGGGCGCTGGCCGACCGGGACGTGCCGGTGCTGGTGGACGCGGACGGGCTGCGGGGACTGGACCCCGACGTGGTGCGGGGGCGCCGGGCCGCGACCCTGCTGACCCCGCACGCGGGGGAGGCGGCGGCGCTGCTGGGGGTGCCGAGGGAGTCGGTGGAGGCCGGGCGGCTGGCCGCCGCACGGGAGCTGGCGGGGCGGTACGGGGCGGCCGTGCTGCTGAAGGGGGCGACGACGCTGGTCGCCCCCGCCGGGCCGGGCCCGGTCCGGGTGAACCCGACCGGGACCCCGTGGCTGGCCACCGCCGGGAGCGGGGACGTGCTGTCGGGGCTGGCCGGGGCGCTGCTGGCGGGCGGGCTGCCGGGGGTCGACGCCGGGTCGGTGGCGGCGTACCTCCACGGGCTGGCCGGGAGGCTGGCCGCCGACGGGGCTCCGGTGGTGGCGCAGGAGGTGGCGGCCGCCCTTCCGGCGGCGTGGCGCGACGTCACGTCCTGACCCCGGGAACCGGGTCGCGCCGGGGCCGGTTCGGCGCGGCCGGGCGGGTAGAGACGGGGCGGGGCGGGGGTTCTGAGAGACTGTGGGCGATGAACGAGACACCGACGCGCGTGTACGCCGAGATCGATCTTGACGCAGTACGGGAGAACGTGCGCGCCCTGCGCGCGCGGGCGCCCCGGGCCCAGCTCATGGCCGTCGTCAAGGCGAACGCCTACGGGCACGGGGCCGTCCCCTGCGCCCGTGCCGCCCAGGAGGCCGGCGCCACCTGGCTCGGTACCGCCACCCCCGAGGAGGCGCTCGCCCTGCGCGCCGCCGGCATCGAGGGGCGCGTCATGTGCTGGCTCTGGACCCCCGGCGGGCCCTGGCGGGAGGCCGTCGAGGCCGACATCGACGTGTCGGTCAGCGGCCTGTGGGCCCTGGACGAGGTGCGGGAGGCCGCCCGCGCGGCCGGTCGCACCGCCAGGATCCAGCTCAAGGCCGACACCGGCCTCGGCCGCAACGGCTGCCAGCCCGCCGACTGGGCGGAGCTCGTCGGCGCGGCCGTCGCCGCGCAGGCGGAGGGAACCGTCCAGGTCACCGGCGTCTGGTCGCACTTCGCCTGCGCCGACGAGCCCGGCCACCCCTCCATCCGGCTGCAGCTCGACGCCTTCCGCGACATGCTCGCCTACGCGGAGAAGGAGGGGGTCGACCCCGAGGTCCGGCACATCGCCAACTCGCCCGCGACCCTCACCCTCCCCGAGAGCCACTACGACCTCGTCCGCACCGGCCTGGCCGTCTACGGCGTCTCGCCCGCCCCCGAGCTCGGCACCCCCGCCCAGCTCGGCCTGCGCCCCGCCATGCGGCTCAAGGCCTCGCTGGCCCTGGTCAAGTCCGTCCCCGCCGGGCACGGGGTGAGCTACGGCCACCACTACGTCACCGGGTCCGAGACCCACCTCGCGCTGGTCCCCGCCGGTTACGCCGACGGCCTGCCGCGCAGCGCCTCCGGCCGCGGGCCGGTGCTCGTCGGCGGCCGGATCCGGCGGGCCGCGGGCCGGATCGCCATGGACCAGTTCGTCGTCGACCTCGGCGAGGACCTCGCCCGAGTCGGCGACGAGGCCGTCGTCTTCGGCGACGCGGAACGCGGCGAACCCACCGCCGAGGACTGGGCTCAAGCGGCACACACGATCGCGTATGAGATCGTCACCCGTATCGGAGGTCGGGTGCCCCGGGTGTACCTGGGCGGCTGAGTGAGGACGGCGACGTCGTGAGCGAAAACTGGCGCAAGGCCGGCTGGGCCGGCGCCGCCATCGGTGTCATAGCGGCGGGCGCCGCGGCCGGTGTCGCGGTCGAAAGGATCACCGTGGGACGCGGCATCCGCATGAAGGCCCGCCTGGCGCTCGACGCCGCCGGGGACTACGGCTCCCTGCGCGGGACCGAGGGCTCCTGCCGGGCCGAGGACGGCACCGAGCTCTACTACGAGACCGACGAGCTGCCGCCCGCGCCCCCCGGCAAGAAGCGCCGCCTGCGCCGCTCGTCCCCGGCCGCCGGGACCACCGTCGTCTTCTGCCACGGCTACTGCCTCGGCCAGGACTCCTGGCACTTCCAGCGCGCCGCGCTGCGCGGAGTCCTCCGGGCCGTCTACTGGGACCAGCGCAGCCACGGCCGCAGCGCCCGGGGCCTGGCCCAGGCCGACGGCGAGCCGGTGACCATCGAGCAGCTCGGCCGCGACCTCAAGGCCGTCATCGACGCCACCGCGCCCGAGGGCCCGCTGGTCCTCGTCGGCCACTCCATGGGCGGGATGACCGTCATGGCCCTCGCCGAGCAGTTCCCGGAGCTGGTGCGCGACCGGGTGATCGGGGTGGCCCTGGTGGGCACCTCCAGCGGGCGGCTCGACCAGGTGACGTACGGGCTGCCCTCCGTGGGACAGGGCGCGGTGCGCAGGATCCTGCCCGGCGTGCTCAGGGCGCTCGGCTCCCAGGTGGAGCTGGTGGAGAAGGGCCGCCGGGCGACCGCCGACCTCTTCGCCGGGATGATCAAGCTGTACTCGTTCGGCTCCCGGGACGTGGATCCGGGCGTCGCCCGCTTCGCCGAGCGGCTGATCGAGGCGACCCCGATCGACGTGGTCGCCGAGTTCTACCCGGCCTTCCAGGCCCACGACAAGACCGCCGCCCTCCAGCGGTTCGCGGACATCCCCGTCACCGTCATCGCCGGGGACCGGGACATGATCATCCCGGCCGAGCACAGCGTGTCGATCAAGGAAGCGCTGCCGGCGGCCGACCTGGTCGTGCTGGAGAACACCGGGCACCTGATGATGCTGGAGCGCCCGGACATCGTGACTGCGCTGCTGACCGACCTCCTGGCGCGCACCGGAGCCGTCCCCGCACCGACTAACGTTGGGGCGCATGGAAGAAGTACCGCGGGAAGCACCGCGCAGCCCGGCGGCTGAGGCCCTGGCCGAGGCCGCCGCCGAAACCATCGTCACCGTCGACTCGCCCGCTTCGATGCAGGAACTGGGCCGCCGGATCGCGGGGCTGCTGCGCCCCGGCGACCTCGTCCTGCTGACCGGGGAACTCGGCGCGGGCAAGACCACCCTGACCCGCGGCCTGGGGGAGGGGCTGGGCGTGCGCGGGGCCGTGACCTCGCCGACCTTCGTGATCGCCCGGGTGCACCCGTCCCTGGGCGACGGGCCGCCGCTGGTGCACGTGGACGCGTACCGCCTCGGCGGCGGGCTGGACGAGATGGAGGACCTGGACCTCGACGTCTCGCTGCCCGAGTCCGTGGTCGTCGTGGAGTGGGGCGACGGCAAGGTGGAGGAGCTCTCCGACGACCGGCTCCATGTGGTGATCGGCCGGGCCGTGGGCCACGAGGAGGTCCTGGACGACGTGCGCGAGGTCGCGCTGCGCGGCGTCGGCGCGCGCTGGGCCGGTGCGGAGCTCGCGGAACTCACCGGGGCGGCCGGACGGTAGGCGCGGCGCCCCGCGCCCTCCCGCGCACGCCGTGAGCCTCCTGACGCGCGAGCCCTACGCCCTCGCCCGCGCCGTACGCCCTCCCGTGCGCCCCCTTGGGGCGGCTGGTGCGCCCACAACGTACCGACAGGCCGTCGGGAAGATATTGCGCAGGTGTGGGGCCGCGTGATGACATGGTACCGAGCGTTGGTTAGGTCTACCTAAGTACAGCGTCCCGGGGTCTCAGGAGGCAGCCATGTCGGCAGCAGGAGCAGAGCGAGCGCCCGTCGTGTCCATGCGGGCCCTGCTCGCGGCGGGCGCGGCCGCCACGGCGGTGTCGACGCCGCCCGGGAGGGCGGACCGGGACCCCGCGCCGCAGGGCGGGGCGGCCCCCGCCGACCCGCACGCACCACAGGCCGCCCCGGAGTCGGAAGCGGCCTGAAGACCCCGTTCGGGTGAATCCCGCGGCGGGGTGGGCGGGGCGTGGTGCGCGGCGTCAGGGAACGACGACGACCTTCGAGTTGATCGTCGCGAACGCCCACATCGCGTCACCGTCGGCGCGGGTCATCCGGATGCCGCCGGCCTTCTTCGCGGGGTCCGGCGCCGGCATCGAGCCGTCCACGCGCGCGCTGAAGCCGATCGCGATGCCGTCCGTGCTGGCGAACCGGACGACGTGCTCGATCGGCACCCCGTCCGTACCCGTGACCGTGCCCGAGCGCGAGCCGACCGCGTAGCTGCCGGGCGCCGGGTGCACCGTGCTCGGCGTCACCGTGAAGGACTTGGGGTCCCGGCCGTCCTCCGCGACCAGCCACACCCGCTTCTGGGACACCGAGTACACGACCCGCATCCCGGTCCCGGAATCGGCGGGCAGCGCGGCGGGCTTCGCCGTGTCCTGCTTGGCCGGGGGCTGGTCCTGATGCGCCGCGGGGGCCTGCGGAGCCGCCTTCACGGGGTGCGCCGGAGCGGTCGCCGAGGCCTGCCAGCCGAGGAAGCCGATCGCGGCGAGCGCCGCGACGGTGAGCCCGGCCACGATTCCCGAGCTGCTGCGTGCCACCTTGCTCCACCTCTTTGCGCCTGCGCCGTCGACCCGGGAGTGGGCCCCCGGTCGTATCCCCGGTCGAAAGGTAGCAGCCGGGCTCCGCCGTGACCGGCCGCAAGGCCCCGGGGCCCGGGAGTCGTAGGCTGTTCGCGTGCTCTTGCTTGCCGTAGATACCGCCACGCCCGCCGTCACCGTCGCCCTGCACGACGGGGAGGCCGTCCTCGCCGAGTCGAACCAGGTCGACGCCCGCCGCCACGGGGAGCTCCTGCTCCCCTCCGTCGACGCGGTCCTCGCCGAGGCCGGGGTGAAGCTCGAAGCCGTCACCGGCATCGTCGTCGGCGTCGGCCCCGGCCCCTACACGGGACTGCGCGTCGGCCTGGTCACCGCCTCCACCTTCGCCTCCGTCCTCGGCGTCCCCGTGCACGGCGTGTGCACCCTCGACGGGCTCGCCTACGCCGCCGGCGCCGCCGGGGTCGAAGGCCCCTTCACCGTCGCCACCGACGCGCGGCGCAAGGAGGTCTACTGGGCGCGCTACGAGGACCCGCGCACCCGGACCGGCGAGCCCGCCGTCGACCGCCCCGCCGACATCGCCGAGCGCGTGGCCGGCCTGCCGGCCGTCGGCCAGGGCGCGCAGCTCTACCCCGAGGTGTTCACCGACGCGCGCGGCCCCGTACACCAGTCGGCGGCCGCCCTGGCGGGCCTCGCGGCGGAGCGGCTCGCGCAGGGCGGGACGTTCCTGCCGCCGACGCCCCTCTACCTGCGCCGGCCCGACGCGCAGGTCCCCAAGAACTACAAGGTGGTCACCCCGCAGTGACGGCCGTGACCGCGGTGCTCCGGGAGATGCGCTGGTGGGACATCGAGCCCGTGCTGGAGCTGGAGCACGAGCTGTTCCCCGATGACGCCTGGTCCGCCGGGATGTTCTGGTCCGAGCTCACCCACGCGCGCGGACCGCGGGCCACCCGCCGCTACGTCGTCGCCGAAGACCCCGCCGACGGCCGCCTCGTCGGCTACGCGGGGCTCGCCGCCGCCGGAGACCTGGGCGACGTACAGACCATCGCGGCCGCCCGCGACCAGTGGGGCACCGGGCTCGGCGCCCGGCTGCTGACCGAACTGCTGCGCGCCGCCACCGACTTCGAGTGCGCCGAGGTGCTGCTGGAGGTCCGGGTGGACAACACCCGCGCCCAGCGGCTCTACGAACGCTTCGGCTTCGAGCCGATCGGATTCCGGCGCGGCTACTACCAGCCGGGCAACGTCGACGCGCTCGTGATGCGCCTGACCGACCCCGCACAGACGAAGACCGACCCTCAGCAACCTGAGCACCCTGAGAGCAGTGAGACCCATGGCTGACGAACCGCTCGTCCTCGGCATCGAGACCTCTTGCGACGAGACCGGCGTCGGCGTCGTCCGCGGCACCACCCTGCTCGCGGACGCGATCGCGTCGAGCGTCGACGAGCACGCCCGCTTCGGCGGGGTCGTGCCCGAGGTGGCCTCCCGGGCCCACCTGGAGGCGATGGTCCCGACCATCGAACGCGCCCTGAAGGAGGCCGGGGTCAGCGCCCGCGACCTCGACGGCATCGCCGTCACGGCCGGTCCGGGCCTCGCGGGGGCACTCCTGGTGGGCGTCTCGGCGGCGAAGGCGTACGCGTACGCGCTGGGCAAGCCGCTCTACGGGGTCAACCACCTGGCCTCGCACATCTGCGTCGACCAGCTGGAACACGGGCCGCTGCCGGAGCCGACCATGGCCCTGCTGGTGTCCGGCGGGCACTCCTCGCTGCTGCTCGCCCCCGACATCACCAGTGACGTCCGGCCGCTCGGCGCGACCATCGACGACGCGGCGGGCGAGGCCTTCGACAAGATCGCCCGGGTGCTCCAGCTGGGCTTCCCCGGCGGTCCGGTCATCGACCGGCTCGCGCGCGAGGGCGACCCCAAGGCGATCAACTTCCCGCGCGGGCTGACGGGGCCGCGCGACGCGGCGTACGACTTCTCCTTCTCCGGCCTCAAGACGGCGGTGGCCCGCTGGATCGAGGCCAAGCGCAAGGCGGGCGAGGAGGTCCCGGTGCGCGACGTCGCGGCGTCCTTCCAGGAGGCCGTGGTGGACGTGCTGACGCGCAAGGCGATCCGCGCGTGCAAGGACGAGGGCGTGGACCACCTGATGATCGGCGGCGGCGTGGCCGCCAACTCGCGGCTGCGCTCGCTCGCCCAGGAGCGCTGCGACGACGCCGGGATCATCCTGCGGGTGCCGCGGCCGAAGCTGTGCACGGACAACGGCGCGATGGTCGCGGCGCTGGGCGCGGAGATGGTCAAGCGGAACCGGCCGGCCTCCGACTGGGACCTGTCCGCCGACTCCTCCCTGCCGGTGACGGACCCGCACGTGCCGGGGACGTCCCACGAGCACGGGGGCGGACACGGACACGAGCACGAGGGCGGCCATGGACACGGCCACGAGGGCGGACACGGCCACGATCACGACCACGTGCACGAGCTGAGCAAGGACAACCTGTACTCGTGAGCACCGTCGCCCTGATGTGGGAGGCGCGGGCCGCCACCGGCCGCGGCAACGAGCTGCTGGAGTGGGCCCGCGCGCAGGTCCTGGCCCGGGAACCGGTGCGCCGCGAGATCCTGCGGGCCCCCCAGGACCGGGTCCTCGTCATCACCTGGTGGGAGGCCCCCGAGGGGGTCGCGGCGGAGCTGCCCGAACTGCCCGAGCCGGCCGCGGACCTGATCACCCGGGCCGTGCACCGCTGGCGGTTCGAGTCGGTCGAGGTCAGCGGCGGCTGAGGCGGGCGTCGAGCGGGGCTGGAGCGGCCGGGTCTACGGTCATGCCCATGCCTAGCCGTGAGCTCCCGCCCCCGCCGCCGCCCGCGCACCTGCGCGAGTGGCTGGACGAGACCGTCGTACGGGCCGACCGCGCGCGCTTCCTCGCCGACCTGAGCCGGCGCGGCCTGGCCCCGGGGCGGCTGGCCCTGCTCTGGGCGGTGGCGGCGGCCTTCGCGCTCGGCTGGGCGTTCGTCGGCCTGGCCGTGACCTCCTTCGAGGCCGCCGACCCCGTGGAGTCCCTGTTCGGGGCCGTCTTCGTCGCGACCGCGGTGGGCGTGCTGGTGCCCGCCGGGATCTGGTTCGTACGGGGTGCCCGGTGGGAGCGGCGCGAGCACGAGCTGCTGTGCGACTGGATCGAGGCCGGCCGGGAGCCCGTCGTCGACCCCGCGCTGCGGGCACCGGTACGGAGCCTGGTGTGGCTGGCCGCCTCCCTGGCCCTGGGCGCCTGCGGGCTCTGGACCGCCTTCGCGGCGGCGGCCGGGGCGCGGCCCGGCGCCACGGCGTACGGGGAGGTCGTCGGCTTCGTGGGGCTCGGCATGATCCTGTGGATCACCGGGCTGCTGGGCGCGGCCAAGGCCGTCACCCACCGCCGCTGGGCGGCCCGCGCCGGCCGCCCCGCCCCGGCGGCGGCCGCCCGCCGCGGGTCGGTCCTGTCGGACGTGGCGGGTTAGACCGTCCCCGTCCCCGTCCCCGTCTCCTGGCCGGCCGGTGATCCGATCAGCATCGACGGAGCGCCGCCCACCCGGGTGAGGAAGACCGTCGCCGCGTTCGGCCCCTGGGGCTTCACCTTCTTGCGGAGCTCCTCCGGCTCGATCGCCGAGCCGCGCTTCTTCACCGTCAGGATCCCGACCCCGCGCTCGCGCAGCAGCGCCCTCAGCTTCTTCAGCCCGAAGGGCAGCACGTCGGTGATCTCGTACGCGGTCGCGTACGGCGTCGGGCGCAGCTCGTCGGCGGTGACGTAGGCGATGGTCGGGTCGACGAGCCGGCCGTCCAGCTCCGCGGCCACCTCGGCGACGAGGTGCGCGCGGATCACGGCCCCGTCGGGCTCGTAGAGGTAGCGGCCCACCGGGCCCGCCTCCGGATCCGGCAGCGGATCGGCGGTCAGCAGCTCGCGGGGCCCGGGCAGCAGGGTGGCGCGGACCGTGCCCGGGGCGGTGCCGAACCACAGCACGGCCTCCTTCACGTCCCCGTGGTCGGAGATCCACTCGGCCTCGGCCTCCGCCGGGACCGCCTCGTGCGGGATCCCGGGGGCGATCTTGATGGCGGCGTGCTTCGCGCCCCGGGCGGTCTCCACGGCCCAGGACAGCGGGGGCGAGTACGACTCCGGGTCGAAGATCCGGCCGCGCCCGCCGCGCCGGGCCGGGTCGATGAAGACGGCCTCGTACGAGGACACGTCCACCTCCGTCACGTCCGCCTCGCGGACCTCGATCAGGTCCGCCAGTCCCAGCGCCTCGGCGTTGGCCCGGGCGACGGCCACCGTCAGCGGGTCGAGGTCCACCGCCAGCACCCGGATCCCGAGCCGGGCCAGCGCCAGGGCGTCCCCGCCGATCCCGCAGCACAGGTCCGCGACGCTCCGTACGCCCAGCGCCGCGAGCCGCCCGGCGCGGTACGAGGCCACCGACGCGCGGGTGGCCATCTCGCCGCCGCCGGGCGTGAAGTACATCCGGAACGCGTCCTCGGCCCCGAACTTCGCCACCGCCCGCTGCCGCAGGCGGGCCTGCCCGAGCGCCGCCGACACCAGCGGGGCGGGGTGTTCGCGGCGCAGCCGGGTGGCGACGGCGAGCTCCTGGCCGGGGTCGTAGTCGCGGAGGGAGTCGAGGAGCGCGCGGCCCTCGGGGGCGAGCAGTGCGGCGAAGTCTTCGGGGGTCACCGTCCCATTGTCGGCCAGCCGGGGGAAGGGCGGCCTCCGGCCGTGGTGTCGGCTGCCGAGGGGCGGTGCGCGGTGTAAGGATCCGCTGCTATGCAGCTAGTACGACAAAAGGGAAATACTGCGCAGTATGGTCACCGGTTCGCGCCCCGCCCGCGCGGCCGGTACGGGGTGGCAGTGGCCGCGCTGCTCGTCGCCGCCCTGGGCACGGGCTGCGGGGCCGCGGACCGGGCGGCACCGGCCAAGCCCAAGGCCGGCGAAGCGGGCCCCGGAGCGGCCGGCGCCCTCGCCAACGCCGCCGAGCAGGCCAAGGCCGCCCAGCAGGCCCGGATCGCCGCCGCGAAGAAGTGGGGCCTCCTCAAGACGCCGCTGCTGGCCCCGCCCGCACCGAAGACGAAGCACGAGATCACCACCCGTGAGGGCTTCGAGGTCGAGGACCAGGACGAATACCCGCCGGTCTTCACCACCGTCCCGACGGAGGACAAGGTCGTCTTCCTGACCATCGACGACGGCGCGGAGAAGGACCCCGAGTTCGTCAAGATGATGCAGGAACTGAAGATCCCGTACACGGCGTTCCTCAGCGACTACCTCGTCCGCGACAACTACCCGTACTTCAAGGGGATGCAGGACGCGGGGGTCACCCTCAACAACCACACGCTGAACCACCGCTACATGCCCGCGCTCTCCTACGAGAAGCAGCGCGAGGAGATCTGCGGCCAACAGGACACCATCCAGAAGCAGTTCGGCAAGCGCCCGACCCTCTTCCGGCCGCCGTACGGCAACTACAACCAGGACACCCTGCGCGCGGCCAAGTCCTGCGGCATCAAGGCGGTACCGCTGTGGAACGCGGAGGCCTTCGTGAACCGGATGGACTACCGCGAATGGGACCGGGACCTCCACCCCGGGGACATCATCCTGTCCCATTTCCGGGGCCGGGAGGACTGGAAGGGCACGATGCCTGACATGATCCGTCATGTCATGAAGACCGTCACGGACAAGGGGTACGCCGTGGCCCGCCTGGAGGATTACCTTTGATGTACGCGCGCCGGTTGGTAGCCGGGACGCTGACGGCCGGCGCGCTCGCGCTGTCCCTGACGGGGTGCGGGAACAGTGTGGATCCCATCGAGAGACTGGGCCGCAAGACCGCGACGGAGACGGGGACGGCCTCGGCCTCCCCGTCGGCGCGGCCCTCCGCGGCCCCGGGAGCCTCCGCGTCGGCGGGGACGCCGGCGGACGAGGCGTACAAGAAGTGGGGTCTGACCGCCCCCCTCCAGTACGCCCCCAAGCCCGCGCAGAAGCCCCAACTCCCCAAGGCCGCACCGGGGAAGCCGGTCGTCCTGGACCGAATACCCGTCCCCGCGACGGACAAGGTCGTCTTCCTGACCTTCGACGACGGCGCGGAGAAGGACCCCGAGTTCCTGAAGATGGCGGCCGAACTGAAGCTGCCGATCAGCATGTTCCTGACCGACAACATCGCGTCGGCGGACTACTCGTACTTCGAGAAGCTCCGCGACAACGGATCGGGCAGCACGGTCAACAACCACACGCTGACCCACCCGAACCTGCGCACGCTGCCCTTCGCGGCGCAGAAGAAGGAGATCTGCGGGCAGCAGGACCGCCTGGAGAAGCGCTTCGGCAAGCGCCCCACGTTCTTCCGGCCGCCGTACGGCAACTACAACGACGACACCCTCAAGGCAGCCTCCGAGTGCGGGATCTCCTCGGTCTTCCTGTGGCGTGAGTCGATGCAGATCAACGACTTCCAGTACAGCGAAGGCTCCGCCTTCAAGCCGGGCGACATCATCCTGGCCCACTTCCGCGGCCCGTCGGAGCTCAAGGGCACGACGGAAACCCAGATGACCACCCGCATGCTCCAGCACATCCAGCAGCAGGGCTACAAGATCGCCCGCCTGGAGGACTACGTGTAACGGGGCGCGGGCCCGGGGTGCTTGCCCTGCCCTGCCGGGGCCACGACGGCGTGCGGGACGCGGTGGCCCCTCGCGCCCGGCGGAGCAGGGCCCCCGGCCGGGGGCCGGGGGGCGGCGGGACTTCGGCCGGGCGGGATCGCAGCAGGGCTGGGGGCTTCCCGCCAGTCCATCGTCCTTCCGCGCCGTGCCGGTCCGTCAAGGGCGCTCCCTGCGGTCGCGTCGCTTCGCGATGGCCTTCGGCCACCCTTGACCGACCGTCCCGCCACGGAACGCCAAAGACTGTCGGGAAGCCCCCAGGGGGATGGTCAGGGGGCAAGCGCGGCAGGAACCGCCGCATCAGCGAAGCGGCGGGCCGCCTGCGGCCAGGTGCGTCCCGGATACGGGCCCGTCGGTCCCGTAATCAGAGCCGGGGGTTGTCCTGCCTGCACGAAACGGCGACCAGACCGTCCTGCGGAGCACCCACACGCGCCAGATCGCTACGCGCTCCTCATCGCTTGGCGTCCGCTGGCCGTCCGGGGCCGATACCCGCACGGAAGGACGACCGGCCGGAGAGGTCCGGGCAGGCGACAGGCGGGATCTTGCCTCCGCGCGGCCGACTGCGCGGCGCGGATGATCGCGCAGCGGTTGGAGCCGCACCGGCGTCGGTCCCGGCGAGTGTGCTCCTGCCCGTAACGCGCGCTCAGGTCTCACGCAGGGCGTGCGCGGTGGCCCGCGCGAAGGCTTCCGGGTTGTCCAGCATGATGTTGTGCCCGCAGTCCGGGATCGACACCACCTCGACTCCCGCTTCGGCGAGTTCCTGCGCGCCGGGAAGCGGCTGGTCGGCCTCCGGCCGCAGGTAGGCGCGCGGGATCGGCAGGGCCAGCAGCGTGTCGCGTAGGGCGGGCTCGGTGCCGAGGGCCCGGTGCGTCGCGCTGCGGTGCAGCGCCTCGCGCCCGGCCAGCCGCATGGTGGACCACCAGTGCGGCCCGGCGTCCTCGCGAACCCGGCGCCACCCGCAGACCAGGAACTCCTCCTCCGTATAGGCGGCGATGCCGCTCACCCCGGGCCGGCCGTGAGCTACGGGCACCGGGTCGAGGGCGGCGTCGACCAGGACGAGTCGGCCGACCAGGTGCGGGTGGCGGGCGGCCAGCACGATGGCCACCGCGCCGCCCATGCTGTGCCCGATGACGTCCGCTGTCTGGACCTCGGCCGCCTCCAGGGCCGCCGCCACGGTGTCGGCATGGTCCTCCAGGGTGTAGGCGAAGTCGGTGGGGCGGTCGCTGATGCCGAAGCCCAGCAGGTCGACCAGCAGCGAGCGGTGGCCGGCCAGGGCGGGGTGCGCGGCGGAGGCCGCGAAGTACGGCGCGGCGGAGGCGCCGAGCCCGTGCAGGTAGACGCGGGTGGCACGGCGGGGGTCTCCGGGCAGCTCCACCCAGCGGATTCGCGCCCCTTCGGGGGTCACCTGAGCGTCACGCACGACTCCTCCTCCATCCATCCGAAAGCATCGCCGAGACTATACATCGGATCCGATATATAGAGGGGTTGAGGCATGATGGCGTGGTGTTGGAACTGGCGATCCTGGGCTTCCTGTACGAGCAGCCGCTGCACGGCTACGAGCTGAAGCGGCGCGTCGCGCATCTCACCGGCCATGTCCGGCCCATCGCTGACGGCACGCTCTATCCGGCCATCAAGCGACTGGAGAAGGCCGGGCTGCTGAGCCGGCAGACCGAGCCCGGCACCCGGGCGGCGCCCCGACATGTCCTCACCCTGACCGGCGCGGGCCGGGACGACCTGCGCCGACGCCTGCGTGAGGCCGACGGCGTCGAGATCAGCGACGAGAACCACTGGTTCACCGTCCTGGCCTTCCTGGGCCAGCTGGAGGATCCCGACCAGCAAGCGGCGGTCCTCCGCCGCCGCCGGACCTTCCTTCAGGAGCCGAGCAGCTTCTTCTACGAGGGTGAACGGCCGCTCGGTGCGGAGGAGTTCGATGACCCCTTCCGTCAGGGCTTGCTGACCATCGCCCGCGCCACCAGCCGCACCGAGCTGCACTGGTTGGACACCACCCTGAAGGCGCTCACCTCCGAGGCTGACACGAACTGACGCTCCAGGGCGGCGGTCGGGTCGCGATGCGACACGACACGGCGGGCGGCGACCTGGAGGCCAGTGACCGGCGCCGAGACGTGAGGAGCGCGTAGCGATCTGACGCGCCCACCGACTCCCAGGTCTTTCTGGTCGTCCTTGCGTGCGGGTAGCGGCCCCGGACGGCCGCCGGACGCCAAGCGATGAGGAGCGCGTAGCGATCTGGTGCGGCTGGGTGCGCCGTAGGGCGATGTGGTCGCCGTTTCGTGCGGGTAAGCCGCTCCCGGCGCCGAAAGAGCGACGAGTGGGCCCGTATCTCGGGTGCACCTGGCCGCAGGCGGCCCGGCGCTTCGCTGATGCGGCCGCCCCTGCTGCTCCTGCCCCCTGACCATCCCCCTGGGGGCTTCCCGACGGTCTTTGGCATTCCGGGACGGGCCGGTCGGTCAAGGGTGGCCGAAGGCCATCGCGAAGCGACGCGACGAAGGAGCGCCCTTGAGGGACCGGACCGGCACGGAAGGACAGTGGACTGGCGGGAAGCCCCCAGTCCTGCTCTGATCCGGGCCGGCAGGGCCCCGCTGCTCCTGGACCCCGGCAGGGGTTCCTGGCCCGTCGGGGGTGGGGCCGGCCGGTTGCCGCTCGCCCCTGTGGTCCCGCCGTCTGCGCGACGGCGAAGCGCCACCGCCCGCACCCGGGAGGCGGGTGGGCAGGCGCCGAGGAGCGGGGCGGGGCCGAGGGGGGAAAGCGGGCCCGACGGGTGCCCCCCTCACCGCCCCGCCGCCACCATCGGCGTGATCGTTGTTTCCGCCGGGCCGTGGGCGTCCGCCTCGCGTTGGCGTTCCGCGCTGTCGCTGATGCGGAGGAGGAGGGCGATCATGATCCAGTTGGCCAGGAGGGAGGAGCCGCCCTTCGCCAGGAAGGGCAGGGCCTTGCCGGTCAGGGGGATCAGCCCGGTGACGCCGCCCGCCACCACGAAGACCTGGAGCGCGAGCGCCGAGGCCAGGCCGACCGCCAGGAGCTTGCCGAACGGGTCGCGCGCGGCCAGAGCCATCCGCAGGCCCCGCTGCACGAGGAGGGCGTAGAGGATCAGGACGGCCATGACGCCGGCCAGGCCCAGTTCCTCGCCGACCGTCGTCAGGATGAAGTCGCTGCGGCCCGCGAACTTGATCAGCTCGGGGTGGCCCAGCCCCAGGCCGGTGCCCGAGACGCCGCCGGTGCCGAAGCTGAACAGCGCCTGTGCCGACTGGTCGGAGGTGACGCCCGGCGGGCGGTCCTTCCAGTAGTAGGAGAGCGGGTTCAGCCACGCCGCCACGCGGGCCTTCACGTGCGGCTCGGTCGCCCCCACCGCGAAGGCGCCCACCGCCGCCATGAACAGACCGCACACGATCCAGCTGGTGCGCTCGGTGGCCACGTAGAGCATCACCACGAAGACGCCGAAGAAGATCAGCGAGGTGCCCAGGTCGCGCTCGAAGACGAGGACGAGCATGGACAGGACCCACACCGTGACGATCGGGCCGAGCTGACGCATCGGGGGCATCCGCATGCCCAGGAACTTCCGGCCCGTCAGGGCCAGGGAATCCCGGTGGATGACCAGGTAGCCCGCGAAGAAGATCGCGATCATGATCTTCACGAATTCGCCGGGCTGGACCGAGAAGCCGAAGAGGATGATCCAGCGTTTCGCGCCGTACGTGTCCGCGCCGAAGAACGCCGGCGCGATCAGCAGTACCAGTGCGACGGCCATCGTGATGTAGATGAACCGCTGGAGCAGCCGGTGGTCACGCAGCAGCGCCACCACCAGGATGCAGGCGGCGACCCCGACCACCGTCCACATCAGCTGGCCCGGCGCGTTCGCCTCGGAGCCGTACCGCTCGATGTACCCCTGGTCGAGGCGGTGGATCAGCACCAGGCCGAGCCCGGTCAGCAGCATGGCGAGCGGGAAGATCAGCGGGTCGGCGTACGGCGCGAACCGGCGGATGCCCAGGTGTCCCACGAGGGACAGCAGCGTCAGGCTGATGACGAAGCTGACGAGCTGCTGCGGCAGCTCCCCGTTCATCGCCAGCCCGGCGCTCACGTGGCCGAAGACGGCGATGCCGATGACGAGGAGCAGGAGCAGTGCTTCGGTGCGCCGGCGCGCACCCGACACCGTCTGGGGCCTCAGTCCACGCACGGGACGCCGCCGCCGTCGATGGTTCCGGGCTGCTCCGCGGGGGAAGGGGGTGCCGGCGGTGACGCGGCGGGGGAGGACGAAGAGGAGGGAGGGGCCGGGGAGGAAGGTGAGGAGGCGGCGCCCGGTGCACTCGGGGTCGCAGTGGCCTGAGGACCGATCTGCTCTGCAATGAGGCGCTTTATCTTCATATCATCTACGACGTTGATGTCCTCCCCATGGTTCCTTCCGAACCCCTCCACGGGGAGTGTCGTAAATTGCACTTTTCCCCCGGACAGGTTCTTCGCCTGCTTCACGAAGGCCAGCAGATCCCAGCCCGCGTCGGTCACGACGTCCTGTTTCGCGGTGTCGATCAGCTTGAGCAGCTTCACCGGGTCCGTGAAGGTCCCGGCCGAGTTCAGCTTCTGCGTGGCGCCCGCCAGGAACGCCTGCTGCCGCTTCGTCCGGTCCAGGTCGCCCATCTCCAGCCCGTGCCGCTGCCGTACGAAGGCGAGGGACTGGGCGCCGTTGAGGGTCTGGCGGCCCGCGGGGAAGTCGGCGCCCGAGTACTTGTCCTTCACCGGCTTCCTCAGGCACACCGGTACGCCGTCCAGCGCGTCGGCCAGGTGGTAGAAACCGGCCAGGTTGAGCTCGGCGAAGTGATCGACCGGGACGCCCAGGAAGGCGCGCACCGTGTCGATCTGGGCCTTGCGCCCCGCCTCGCGCCCCTCCCGTTCCAGCCGTCGCCGGTCGTTCACGCCCTGCGCGGAGAGCTGGTCCTCCTTCGCCGCCTTCGCCAGCCCGTACGCCTTCTTGATCTTGTCTTTCCCGTGGCCGGGCACGCCGGAGATGTCCACGAAGTCGTCGCGCGGTATGGAGAAGGCCTTCGCCTTGCCGCCGTCGCCCGGCACGTGCAGCAGGATCATGGTGTTGGCGTTGTAGCCGCCGATGTCCGAATTGCCCGCGTGCAGCTTGTCGAGGACCTCCTCGGGCAGCTCGTCGCCATTCTGGTCGCGGCGGCTGTCCAGGCCGATGAGCAGGATGTTCAGGTCCCCGTGCGCCGACTTCTCGGCGCCCTCCAGGGCGCGGGAGCTGCCGATGCTCGACGCGAGGTCCCGGTAGAGGTACCAGGCCGTGCCGCCCGCCAACACCGTCAGGGCGCAGCCCGCGACGAGCAGCTTGCGGCCGATCCGCCGTGGCGGGCGCCTGCGGCGGCGGGCGGTCTTCCTGCGGTGCGCACTCATGCCAGCCGATCCTGGCCCAGTGGCCCTGAAGGAATCCTGAGTCCGGTGGCCACGCCCTCCTGGCCCCCTTCGGCCGCCCCTCGCCCCCTTCAGCCGCCCCGCGGCCCCGACGGGACCCGCAGCTCCAGCCGGGCGCCCGCGGCGCCCTCCCGGGCCGCCAGCGCGCGTACGTCGCCCCCGTGGGCCCGCGCGATCTCCCGGGCGATGGCCAGGCCCAGCCCGGTCCCGCCGCCGGCCCGCCCCCGGTCCGCGTCGAGGCGTACGAACCGCTCGAAGACCCGGTCCCGGTCCGCCTCCGGGATGCCCGGACCGTCGTCGGTGACCTCCAGCACCGCCCAGCCGTCGTCCTCGGCGACGGCCCGGACCAGGACCCCGGAGCGGGCGTACCGAAGGGCGTTGTCCACCAGGTTGGCCAGGGCCCGCTCCAGCCGCGCCGGATCCCCGTACGCCGGTACGGGCGCGGGCGCGGCCAGCCGCAGCGGTACCCGGGGCGCGGGCCGCCGGGCCGCGTCCTCGGCGGCGAGCAGCGCGAGGTCGACGGGCTCGGAGCGCGGCGCGGGTCCGCCGTCGAGGCGGGCCAGCAGCAGCAGGTCGGCGGCGATCCGCTGGAGCCGTTCGGTGTCGGCCAGCGCGGCGGACACCGACTCCCGGTCGGGACGCGGCCGGGCCAGGGCGACTTCCAGCCGGGCGCGGACGGCGGCCAGGGGGTTGCGCAGCTCGTGCGAGGCATCGGCGGTGAACTGGCGCTGGCGGGCGTCGGAGCGTTCCAGCCGGTCGAGGGTGTCGTTGACGGTCCGGGCCAGCCGGGCGATCTCGTCGGCGCCGCCGGGGTCGGGGACGCGCCGGTCGAGCTCGCTGGCGGTGACGGCGGCGAGTTCCGTACGGATGGCGGTGACGGGCCGCAGCGCCTGCCCGGTGACCCACCACGCCAGGGCCGCCGCGAAGGCGATCAGCGGGGGCGCGCCGGCGAGCAGTCCGAGGGCGATGGCGCGGGTGGCGTCGTCGACGTCGCTGAGCACCGTCATCGCGTAGACGGTGTAAGGGGGGTGCGGATCGCCGCCCGTGCCGGGGGCGGTGACGACGACGGCCACCCGCCGTTCCGCGCCGGGGCGCGCGGGGCCGAGCACGACGGAGCGGGAGTCCTGGCCCGGTGCGGGGCGCAGGGCGGCGAGGCCGGGGACGTCCTGCGGGCCCCCGCTGGTGGAGACCGTCCGCCCGGCCGCGTCCCGTACGAGGACCAGGTCCACGCCGCTCTCCGGCGCGGGCAGCCGCCCGCCGGGCGGCAGGGTGCGGGTGTCGAGCTGGGCGGCGACCTTGCGCGCGGCGAGTTCGGTGCGGCCGGTGGTGTTGTCGAGGAGGTTGGCGCGCATGAGGGTGTACAGCCACAGTCCGCCGCCGGCCAGGACGGCGGCCATCGCGAGGGCGGCCGCCAGGGCGGCCCGCGCGCGGACGCTGCTAACCACCGTCGGGGGCCATCCGGTAGCCGGTGCCGTGCACGGTGAGGATGGAGCGGCGGCCGAAGGGGGCGTCGATCTTCTTGCGCAGGGAGGAGACGTAGACCTCGACGATGTTCGGGTCGATGTCGTGGGGGGCGTCCCAGACCTCGTCGAGGATGTCCTGTTTGGCGACGGCCCGGCCGGGGCGCTCCATCAGGCAGGCGAGGACGCCGAGCTCGCGCGCGGTGAGTTCGATGTCGTGCGTGCCGCGGCG
This sequence comes from Streptomyces sp. NPDC031479, assembly GCF_055581065.1. Taxonomy (NCBI): domain Bacteria; kingdom Bacillati; phylum Actinomycetota; class Actinomycetes; order Kitasatosporales; family Streptomycetaceae; genus Streptomyces; species Streptomyces sp. NPDC031479. Next base: position 110,525 of record NZ_JBVIKC010000018.1, read on the forward strand.
GCAGCGGCGGTCCTGCGGGTCGAGGACCAGGTCGCCGGCGCGCAGCACGGCGGGTTCGGGGGCGGCGGCGCGGCGGGCGAGGGCGCGCAGCCGGGCGCCGAGCACGACGAAGGAGAAGGGTTTGGTGAGGTAGTCGTCGGCGCCCGCGTCGAGGCCCTCGGCCTCGTCGTGCTCGCCGTCCTTGGCGGTCAGCATCAGGACGGGGGTGGGGACGCCGTGGGCGCGCATCCGGGCGCAGATCTCGGCGCCGCCGAGACCGGGGAGCATCAGGTCCAGGAGCACGGCGTCGTACGGGCCGCCGGTGAGGGCCAGTTCCAGGCCGCGGTGGCCGTCGTGGGCGACGTCCACGCGGTGGCCGTCGGCGGACAGGCCCTGGCGGAGGGATTCGGCCAGGTTCTCTTCGTCTTCGACCACGAGGATGCGCACGGCTTCCACTCTCACACACCGGCCGTCTCAACCGCCCGGACACTCGTGGTCGTCGCCGCCGCTGAAGCACTGGCCGTACGTGCCCCGGTACGGGGACGCCGGCGCGGGCGGATCGGACCGGAGCTGGTCGCGGGACTGGTGGGCCACGGCCGCGGTGCCCACGAGCAGGGCCGCGCACACCAGTGCCTGGACGCATCCGGTGACGGGCGCGCGGCGGCGGAAGGCGCGGCCGGAGACGACCCCGGCGGTCACGGCCGCCAGGACGAGTCCGCCCAGCAGCAGGACCAGGACCGTCCGGTCGTCGCCCCCGGTGCCCTGGGCGTCCCAGGCGGCGACGACCGCCACGTAGAGGCCGACGGCGACGGCCGCGGCCTCCAGCAGGGTCAGCAGCAGGGCGGTCGCGATGTCCGCGACCCAGTCGGATCCGGTGCGTGCGCGTTCGCCGTGTGTCGGTCTCGTCATGGGGGGCAGTCTCGTCCGCGGGCCGGTGCCGCCGCCTGAGTACGGATACCTACGCGTACCCACGGGTACCTCGCACGTGCCTTCGGATTCTCGGCCAAGGGGCGGCCGGATGACGACGCCGCGGGAGCTGGATTGGCACTCCGCTTGACCGAGTGCTAATCGCCGGAATAGTCTCGCGTCTGGCACTCGCCCCCGGTGAGTGCCAACACAGCGACAGGCAGATCCGGCACCCGCGACGACGGATCGACCTGGTCGCCACCTCAGACAGTTAACCCCGGATCTCCGAAGGGGGAGGTCGGATCGTGACGACCACCAGCTCCAAGGTTGCCATCAAGCCGCTTGAGGACCGCATCGTGGTCCAGCCGCTCGACGCCGAGCAGACCACGGCCTCTGGCCTGGTCATCCCGGACACCGCGAAGGAGAAGCCCCAGGAGGGCGTCGTCCTTGCCGTGGGCCCGGGCCGCTTCGAGGACGGCCAGCGTCTCCCGCTGGACGTCACCGTCGGCGACGTCGTCCTGTACTCCAAGTACGGCGGCACCGAAGTGAAGTACAACGGCGAGGAGTACCTCGTCCTCTCGGCCCGCGACGTGCTCGCGATCGTCGAGAAGTAATTCGCTTCTCCAGTTTTGCCTTGAGCTACGCCCCTGGTCACCCCTGCTGATGCCGGGCGGCGAGGGGCGTAGTTCGTTCTAGACAGGCGGTCGCGGTGAGCGGCCGGGGATCGCAACGAGAGGGCTGACCGCTCCCATGCCGAAGATTCTTAAGTTTGACGAGGACGCCCGTCGCGCCCTCGAGCGCGGTGTCAACAAGCTTGCCGACACGGTCAAGGTGACGATCGGCCCCAAGGGCCGCAACGTCGTCATCGACAAGAAGTTCGGCGCTCCCACCATCACCAACGACGGTGTCACCATCGCCCGCGAGGTCGAGCTGGACGACCCGTACGAGAACCTGGGCGCCCAGCTCGTGAAGGAGGTGGCGACCAAGACCAACGACATCGCGGGTGACGGCACCACCACCGCCACCGTGCTGGCCCAGGCGCTGGTCCGCGAGGGTCTGCGCAACGTCGCCGCCGGCGCCTCCCCGGCCGCCCTGAAGAAGGGCATCGACGCCGCGGTCAAGGCCGTGTCCGAGGACCTCCTCGCGACCGCCCGCCCGATCGAGGACAAGTCCGACATCGCCGCCGTGGCCGCGCTCTCCGCGCAGGACCAGCAGGTCGGCGAGCTCATCGCCGAGGCGATGGACAAGGTCGGCAAGGACGGTGTCATCACCGTCGAGGAGTCCAACGCCTTCGGCCTGGAGCTGGAGTTCACCGAGGGCATGGCCTTCGACAAGGGCTACCTCTCCCCGTACATGGTGACCGACCAGGAGCGTATGGAGGCCGTCCTCGACGACCCGTACATCCTGATCAACCAGGGCAAGATCTCCTCGATCCAGGACCTCCTGCCGCTGCTGGAGAAGGTCATCCAGGCCGGCGGCTCCCGCCCGCTGCTGATCATCGCCGAGGACGTCGAGGGCGAGGCGCTCTCCACCCTCGTCGTCAACAAGATCCGCGGCACCTTCAACGCGGTCGCGGTCAAGGCCCCCGGCTTCGGCGACCGCCGCAAGGCGATGCTGCAGGACATGGCCACCCTCACCGGTGCCACCGTCATCGCCGAGGAGGTCGGCCTCAAGCTCGACCAGGCCGGTCTGGACGTCCTCGGCTCCGCGCGCCGCGTGACCATCTCCAAGGACGACACGACCATCGTCGACGGTGGCGGCAACGCCGCTGACGTCGCGGGCCGCGTCAACCAGATCAAGGCCGAGATCGAGTCCACGGACTCCGACTGGGACCGCGAGAAGCTGCAGGAGCGCCTGGCGAAGCTCGCCGGCGGCGTCTGCGTCATCAAGGTCGGCGCCGCCACCGAGGTGGAGCTCAAGGAGAAGAAGCACCGCCTTGAGGACGCCATCTCGGCGACCCGCGCCGCGGTCGAGGAGGGCATCGTCTCCGGCGGTGGCTCCGCGCTCGTCCACGCCGTCAAGGTCCTCGACGGGAACCTCGGCCTGACCGGCGACGAGGGCACCGGCGTCTCCGTCGTGCGCCGCGCCGCCGTCGAGCCGCTGCGCTGGATCGCCGAGAACGCCGGCCTGGAGGGTTACGTCATCACCTCCAAGGTCGCCGAGCTCGAAAAGGGCCAGGGCTTCAACGCCGCCACCGGCGAGTACGGCGACCTGGTCAAGGCCGGCGTCATCGACCCGGTCAAGGTCACCCGCTCCGCGCTGGAGAACGCCGCTTCCATCGCCTCCCTGCTGCTCACGACCGAGACCCTGGTCGTCGAGAAGCCGGCCGAGGAAGAGGCCGACGCCGGTCACGGCCACGGTCACGGCCACAGCCACTGAGGCTGACGCCGCCTGACGCGTGAGAAGGCCCTGGTCACCGCTGCCCAGCGGGGGTGACCAGGGCCTCTTGCGTTCCTTGCCGTCGGCGCCTCCCGCGCCGTCCGGGCATCCGGTCAGCCGGGCATCATGCCCAGCTGCCGCATCAGACCGGGGGCGTCGTAGTACCACCAGTCCTCCGCGACCTGCCCGTTCTCGATCCGGCAGGTCATACATCCCGACATGCTGACTTCCTTGCCGGTCGGCGCGACCCCCATGAACTCGCCCTTGTGGGTGCCCTTCCAGTTCCACAGCGTGGTGACGCAGTCCCCTTCGGCGAGCTGGCGCGTCTTGTCGAACGTGAAGTCGAACGCGTCCCGCCACATGCCGATGGTCTGCCGCATCCCGTCCCGGCCGTTGCCGCGGCCCTCCGTGTCCATCATGTCGTGCGTGATGTAGTCGGCCGCGATGCACTCCTCGATGACGTCGAAGTTGCCCTTCACGGCGATCTCGTCGAAGACCCGGTTCGCGACCAGCTTGTTGAGGTACTCGTCCCGGACGACGTCGAGGTTCATGAACTTCGGCATTCCCTCGCAGAGGGCCACCATCTCCTGGAACATCCGGTCGGTCTCCGGGAGGTGAGAGTTCCTCATGGCCTCCTCGTAGGACGGGAATTCGACGAGGTCCACGTAGTGCGTCTGCGCGTCGCGGTCCCGGCCGATCATGGTGTGGGTGACCGTGCGCCTGCCGCTGGTCTGTTCCGCATAGCGGTCGATGAGCGCGTTCATCTCGTCGAACCGCTTCGTCTCGTAATCGATCACCTGTACGAATGTCATCGCGTCGCCTCCTGTGGTGGATGGGACACGTCCAGTTTAGGGAGATTTCACCCACTTGCCAGGCTTACCTGTGGGTCACACCGGTTACTGGGGGCCGTACTTGCGCCCGGTGCGGGAGGACACGCCGCCGAGGATCCCGCGCGGCGTCAGCTTCACCACTCCCATCAGCGCCTTGTACCGCGGGTCGGGGATCGACACGGTCTTGCCGCGGGCCAGGTCCGCCAGGGCCGCCGCCACCAGCTTGTCGGCGTCGAGCCACAGCCAGCCCGGGATGTTGTCCGTCCCCATGCCCGCCCGCTGGTGGAACTCGGTCCGCACGAATCCGGGGCACAGGGCCATCAGCCGCACTCCGGAACCCGCGAGGTCCCGTGCCGCCCCCTGGGTGAACTGCACGACCCACGCCTTGCTCGCGCCGTAGGTGCCGCGCGGCACGAAGGCCGCCACCGAGGCCACGTTCACCACTCCGCCGCGCCCGCGCGAGCGCATCGACCCGGTCGCCGCCGAGGTCAGCCGCAGCACCGCCTCGACGTGCACCTTGATCATGGCCAGCTCGTCGGCCATCGAGACGTCGAGGTAGCGGCCCTTGTTGCCGAAGCCCGCGTTGTTGACCAGCAGGTCCACGGGGTGCGTACGGTCCCCGAGGCGGGTCTCGACCGCCGCGATGCCCCGCTCCGTGGAGAGGTCGGCGGTCAGCACCTCCGCCTCGATGCCGTGCCGGTCGTGCAGCTCGGTGGCCTGCTCGGCCAGCCGCTTGGTGTCGCGGGCCACCAGCACGAGGTTGTGCCCCTGGGTGGCCAGGCGGCGGGCGAAGGCGGCGCCGATGCCCGCCGTGGATCCCGTAATCAACGCAGTCGTCATGTGCGCAACCTAGCCGCCCCGCCCGGCCTGAGCGCCTGCGCGGGCGGGTGCGTACGCACTCGTGATCTTCCGGCTCCGCGGTGTCACCGGAAGGGGCCCCGAGCTCAAAGGGTCAGGGAGGGCATTGGCGTCGCGGTCAAAGTCGGGCTTATGATCGAACCGTGATTGAGGCACGCCATCTCCGGGTCCTGCGCGCTGTCGCCGGGACCGGGTCCTTCTCCGCCGCCGCCCGTGAGCTCGGCTGCACCCAGCCCGCCGTCTCCCAGCAGATGAAGGCCCTCGAACAGTCGGCCGGTACCCCGCTGCTGATCCGCACGGGCCGCGAGATGCGGCTGACCCAGGCCGGCGAGGCCCTGGTGCGCCACGCGGCCGGGATCCTGGCCGGGCTGACCGCGGCCGAGGAGGAGGTCGCGGCCATTGCCGGGCTGCGCGCCGGGCGGGTCCGGCTCGTCTCCTTCCCGAGCGGGAGCTCCACCCTGGTGCCGACCGCGCTCGCGGCGATGCGCGCCGCGCACCCCGGCACCCGCATCTCGCTGGTCGAGGCGGAGCCGCCGCGGTCGGTGGAGATGCTGCGCGAGGGCGACTGCGACCTGGCCCTGGCCTTCCGCTACGGGGGCGGGGCGGCGGGGGCGGCGGCCGAGTGGGAGGACCTGGTGGTCACGCCGCTGCTCACCGACCGGCTCGTCGGGCTGGTTCCCGACGGGCACCGGCTGGCCGGCGCCGAGCGGGTGGGCATGGCCGAACTGGCCGAGGAGCCCTGGATCGCGGGCTGCCCGCGCTGCCGCCGCCATCTGGTGGAGGTGTGCGAGGGCGCGGGCTTCACCCCGCGCATCGACTTCGCCACCGACGACTACCCCGCCGTGGTCGGGCTGGTCGGGGCGGGGCTCGGGGTCGCGGTGCTGCCGGAGCTGGCGGTGGAGTCCGTACGGGCCAAGGGCGTGAGCACCCTGGCCGTGGAGCCGGCGGTGGAGCGGGAGGTCGTGGCGCTGACGCTGCCCGACCTGGCGCGCGTACCCGCGGTGGCGGCGACCCTGGGCGAACTGGTGCGGGCCGCCGCGCGCTGACCCCCGCCCCGTCCGGCGCGGCGCCGGGGAGGGCGGGAGGTCAGGCGAAACGTTCCTTCGGGGGTCGCTGCCGCCGCTCGGGGGTCAGTGGGGGGCGATGGGGCCGATCGTGCTCGACGCGGGGATCAGGCGGTGCCGCGCGCGGCCCATCAGCTCCTCGCGTTCGTCCTCGGTGAGGCCGCCCCACACCCCGTAGGGCTCGCGGACGGCCAGTGCGTGCGCGGCGCATTCCGAACGCACCGGGCATCTCATGCAGACCTCTTTAGCGGAGGCCTCGCGCGCACTCCTGGCCGCGCCCCGCTCGCCCTCCGGGTGGAAGAACAGGGAGCTGTCGACCCCGCGGCAGGCAGCCAGCAGCTGCCAGTCCCAGAGGTCGGCGTTCGGTCCGGGGAGGCGGGAGAAATCTGCCATGGGTAGTCCCTCTTGGTGCCGGTACTGAGGCGGATACGGTCCATGTCTCCACACCTACTGTCGTAGTAGATGTAAATATGACTCATTGGGAATCTAGCCTCAGACACATGCCAAACGGAAGAAAAGCCGCCAAATAGGGCATAGCTCCAGATGGAGGACAGCTCGCTCGTGGCTCCGGCGTCGTGATCGCTTCCTCACGTAGAGTGCCGAAGGTGTCCGTCCGACCCGTAACTCTTTCGAGTGACCATCGTTGAGAGAGCGAGTGCGGTTGAACCGAGAAGTTCCCGGACAGGTGTCCGAGGGCATCGATCGCACAGGTGACGATACGTACCAGCCTGGAGGCTCAAGGTGACGCGCATCAGCAGCTGCGGAGGGCGGTCATGACTTCCGTCCTCGTCTGCGACGACTCCCCGCTTGCCCGAGAGGCGCTCCGTCGCGCGGTTGCCACCGTGCCCGGCGTCGAGCGTGTGACGACGGCTGCCAACGGCGAGGAAGTCCTCCGCCGCTGGGGTGCCGACCGCTCCGACCTGATTCTGATGGATGTACGGATGCCGGGGCTGGGCGGTGTCGAGACGGTCCGCCGGCTCCTGTCCGCCGACCCGGGCGCCCGCATCATCATGCTGACGGTCGCCGAGGACCTGGACGGGGTGGCCCTCGCGGTCGCCGCCGGCGCCCGCGGGTACCTGCACAAGGACGCCTCGCGCGCCGAACTGCGGGCCACGGTCACCCAGGCCCTCGCCGACCCGACCTGGCGACTGGCACCGCGCCGGCTGCGCTCGGCCGAGATGGGCGCCGCGCCCACGCTCACCGCGCGCGAGATCCAGGTGCTGGAGGGCATGAGCCACGGCCGTTCCAACGCGGAGATCGGGCGCGAGCTCTTCCTCTCCGAGGACACGGTCAAGACCCACGCCCGCAGGCTGTTCAAGAAGCTCGGCGCCTCGGACCGGGCGCACGCCGTGGCACTCGGCTTCCGCTGGGGCCTCGTCCGCTGACCTGCGGGATCCCCGACCGGCCGTCCCGAGCGGTCCCGTCCGCCGTCGGCGGACGGGGCGGCACGCGCCCCGGGCCCCGCGGGGAGGCGCCCGCCGCCCCGTCGGCGGCGCCGCGCGGACACCGCCGTACGTCGCGTCGTACCCGGTGACCCGCCGGGGATTGGCGGTGCACAATCCGGGGGACGTGTCGCTTCGGGCGCGATGCCGCATCCTTGGTGGTGTGCCGCATTCTTGGAGAGGTCGAGTCCCCGGGGCCCCGGGGGCGACGATTCGGGCCGAGCGGAGGGGAGGGCGCACATGATGAGTTCCGGCGCACCCGCTCATAACGCTTCGATGCACAACACGGACCACGGTGCCGCGAATGCTCCGGCGCCAAGGCACCATGGATTGATGCGCGACGACGAGGCCCTGGGGTCCCCCACGGCCACAGCACCCACCGGCGCCGCCAAGGGCGGCGGTGCCGGGGCCGTCAGCGCTCTCGTGCGCCGTGCGGTGGAGGGCGACGAGCAGGCCACGCACGATCTGCTCGCCTTCGTGCACCCCCTCGCCATCCGCTACTGCCGCACCCGGCTCTCACGGCTCCCCGGTGACGCTCGTCACTTCGTGGAGGACCTGGCGCAGGAGGTCTGCGTCGCCGTCCTGATGGCGCTGCCGCGCTACCGGGACACCGGTCGGCCCTTCGAGGCCTTCGTCTTCGCCATCGCCGCGCACAAGGTCGCCGACCTGCAGCGGGCCGCCATGCGGCACCCGGGGAGCACGGCCGTGCCGTCCGACGAGATGCCGGAACGGCCCGACGACTCGCTGGGCCCCGAGGAGCGGGCGCTGCTCAGCAGTGACGCCGCCTGGGCCAAGAAGCTGCTGGCCAACCTGCCCGAGAACCAGCGCGAGCTGCTGGTGCTGCGGGTGGCCGTCGGCCTGACCGCGGAGGAGACCGGCCAGATGCTCGGGATGTCCCCGGGCGCGGTGCGGGTCGCGCAGCACCGGGCGCTGAGCCGGCTGCGGGCGCTCGCGGAACAGTGACGGGCCGCGCGGTCTCCCCGCGCGATCCATCGTAGGAAACGACGAAACTTCTGCTTGACCTTGGTCGTGGAATGAGACGCGTCGGTATCCCGTTAGCATGGACATCCGCGCTGAGCAAGACCATTTGGGAAGGTGTCATGACCGCCGACGGAGTGCCCGACAAATTCGCCACGCTCGGACTGACCTACGACGACGTGCTGCTGCTGCCGGGCGCGTCGGACATGTCGCCTGACGCGATCGACACCTCTTCCCTCATCTCGCGCAACGTCCGCGTGAACGTTCCGCTGCTGTCGGCCGCCATGGACAAGGTCACCGAGTCCCGCATGGCCATCGCGATGGCCCGCCAGGGCGGCGTCGGCGTGCTGCACCGCAACCTCTCCATCGCCGACCAGGCCAATCAGGTCGACCTGGTCAAGCGTTCCGAGTCCGGCATGGTCACCGACCCGATCACGGTGCACCCGGACGCGACGCTGCGCGAGGCCGACGAGCTGTGCGCGAAGTTCCGCATCTCCGGCGTCCCGGTGACCGACCCCGCCGGCAAGCTCCTCGGGATCGTCACCAACCGCGACATGGCCTTCGAGTCGGACCGCAGCCGCCAGGTGCGCGAGGTCATGACCCCGATGCCGCTGGTCACGGGCAAGGTCGGCATCTCCGGCGTGGACGCCATGGAGCTGCTGCGCCGCCACAAGATCGAGAAGCTTCCGCTGGTCGACGAGGCGGGCATCCTCAAGGGCCTGATCACGGTCAAGGACTTCGTCAAGGCCGAGAAGTACCCGAACGCCGCCAAGGACAAGGACGGCCGGCTGCTCGTCGGCGCGGCCGTCGGTGTCGCGGGCGACGCGTACGAGCGCGCCCAGGCGCTGATCGAGGCGGGCGCCGACTTCATCGTCGTCGACACCGCCCACGGCCACTCCCGCCTGGTCGGCGACATGGTCGCCAAGATCAAGTCGAACGCCGGCGTGGACGTCATCGGCGGCAACGTGGCCACCCGCGACGGCGCCCAGGCGCTGATCGACGCCGGCTGCGACGGCATCAAGGTCGGCGTCGGCCCCGGTTCCATCTGCACCACCCGCGTCGTCGCCGGCATCGGCGTCCCGCAGGTCACCGCGATCTACGAGGCCTCGCTGGCCGCCAAGGCCGCGGGCGTCCCGGTCATCGGCGACGGCGGCCTGCAGTACTCCGGCGACATCGCCAAGGCCCTGGTCGCGGGCGCCGACACGGTGATGCTCGGCTCGCTGCTCGCGGGCTGCGAGGAGTCCCCGGGCGAGCTGCTCTTCATCAACGGCAAGCAGTTCAAGTCGTACCGCGGCATGGGCTCGCTCGGCGCGATGCAGACCCGCGGCGACCGCAAGTCCTTCTCCAAGGACCGCTACTTCCAGGAGGGCGTCGGCGGTGACGACAAGCTGATCCCCGAGGGCATCGAGGGCCAGGTCCCCTACCGCGGCCCGCTCTCCGCGGTCGTGCACCAGCTCGTCGGCGGTCTGCGCCAGTCGATGTTCTACGTCGGCGGCCGCACCGTTCCCGAGCTGCAGGACCGGGGCCGCTTCGTCCGGATCACCTCGGCGGGCCTCAAGGAGAGCCACCCGCACGACATCCAGATGACGGTCGAGGCACCGAACTACAGCCGCAAGGGCTGAAGCGCGTGAGGTGAGGGGCGGACCCGGCGGAAGCGCCGGGTCCGCCCCTTCGCCGTGCGCGCGTACGTCCGTACAGCGGTCACCGAAACGCAGTCCTCCGCCCGTCGGGGATACTGGACGGGCAGACCCAGAGGAAAGGCCACCACACGTGACTGAGATCGAGATCGGGCGCGGCAAGCGCGGCCGCCGGGCGTACGCCTTCGACGACATCGCCATCGTCCCGAGCCGGCGCACGCGGGACCCGAAGGAGGTCTCGATCGCCTGGCAGATCGACGCGTACCGCTTCGAGCTTCCCTTCCTGGCCGCCCCCATGGACTCGGTGGTCTCCCCGCAGACCGCGATCCGCATCGGTGAGCTCGGCGGCCTCGGCGTGCTGAACCTCGAAGGTCTGTGGACCCGCTACGAGGACCCGCAGCCGCTGCTGGACGAGATCGCGGAGCTGGACGAGGAGACCGCGACCCGCCGTCTCCAGGAGATCTACTCCGCGCCGATCCAGGCGGACCTGATCCGTCAGCGGATCAAGGAGGTGCGCGACTCCGGTGTCGTCACCGCCGCAGCGCTCTCCCCGCAGCGCACGGCCGAGTTCTCCAAGGCCGTCGTCGACGCGGGCGTGGACATCTTCGTCATCCGCGGCACCACCGTGTCGGCGGAGCACGTCTCCGGCGCCGCCGAGCCGCTGAACCTCAAGCAGTTCATCTACGAGCTCGACGTCCCTGTCATCGTGGGCGGCTGCGCCACCTACACGGCCGCCCTGCACCTGATGCGCACCGGCGCGGCGGGCGTGCTGGTCGGCTTCGGCGGCGGCGCCGCGCACACCACCCGCAACGTGCTGGGCATCCAGGTCCCGATGGCCACCGCCGTCGCGGACGTGGCCGCGGCGCGCCGCGACTACATGGACGAGTCCGGCGGCCGCTACGTGCATGTCATCGCCGACGGCGGCGTGGGCTGGTCCGGCGACATCCCGAAGGCCGTCGCCTGCGGCGCCGACGCCGTGATGATGGGCTCCCCGCTGGCCCGTGCCACCGACGCGCCCGGCAAGGGCAACCACTGGGGCATGGAGGCCGTCCACGAGGACGTGCCGCGGGGCAAGAAGGTCGACCTCGGTACGGTCGGCACCACCGAGGAGATCCTCACCGGCCCGTCGCACACCCCCGACGGCTCGATGAACATCTTCGGCGCGCTGCGCCGCTCGATGGCCACCACGGGCTACAGCGAGCTCAAGGAGTTCCAGCGGGTCGAGGTCACGGTCGCGGACTCGCAGCACCGCCGCTGACCCGGTCCCGGGTCGCCGTACGTACGCCGGAGGGCCGGTACCCCGTGGGGGGTACCGGCCCTCCGGCGTTCTCCGCCCGGTCAGTGCCCCGGTGCGGGGGCGCAGGCCGCGGCGGGCGGCAGCGGACGCAGTCCGGGGACGGTCGCGAGGGCGCCGGTGAGGGCGCCGACGCAGATGTCGGCCAGCGCGGTGCGGGAGTAGGCGCCGTCGAGGAGCCAGTCCACGCACAGCGTGCGGACGAAGACCAGCCAGCTCGTCACCACGGCCGCGACCGTGGCGTACTGCTCCTCGGCGGGGGCGGTGACGGTCAGCAGGTGGGCGCGCAGGCCGGAGAGTTCGTCGTCGATGATCGCCTGCACCACCGGGTCGCCGGCGAGCGTGCGGTTGGCGGCGAGGACGGTGTTGCGGTTCGCGGCGAAGTAGTCGATGTGCGTGTCGAGTCCGGCCCGGAGCCAGGCCGAGGCGGGGACGTCCGGGTCGAGCGCGGTCGAGGACAGGAGGCGGTCCGAGGCCTCCCGGTAGACGGCGGCGAACAGCTCGCGCTTGCCGGGGAAGTAGCGGTAGAGCAGGGCGCGGGAGACCCCGGCCCGCTCGGCGACCTCCTCCATGAGGACGTCCTCGTACGGCTTCGCGGCGAAGAGGGCGGCTCCGACGGCGCGCAGCTGGGCGCGGCGGTCGTCCGGGGAGAGGCGGCGGCGCGTGGTCATCCGTCCAAGTTACTTGACGCGTGTCTACTACGCTCCTACGCTCCCCGCTTAGTCGACGTGTGTCTACTAAGCGGGGGTGGGGTCGTGAGCAGGCACGGACTTCTGAAGGGGCTCGCCTGGGCCATGGGCGTGGCCTGCGTGGCGATCGGGCTCTACCACCTGGTGCTGGGCGTCGTCTCGGTGCCCGGCGCCGAGGGTGCGGGGCCGGCGACGGCGACCGTGGACAGCCGGGAGCGCTTCTACAACGCGGTCTTCGTCGGGTTCGGGCTGGCCTGGATCGAGACCGCCCGGCGTACACCGATCCCGGCGCGTGCCGTCCGGTGGCTGTCGGCGGTCTTCCTGCTCGGTGGCGTGGGGCGGGTGCTGTCCGTGGCGGTCCACGGATGGCCGCACTGGTTCCAGATCCCGCTGGCGGCGCTGGAGCTCGGTCTGCCGCCGCTGTACTTCTGGCTGGCCGGCGCGGACGAGCGGCGGGCCGCCGGAGCGGCCCGCGGCGACGGCGTCCGGACGGTCTAGGCGGCGGCCTTGCGGGAGATCTGGAACGCGGCGTACGCGCTGATGGCCAGGAAGAGGAACGTCAGCGGGTTCGCTTCGGCCTTCCAGGCCTCCATGAGCGGGGAGGTGCCCTGGCCGACGATGTCCATGGCGCTGACCTGGAGCTCGTCGGCGTAGATCAGGACGATGCCGAACATCTGGCCTGCGAGGACGGCGGCCAGCGCGAGCAGTGCGGCGATGGCCGGCAGGGCGGGGCTGCGGCCGCCGGCCTTGCCGGCGGCGAAGCCGACCAGGGCGCCGACGCCCACGGCCGCGTAGCCGATCTGGTGGTGGGTGCCGCCGATGATCCCGCCGTAGACGCCGGCCGCCACGACCGCGGCGACGACGGAGGCGAGGATGCCGATGCCCGGGCTGCTGTAGGCGGGCGCGGGAGCCGTGGCCTCGGTGTAGGACGAGGGCGCGGGCGGCTGGAAGTGCTGGCTCATCGGAAATCCCCCCCAGGGATCGCGAAACACGCACGTACGTACGTTGGTCAGTCGTAAGTACGAGATAAGTGACGCCGCAGGCTAGCAGGGGGCGCCGACATCCGGCGGGGGGATTTTCGGGCGCCGGAACCGGGGTGTGACCCGGGCGGGAGCGCGGACCCCCCCGCCCGGGTGCCGCCCGGGGTCAGAGGCGGTGGGCCGCGCCGGCCGGGCTGGCGCCCCGGGTGTCGAGGAGCAGCTGGGCCTTCACCGCGAGCCCCTGGAGGTCGTACGTGCGGTGGTGCTGGAGCAGGATCGTCAGGTCGGCGTTCGCGGCGGCCTCGTAGAGCGAATCGGCGCGCGGCACCGGCCGGTCGCGCACCCGCCAGCCCGCGACGTACGGGTCGTGGTAGCTGACCAGGGCCCCGAGGTCGAGGAGGCGGCTGGCGATCTCGCGGGCCGGGGAGCCCTCCTGGTCGGCGAGGTCCTGCTTGTAGGTGACGCCGAGCAGCAGGACGCGGGCGCCGCGGGCGGATTTGCCGTGCTCGTTCAGCAGGGTGGCCGAACGCTGGATGACGTATTGCGGCATCCGGTTGTTGATCTCCTGCGCCAGGCCGACCATGCGCAGCGGGTGCCCGGGGGTGCGGGTGGTGTGCGGGAGGTAGTTGGGGTCGAGGGGGACGCCGTGTCCGCCGACGCCCGGGCCCGGACGGAAGGCCTGGAACCCGTACGGCTTCGTCTCGGCGCACCGGACGACGTCCCAGAGGTCGACGCCGAGGTCGTGGCAGAGGACCGCCATCTCGTTCATGAGGGCGATGTTCACGTGCCGGTAGTTGGTCTCCAGGAGCTGGACCGTCTCGGCCTCGCGCAGGCCGCGGGCGCGCACCACCTTCTCGGTGAGGCGGGCGTAGAAGGCGTGCGCGGATTCGGTGCAGGCGGGGGTGAGGCCGCCGATGACCTTGGGGGTGTTGGCGATGCCGTGGGTGCGGTTGCCGGGGTCGTGGCGGGCGGGGGAGTAGGCCAGGTGGAAGTCGCGCCCGGCGCGCAGTCCGGAGCCGCTCTCCAGGATGGGGCGCAGGTAGTCCTCGGTGACGCCCGGGTGGACGGCGGATTCGAGGATCACCGTGGTGTGCGGGCGCAGCCTGGCGGCGAGCGCGCGGCCCGCCTCGCCGACGGCGGAGAGGTCCAGCGCCCGGTCGGCGCCGAGCTGGGTGGGGGCGCAGACGACGGCGGTGCGGACCCGGCCGAGGTCGGCGGGGTTGGTGGTGACCCGGAAGCCGGCCGCCGACATGCGGCGGACCTCGGCCGCGGTGAGGCTGCTGTCCGTGGCGGGGCCGCTGTCGTAGCCGATGGTCTCGATCCCGGCGGCGACGGCCGCCTGCGCGAGGGGGAGGCCGAGGTGGCCGAGTCCGATGACGGCGAGATCTGCGGGCATGGGTGGCCGTCCCTTCCCTTCCCTGGCATGAGGGGGCGGTGCGCGCGCGTCCCGGGGCGGGGGGTCCGGACGGGTCCGGAGGCCGCCTGGAGCTGGCGCAATGTCAGACTAGGCGTATATATGACAGATATGTCGCATTGCGGGGCGGTGGCTACCGTTGTGTTGTCCACAGCCGGTGGCTGATGTCGGTGCGGCCGGTCAGAATCGTGAAACGGGAGATGTGAGCGGGATCACCCGCATCGAGCGGGTTCTGCCCGCACCAACGGGAGGCAGCCGTGAGGACAGCGACACTGGGGCCGGCGCAGCGGGCGGAGGCGCTCGCCCGGATGGCCGAGCGGGAACTGGACGTGCTGGTCGTCGGCGCGGGGGTGGTCGGTGCCGGAACGGCGCTGGACGCGGTCACCCGGGGCCTTTCGACGGGTCTGGTGGAGGCCCGGGACTGGGCGTCGGGCACGTCGAGCCGGTCGAGCAAGCTCATCCACGGCGGGCTCAGGTACCTGGAGATGCTCGACTTCGCTCTCGTACGGGAGGCGCTGAAGGAGCGCGGCCTGCTGTTGGAGCGCCTCGCCCCGCACCTGGTGAAGCCCGTGCCGTTCCTGTACCCGCTCCAGCACAAGGCCTGGGAGCGTTTCTACGCCGGTTCGGGCGTGGCCCTCTACGACGCCATGTCGTTCTCCAGCGGGCACGGGCGCGGCCTGCCCACCCACCGGCACCTCTCGCGCCGCAGGGCGCTGCGGATCGCGCCGGCCCTGCGCAGGGACGCGCTGGTGGGCGCCCTGCAGTACTACGACGCCCAGATGGACGACGCCCGCTACGTCGCCACCCTCGTGCGGACGGCCGCCGCCTACGGGGCGCACTGCGCCAACCGGGCGAGGGTGGTCGGCTTCCTGCGCGAGGGCGAACGGGTGGTGGGGGCCCGGGTCCGGGACGTGGAGGGTGGCGGGGAGTACGAGATCCGCGCCCAGCAGGTGGTCAACGCGACCGGGGTGTGGACCGACGACACCCAGGCGCTCATCGGGGAGCGGGGGCAGTTCCACGTACGGGCGTCGAAGGGGATCCACCTGGTCGTCCCGAAGGACCGGATCCATTCGAGCACCGGGCTGATCCTGCGGACGGAGAAGTCGGTGCTGTTCGTCATCCCGTGGGGCCGCCACTGGATCGTGGGCACCACCGACACCGACTGGGACCTGGACAAGGCCCACCCGGCCGCTTCGAGCGCGGACATCGACTACCTGCTGGAGCACGTGAACTCGGTGCTGGCGGTGCCGCTGACCCGGGACGACGTCCAAGGGGTCTACGCGGGCCTGCGGCCACTGCTGGCCGGGGAGTCGGACGCGACGAGCAAGCTCTCGCGCGAGCACACCGTGGCCCATCCGGTGCCGGGCCTGGTGGTGGTGGCCGGCGGCAAGTACACGACGTACCGGGTGATGGCCAAGGACGCGGTCGACGAGGCGGTGCACGGGCTCGACCGGCGGGTGGCGGAGTGCGTCACGGAGGACGTCCCCCTGGTGGGGGCCGAGGGGTACCGGGCCCTGTGGAACGCCCGCGCGGGGACGGCGGCGCGAACGGGGCTCCATGTGGTGCGGGTGGAACACCTGTTGAACCGGTACGGATCCCTGACGGAGGAGATCCTCGAACTGATCGCGGCCGACCCGTCGCTGGGCGAGGCGCTGACCGGGGCGGACGACTACCTGCGGGCCGAGGTCGTCTACGCCGCCTCGCACGAGGGGGCCCGGCACCTGGACGACGTCCTGACGCGGCGCACCCGGATCTCGATCGAGACCTTCGACCGGGGGACCCGATCGGCCCGCGAGTGCGCGGAATTGATGGCTCCGGTGCTGGGGTGGGACAAGCAGCAGATCGAGAAGGAGGTCGAACACTACGAGAAGAGGGTCCAGGCGGAGCGCGAGTCCCAGCGCCAGCCGGACGACCAGACGGCGGACGCGGCGCGGCTGGGGGCGCCGGACATCGTTCCGTTGTAACTCCGCGATGCGGCGGGGGGAACCGTCGGACCCGGGGCTTCCGTCCGATGCGGAGTGAGCAACAATGAGGTTTCTGCCGGGGTGGGTTACCGTGCCCCCCGGCGGCTGCCGGGGCAGCCGGGGCAGGCTGCACGAACGCAGAGGGGACGCATGTCGAAGCCGGAGCACACCGAATCGCCTGCCGGGGCGCCAGCCGGGTCGCCTGCGGCGGAGCTGGACGGTGACGCGGCGACCGCGTCCGGGGGCGCCGGCGCCGGGTCCGTGAAGGTGCCGAAGGCGCGTTCCGCCGGCGGGACCTCCGCTGCCGGGAAGCCCGTTGCCGCGAAGTCCGCCGCGGGGAAGCCCGCCGCGGGTAAGTCCGCCGCCGTTGCGGCGGACGGGCCCGGGGAGTCCGCGGATCCCGCCGACGGCGGGGCGGAGCCGGACGCGGAGCCGGCCGGGCGCGCCGCTTCCCGCGGGCCGGGCACCACCGCTGACGGATCGAAGTCCGCGGCGGACGACGCCCCCGCGGCTGACGCCGGGTCCGCCGCGGCGGACGTCAAGGCCGGATCCGGCCGGGGTGGTGCGGCGGAGACGGAGCCCGCCGCCGATGCCGGGCCGGCGGATGCCGAGGACGGCGCGAAGGCCCCCCTCGTGAAGCCCTCCCTCGTGAAGTCCGGCTCCGGGGCGGCCGACCCGAAGGCGGACGCCCCCGCCACCGAGGAGCCCGCCGCCGACGCCGCCGACGACCGTGCGGAGCCCGCGAAGGCGGACGCGCAGTCCGCGGCCGCGAAGGGCGGTGCCCCCGGCGGGTCGAAGCCCGCGGGCCCGAAGGCCACCTCCGGCGCGGCCCCCGCCGACGGCACCGGGACGGGTGCTCCCGGCGTCGCGGGCAAGGCCGACGACGAGGGCCCGGAGGCCGCCAAGGCCGACGACGGCAAGGCCGACGACGGCAAGGCCGACGACGGCAAGGACCGGGGACGGCTGCTCGCCCGGCGGTACCGGCTCGGGGCCGTGCTCGGCAAGGGCGGCATGGGCACCGTGTGGCGGGCCGAGGACGAGGTCCTCGGACGCACCGTCGCCGTCAAGGAACTCCGCTTCAGCACCGGCGTGGACGAGGACGAGAAGCGCCGCCTCATCACCCGTACCCTCCGCGAGGCCAAGGCGATCGCGCGGATCCGCAGCGAGGGCGCCGTCACCGTCTTCGACGTCGTCGACGAGGACGGCCGTCCCTGGATCGTCATGGAGCTCGTCGAGGGCGCCTCCCTCGCCGAGTTCATCCGGGAGAACGGGCCCCTGACCCCGCGCCGCGCCGCCGAGGTCGGCCTCGCGGTCCTCGACGTGCTCCGCGCCGCGCACGGCCAGGGCATCCTGCACCGCGACGTGAAGCCGTCCAACGTGCTCATCGCCGCGAGCGGTCGCGTCGTGCTCACCGACTTCGGCATCGCACAGGTCGAGGGCGACCCCTCGATCACCTCCACCGGCATGCTCGTCGGCGCCCCCTCCTACATCTCCCCGGAACGCGCCCGCGGCCAGAAGCCCGGCCCGCCCGCCGACATGTGGTCCCTCGGAGGACTCCTGTACGCGGCCGTGGAGGGCGTGCCCCCGTACGACAAGGGCTCCGCGCTCGCCACCCTCACCGCCGTGATGACCGAGCCGGTGGACCCGCCGAAGAACGCCGGTCCGCTGACCGAGATCATCTACGGGCTGCTGGTCAAGGACCCGGCCGGGCGGCTGGACGACGACGCGGCCAGGGCGATGCTCACGGCGGTGCTCAACGCCCCCGACCCCGAGCCCGAGCCGGTGGCCGAGCCGGTCCCGGCGGTCGAGGAGACCCGGGCGATATCCCTCACCAAGGCGGACGTCGAGGCGGAGAAGGCAGCCGAGAAGGCGGCGAAGAAGGAACGCGAGCGGCGGGACCGCGAACAGCGCGAACGCACCCGCGCCGCGCTGAAGTCGGCCCGCAAGGCGGCCGCCGCCGCTGCCGCGGCCCCGCCGGCCAGGCCCGCACCGGTGAAGGCGCCGCTCACCGACGTGATGTCGCGCCGCACCATCGTCCTCGCGGTGGCCGGCGTGGTCGTCGTCCTGGCCGTGCTCGGCACGCTGATCGGTTACCTCCTCAGCGGCGGCGACAAGGACTCAGGCCGCAAGAACGAGGGCAAGGGCGGGCCCACCCCCGCCGCGTCCGGGGCCAAGTCCCCGGGCGCCCAGGCCCCCGCCGCCTCGCCCGCGGCTTCCCCCGCAGCCTCGGCCGGTTCCTCCCCGTCCGCAGGCCCGAGCCCGGCCGCGCCCAGCGGCAGCCCGAGCGGCGACCCGGGCCAGGGGCAGGGCCAGGGGCAGGGCCAGGACACCGGCCAGGCGCAGAGCAGCCAGGGCCAGGGCGCCAGTCCCGGCAACAACGGCGGCGCCCTCCCGGCCGGTTTCGGCACGGTGACGGACCTGCGGTACCACTTCTCGATGGGGATGCCCGAGGGCTTCCACCAGACCGACACCGCGGGCCAGGACTCCGGCGCGATCTACAGCCGCGACGGCGGGTTCCCGCGCATCCAGGTCGACTACACCGACAGTCCGGGCTCCGACGCCCGCGCCGCCTGGCTGGAGATAGCCCCCGGCGTGGCCGGCAGCAGCAAGGGCTACCACCTCGTACGCCTGGAGACGGTGGACTACCGGGGCTATCCGACCGTCGCCGACTGGGAGTTCGAGCGGGAGCAGAAGGGCGTCAAGGTCCGGGTCCTCGACCGGGGCTTCCGGATGGACGCGAAGCACGGCTACGCGATCATGATCACCTGCGCCGCCGACCAGTGGGACGGCCCGGAATGCACGCAGCTGCGCAACACGGCGTTCCAGACCTTCCAGTCCTTGGGCTGACGGGCCCCGCAAGCCCGGGACGCGGGCGCCCCGGGCGACGTATCGTGTTCAGCGGGGCCATGGGGGACCCCTCGTCCGGCTGCCGCCGGCAGGTGCCCCCGCACTCGGGGGAGGCGATGTGGAGGAGTACGCGGGCCGGATCCTGGCCGAGCGCTACCGCCTGCCGCTGCCGCCCTCCGACGAGTACGAGCTGATAGAGACCCGCGCCTTCGACACGCGCAGCGGCCAGGAAGTCCTCGTACACCAGGTGCCGTTGCCGGAGGTCGTCGACGCGGAGCTGCTCGACGGGACCCCTGCCCGGCCGGGGGCGGCCGGGGAACTCCCCGCGGTGCGCAGGGCGATCGCCGCCGCCCAGGCCGCCGCCTCCGTACCGGACCACCCCCGGCTGGACCAGGTCTTCGACGTGTTCGCGGAGGGCGAGTCGCTGTGGATAGTGAGCGAACTCGTCCCCGCCAGGCCGCTGGCCGCGCTGATCGCCGATGAACCGCTGAGTCCCTACAGGGCGGCCGAAGTGGCCTCCGACGTACTGACCGCACTGCGCGTGCTGCACGCGCACGGCTGGACGCACCGCAACATCACCGTCCGGACCGTGCTGATATGCGAGGACGGACGGGTCGTCCTGACGGGCCTGGCGGCGGGCGCGGCCGAGGAGGCCCTGTGCGGGTACGACCCGGTCCCGGCGCCCGAGCCCGCATCGGACGCCGGGGACGTCGGGGACGCCGGTACCGGCCCCGGATGGGGCGGAGCCCCGCCGCCCTTACCGCCCCCGCCGGCCCACGGCCCCCCGCCCGCCGCGCCCCCGGCCGGGGAGCCGGTGTACGCGCCCCTCGTGGCGCCCGGGTACGACACCGGACCGCGCTACTCCGACCACATCGTCACGGAGCCCGTGCGGCCCCCGCAGGACCGGGCCGCCGCGGAAGCCGACGCCCGCGCCGGAACCATCGCGGCCTACCGGGCCGGGACCCGGGCCGCCGCCGCCAAGGTGGAGCGGGACCGCGGCGAGCGCGGGCCGGTGGTGGTGCCGCAACTGCCGCCGACCGGGGCCAACCTGCCGCAGGAGTACGCGTATCCGTACGGCGGGCCGGACACCGCCGCCCCGGCGCCCTGGCACGGCGCCACCCCCCGCCGCCCCGCCGAACCGGAGCCGCAGCAGGAGCTCGGGCCGGAGGCGGAGCACGAGCCGGAGGCGTACGGGCAGGAGCCGTATGAGCCGGAGCCGTACGGGCAGGAGCCGTACGGGCAGGAGCCGTACGAGCCGGAGGCGTACGGGTCGCAGCCGGATCAGGAGCCGCGGCCGGAGTGGGCGGGCCGGCCGCAGTCGGAGTGGCCCGCGGGGCCCGGAGCACGGGCCGGCGCGCTGCCCGAGCCGGCCCGCCCCGCCCTGCCCGCCCGGCTCGCCCTCCCGCAGGGCTACCACCAGGCCGACGCGCCCGCAGCCCCTACCCCCGCCCCCGCCGCACCGCCCGCCGTCCCCGGCCCACCCCCGGCCACCCCGGACCGGCCCCGTCCGCTCCCGTCCCCGCGGGCCGTCCCGGCCGGAGCGGCCGCCGGCGCCTGGGGCGGCGGCCCGCGCACCGGCCTCGACGCCGAGCGGGCCCGCCAGACCCGGATGGCCGTCGTCGGCCCCGTCACCGAGCGCTGGGCGCCGGAGCAGGCCGGTCCCGTCCACGGCCACTGGCAGCTGGCCGCGCCCGTCGGCCCCGCCACCGACCTGTGGGCCCTCGGCGCCCTGCTCTACCGCGCGGTGCAGGGACACGCCCCGTACCCCGAGGACAGCGTCGCCGAACTGGTCGAGATGGTCTGCGCGGAGCCGCCCGCCTTCGCCGAGGAGTGCGGCCCGCTGCGCCCCGTCGTGGAGTCGCTGCTGCGCCAGGACCCCACCGAGCGGCCCGATTTCGAGGAGCTGCGCGGCTGGCTGCGCTCCCTCGTGCGCTCCGCCCCGGAGCCCGACGGGGACCTGGCGGTGCTGCCGGTACCGGAGCCGGATCCCACCCGGCTGCCCGTCGTCCGCCGGCGCGGCGACCTGCACGGC
This sequence comes from Streptomyces sp. NPDC031479, assembly GCF_055581065.1. Classification (NCBI taxonomy): domain Bacteria; kingdom Bacillati; phylum Actinomycetota; class Actinomycetes; order Kitasatosporales; family Streptomycetaceae; genus Streptomyces; species Streptomyces sp. NPDC031479. Next base: position 131,818 of record NZ_JBVIKC010000018.1, read on the forward strand.
CGCCACCGCAACCCCGTCGCCCCCCGGGGGCCGCGTTCCCTCGGCCGGACCCTGCTGGTCGGCGTACTGGCCCTGCTGGCCGCCGCCGTCGCCTACGCGATGCTGTTCATGCCGCGTTCCGCCGGTACCGGTGAGCAGCGGGGCCGGCAGCCCACGGCCGCGCAGAGCCCCGCCCGCCCGAGCCCGTCCGGCTCCGCCCCCGGCGCGGCGACCCCGGGCCGCAGCCCCTCCGGGACCCCCGCCGGAACCCCGCAGTCCAAGCCCGCCCAGCAGCCGAACGCCCCCGAGGGCTACACCCTGGAGCGGGACCCGGAGCACTTCACGGTCGCCGTCCCCCAGGGCTGGACCCGCCGGAGCATCAACGAGGCCGGCCAGGTGCGCTACACGCAGGGCGCGTTCACCCTGGTCGTGGTCCCGGGCCGGGACCGGGTCGAGGGCAACCCGGACCCGAAGGCCTACCAGCAGGACAAGGAGCCGGAGCTGTCCCCGTACCGCAACTCCACCTGGGCGGAGTCGGGGGACGTCAAGAGCACCACGGTCGCCGGTCAGTTGCGCGTCACCGGCCGCTACACCTGGATCGACTCGACGGGCCGGTCCGTCCTGGCCCGCAACTTCGTCGTCGCCCTCGGGGGCAGCTACCACGTCGTCATGGTGACCGGCCCGAAGGACGAGGAGGACAAGGTCACCGACGTCTTCGAGAAGGCCACGGCGAGTTACCAGGCGGGTGGCTGACTGGATGTCAGTACGGCGATTGCGTCACAGTGCTGTCTCACCGGCCCCGCGCGGTTCCGGCAGCGCCCGCAGGCTCCGTAATCTGGCCCGGAGAGTACAGAGCGGCGGGAATTCGTGGAACAGCAGACAGGCGCGGGTGCGGTGCTCGCGGGCCGGTACAGGCTCGTCGATCCCATCGGCAGCGGCGGCATGGGCAAGGTGTGGCGCGCGCACGACGAGCTGCTGCACAGGACCGTGGCGGTCAAGGAACTGACGGCGGGTCTGTACGTGGCCCAGGCCGATCGGGAAGTCCTGCACGCCCGCACGCAGAAAGAGGCCCGGGCCGCGGCCCGGATCCAGCACCCGGCGGTCGTCACCGTCCACGACGTGCTGGAACACGACGACCGGCCGTGGATCGTCATGGAGTACATCGACGGCCCCTCCCTCGCGGAGGCCGCCAAGGCGGCCGGGCGCATCGAGCCCCGCGAGGCGGCCCGGATCGGCCTGCACGTGCTGGGCGCCCTGCGCGCCGCGCACGCGGTCGGCGTGCTGCACCGCGACGTGAAGCCGGGCAACGTGCTGCTGGCCAAGGACGGCCGGGTGCTGCTGACCGACTTCGGGATCGCCGCGATCGAGGGCGACTCGTCGATCACGCGCACCGGCGAGCTCGTCGGCTCCATCGACTACCTGGCTCCGGAGCGGGTCACCGGCGGTGCCCCCGACCCCTCCTCCGACCTGTGGTCGCTGGGCGCGACCCTGTACACGGCGGTCGAGGCCCGCTCGCCGTTCCGGCGGACCTCGCCCATCTCCAGCCTCCAGGCGGTCGTCAACGACGAGCCGCCCGTCCCGCGCCAGTCCGGCCCCCTCGGCCCGGTCATCACCGCGCTCCTGCGCAAGGACCCGGCCCAGCGGCCCTCGGCCGCCGAGGCAGAGCGGATGCTGATCGAGGCGATGGAGGGCCGCGAGCCGAAGGCGGCGCAGGCGTACGTGCCCACGCGCGCGGTCACCGCCGAGGAGCGGGCGCCCGCCCGGTCCGCCGAGCCCGCGCGGCCGGAGCCGGCCGTTCCCGCCCAGACCACCGCGCTCCGGGAGTCCCCCGGGGCCCCCGCCGGGCGTCCGTCCGGGCGGCTCAAGCGGGCCGCCGCCGTGGCCCTGGTGGCGGCGCTGCTCGGCGGCGGCGGGGTGTTCGGGGTGCTCAAGTACCTCGACGGCCAGGGCGAGGGGGTCCAGGACGAAGGCTCCGCCGACAAGGCGGTGAGCGCCCCGGACCGTTCGGGACCGGGCGACGACGGCAAGGCGGGCGCCGCGGTGGCGACCCCGCCGGCCGGTTTCGTCAAGGTGGAGGACCCGGCGGGCTTCTCGCTGTTCGTCCCGGTGGGCTGGAAGCGCCAGATGGACGGCAACCAGATCGACTACACCCCCGACAACGGCCGTCACCTCATCCGGATCGCCATCGACACCACCCCCGACTACGCGAACCCGTACATGCACCTCCTCGACATGGAGAAGCAGCTCAAGGAGCGCATGGACTACAAGCGCGAGGTGCTGGACCAGAACAGCTTCCGGGACACCACCCGGGCCGGGCTGTGGGACTTCTCCTGGACCGAGAAGGCGCCCCACGCGGGCCCGCGCCGGGCCATCGAGCAGATGTACGTCAGCCCGGACAACACCGAGTACGCGGTGTACATGTCCGGTCCGGCGAACGAGTGGGCCAAGATCCGCCAGCAGTTCGACACGGTGCTCACCGGCTGGCAGCCCCCGGCGAAGAAGGGCTGAGGCGGGCCGGGCGGAGGTGTCCGCGAAGGGTGCGCCGGAGGGCGCGCCCGAGGGGGCGGCGGACCGCCCGCGGGGCCGCCCGGCGCAGTGATCGCGCCACTCCCCGCCGATCGCGCCAGCGATCACTGGCAGACTTGGCAAAATACGGTTACCCACGGGTACCCAAAGGCCCGCGGGCGGCATACGCTCACCGCCATGACGGACTCGCAGGCCCCCGCCGCCCCCCTCCGCACCGCACCGCAGCCCACCAACCCGGTCGCCCCGGTCCCGGCCGGCGCCCGCACCGCCGCCGACGTGGTGACCCCCGAACTGGTCACCCGGCTGACCCGCGGAGTGATCGGCTCCGGGCGGACCGCCAACCACACCCCCTTCACCGGGGACAAGCTGGCGGACCTCCCCGAAGCGACCCCCGAGGACGTGGCCACCGCCTTCACGAAGGCCCGCGCCGCCCAGAGCGCCTGGGCCGCGGTGCCCGTCCGGCGGCGGGCGGCCGTGCTGCTGCGCTTCCACGACCTGGTCCTCGCCCGCCAGAGCGAGGTCCTCGACCTCATCCAGCTGGAGACCGGCAAGGCGCGCCTGCACGCCCACGAGGAGGTGCAGGCCGTCGCCGTCGCCGCCCGCCACTACGGCCGCAAGGCGCCCGCCTACCTGCGCCCCAAGGGCCACACGGGTGCCATGCCGACCCTCACCAAGGTCACCGAGCTGCGCCAGCCGCGCGGGGTCGTCGGGCAGATCGCCCCCTGGAACTACCCCCTCGAACTGTCCGTCGGCGACGCCCTGCCCGCCTTCGTCTCGGGCAACGCCGTCGTCATGAAGCCGGACACCGAGACCGCGCTGACCGCCCTGTGGGCCCGTGACCTGCTGATCGAGGCCGGGCTGCCCGCCGAGGTCTTCCAGGTCGTCCTCGGCGAGGGCCCGGTCGTCGGCCCCGAGGTGGTCCGGCACGCCGACTACGTCTCCTTCACCGGCTCCACCCGTACCGGCCGCGAGGTCGCCCAGGGCGCGGCCGCCCGCCTGGTCGGGGTCTCCTTGGAGCTCGGCGGCAAGAACGCCATGCTCGTCCTGGCCGACGCCGACGTGGAGAAGGCCGCCGCGGGAGCCGTCCGCGCCTGCTTCTCCTCGGCCGGCCAGCTCTGCATCTCCATCGAGCGGCTCTACGTACACGCCTCGATCGCCGACGCGTTCGTCGAGCGCTTCGCCGCCCGCACCAAGGCCATGCGGCTCGGCCACGCCCTCGCGTACGGGGCCGACATGGGATCCCTCGTCGGGACGCGTCAGCTGGAGACCGTGCAGCGGCACGTGGACGAGGCCGTCGCCAAGGGCGCCGCCCTCGTCGCCGGCGGTACCGCCCGTCCCGACATCGGCCCCCTCTTCTACGAACCCACCATCCTCGACGGGGTCGAGGCCCCCATGGCGGTCTGCGCCGAGGAGACCTTCGGCCCGGTCGTCTCGATCTACCGGTTCACCGACGAGGACGAGGCCGTCGCCCAGGCCAACGCCACCCCCTACGGCCTCAACTCCAGCGTCTGGACCAAGGACGCCCGCCGCGGTCACGCCGTCGCCGCCCGCCTGCGCACCGGCACCGTCAACATCAACGACGGCTACGCCCCCGCCTACGGCAGCGCCCAGTCCCCCATGGGCGGCATGAAGGAGTCCGGCCTCGGCCGCCGCCACGGCTCCGAGGGGATCCTCAAGTACACCGAGGCGCAGACCGTGGCCCACCAGCGGCTGCTGCCGATGGCGCCCTCGCTGGGCATGGACGACGCGAAGTACGCGGAGTTCATGACCCGCAGCCTCAAGGTGATGAAGGCCCTCCGCTTCCGCTAGGCCCGGCCCGCCGGCGCCCGGCCCGCCGGCGCCCGACCCTCCGATTCAGACACGATCGCCCGGGAGGCACACGCAGTGTCGTACGACTACGACGTCATCGTCATCGGATCGGGCTTCGGAGGGTCGGTCTCGGCGCTGCGGCTCACCGAGAAGGGCTACCGGGTCGGCGTCCTGGAGGCCGGACGCCGCTTCACCCGCGAGAGCCTGCCCCGCAACAGCTGGGACCTGCGCAACTACCTGTGGGCGCCGGCCCTCGGGCTGTACGGGATCCAGCGCATCCACCTCCTCGGCAACGTGATGGTGCTCGCGGGCGCCGGGGTGGGCGGCGGCTCGCTCAACTACGCCAACACCCTGTACGTGCCGCCCACCGCCTTCTTCGAGGACCGGCAGTGGGCGTCCATCACCGACTGGCGCGAGGAGCTCGCCCCGTACTACGAGCAGGCCAAGCGGATGCTCGGCGTGCGCCTCAACCCGACGCTCACCCCCTCCGACGTCCACCTCAAGGCCGCCGCCGAGAAGATGGGCGTGGGGGACTCCTTCCACATGGCGCCGGTCGGGGTGTTCTTCGGCGACGGCCGGGACGCCGACGGCGGGGCGCGGGTGCGGCCCGGGGAGCGGGTGCCCGACCCCTACTTCGGCGGCGCCGGGCCTTCCCGCACCTCCTGCACCGAGTGCGGGGAGTGCATGACGGGCTGCCGGCACGGGGCCAAGAACACCCTGAACGAGAACTACCTGCACCTGGCCGAGCGGGCGGGGGCCGTCATCCACCCCATGACCACCGTCACCGCGCTCGCCGAGCACCCGGACGGCGGCTACCGGGTCCGCACCGTGCCCACCGACCACCGCCGCACGGGCCGGGCCAAGGTGCTCCGGGCGCGCTACGTCGTCGTCGCGGCGGGCACCTACGGAACCCAGACCCTGCTGCACACCATGAAGGACCGGGGCGAACTGCCCCGGCTGTCGGACCGGCTCGGCGACCTCACCCGCACCAACTCCGAGGGCCTGGTCGGCGCCCAGACCGACGACCGCCGCTACCGCAGGCGGCACGGGGCCGACCGGACGGCGGACTTCACCCGGGGCGTGGCCATCACCTCCTCCGTGCACCCCGACGCCGACACCCACATCGAGCCCGTCCGCTACGGCAAGGGCTCCAACGCCATGGGGTTCCTGACCATCCTCCAGGTGCCCTACGGCCGCCACCGGGTCCGGGCCTGGTTCGCCCGCACCGCGAAGCACCCCGTGCAGCTGGCCCGCTCGCTGTCCAACCGCCGCTGGTCGGAGCGGACCATCATCGGTCTGGTCATGCAGTCCCTCGACAACTCGCTGACGACCTACCGCAAGCCCGGCGGCATCGGGAAGGGCCTGCTGACGGCCCGCCAGGGGCACGGCGCCCCCAACCCGGTGCAGATCGAGGAGGCCACCCGGGCCGCGACCCTGCTGGCCGAGGAGATCAACGGCTTCCCGGGCAGCAACGTCGGCGAACTGATGGGCACCCCGCTCACCGCGCACTTCCTCGGCGGCTGCCCGATCGGCGCCTCGCCCGAGGAGGGCGTGGTGGACCCGTACCACCGGCTCTACGGGCACCCGGGCATCTCCGTCGTCGACGGTGCGGCGGTCTCCGCGAACCTCGGGGTCAACCCGTCCCTGACGATCACGGCGCAGGCCGAGCGGGCGATGTCGTACTGGCCGAACAACGGCGAGGAGGACCCGCGGCCCGAGCAGGGCGCGGCGTACGTGCGTCTCGCGGCGGTGGAGCCGGCCCGGCCGGCCGTCCCGAAGGAGGCCTTCGGTGCGTTGCGGCTGCCCTTCCTGGCGGTCCCCGCAGTGCCCCCGAGGCAACCGGAACCCGAGCACTGACCGCGATGAGTACCGCGCTCCCCCTCCGAGCGCGGTACTCACCGCGGTACAAGAGTGGACAGGCGGTTGCCGGAGAAGGTTGTACCGGAATCCTTCCGGCAGGGGTGTGGTGTCGGTCACATGCCCAGGAGTGCAACTGTCGCCGGGGTCCGGCGGTCACAGGGGGCATGAGACAGCGCATCTCCCTGCCGGCCGCCTGCGGCCTGGTCGCCGCGGGGCTGGCCACCGCCATCACCCCCGCGTACGCCGCGGAACCCGTCCTCACGCTGACGGCTCCGGCCGCCCTCGCCCTCCCGCTCCACCCGGCCGCGGGCTCCCCGAAGCCGGTCGCCCTGGACGTGCGCCTGGACTATCCGGGCACCGCCGAGGGCATCGGCACCGAGGTCACCTTCACCGTCGACCTGACCAAGGTCGCGGGCGTGGCCTCGGTCCGGGAGGCGGCCGCCGGCGGGACCGGCCGGGCCGCCAAGTGCAAGCCCGTCGCGAGCACCCTCGTCTGCACCGAGCAGGGGGTGCGCCCCGGCTCCCGTCCCGGCGTCGTCCTGGAGGTCACCGCCGCGAAGGACGCCAAGAACAAGGACTCCGGCGAGATCCGGGTCACCGGCGCGGTCTCCGGGGCCACGGTGCGCTCCGCCGTCACCGCCGTCACGGTCGGCGGTCCCGACCTGGTCATGGGGGAGATGGCGCTCAAGCGGGACCCGAAGCCGGGCGAGAGCCAGCCGCTGCCCCTGGCCTTCTCCAACCGGGGCACGCAGTCCGCGAAGGGCGTCGTCCTGGAGCTGGAGGCCAGCCGCGGGATGGAGCTGGCCGAGCGGTACGACAACTGCGAGTACCGCACCACGCGCACCTCCACCACCGCGATCTGCACGGTCGACGGGGAGTTCGAGGCCGATGCGAGCTACGAGCTGGCGGGCGACAGCCCCCTGCACCTGAAGGCCACCGGTCACGCCCGCGCCGAGCTGCTCGGCTACGGGATCTACCCGGCCGCGGCCCCGGTGAAGACGGAGCAGGCGCAGACGGGCGCGGACGCGAAGCCCGGTGACCAGAGCGCGAAGGACCCCGCGGGCAAGACCCCCGGGACCGCAACGGGCACCGGTCAGGGCGCCGGCCGCAAGCTCACCGCCAAGAAGAGGGCCGCGGCCCTCACCCCGGCGCTGCGGGGTCCCGACCTCAACCCGGCCGACAACCGGCGCGAGTTCGACTTCGCCGTCCCGAACACCGCCGACCTCGCGGCCGAGCCCCTCGTCGTCAAGGGCAAGGCCGGCGCCACCGTCAAGGCCGCGGTCGCCGTGCGCAACCAGGGCCCGGCCTGGGTCTTCGACCCCCGCTCCACCACCCCGGCGGCCGTCGTGGACGTGGTGGTCCCGCCGGGCGTGAAGGTGCTCACGGCCCCCGCAGCGTGCCGCTCCGCCGGCACCGCGGCGGCGCCCCGCTACCTCTGCAGCACCGGTTCGTCGCTGCTGGAGTCCGAGAAGGCGGAGTTCCCCTTCGAGCTGCGGATCGACAAGGCCGTCCCGGACGCCCGGGGCGCCATCACGGTCGGCCGGCCCGGCCCCGGGGGCGAACCCCAGCGGCACCCCTTCGACCCGGTCCTGGCCAACAACCTGGCCACCATCACGGTGAACCCGAGCGGTCCCGCTCCGAGCCCCTCCGCGACGGCGCCGAAGCCGACCGCCTCGGCGTCGGCCTCCGCCTCGCCGTCGGCCACCCCGAGCGCCGGGACCACGCCGCCGAAGACCTCCTCGGGCGGCGGTCCGCTGGCCTCCACCGGCAGCACGGCGGGCCTGGTCGGCTTCGCGGGGGCCGCGCTGGTGGCCGCCGGGGGCGCGCTGTTCCTGGCCTTTCGTCGCCGAGGCGCGGGCCGCGCGTAGCGGAGCCGGACACGCGGAACGGCCGACCCGGGGCGTCCCCCGGGCCGGCCGTCCTCATGGGGTGACCGGGCTGCTGTCCCCTGCCGTCCGGTCACGCGAGGGAGCGAGGTCCCACGACGCGCGCCCTCGGGCGGCACGTCTCATCGCTCCCGTGGAGCCACGCGTGGTGCTGCGGACCCGCGCCTGGCTGACGCGGACTACACCCAGAACGAAGCCCGGTGGGGCCGGTCACGACCCGGACGGGTGACGAACACCCGTCAGACGCGGCCCCGGCACAGCTCCAGCAGGGTCATCGCGAGCGCGGTGCCGGGCTTGCCGAGGGCGTCGCTCCAGTGCGCGAGCACCTCCATCTCGCGTGAGAGGTGCACGCGGCGGCCCCCGGCGGCGATCCGGGCCTCCTGGATGACCGTGGACACGGCCGTCCGCTCCTGGATCAGCCCGATGATGCGGTCGTCGATGGCGTCGATCCGCTCGCGGCTGTCGGCGATGAGCTCTTCGGGGGTGGCGGCGGTGGTGATGACGGACATGTCGTTCTCTCCTCGTGGACGATCGGGGGAGGTCCGCCAGTCCCGCGGAACGCCAGAGCGCCCCGGTCCTGTCGGACCGGGGCGCTCTGGGAAGTCAGCGGCTCAAGCGAGCATCACGAAGACCCATGGCGACCGGACCGGCCGGTGCCATAGGTAAAGAGGAAGCTCAGCTGCTTGCGCATGGAACGGATTATTACCCTCCGGCCCACCCCCCGGTCAACCGGGCCCGCATCGTGAGACGGCCCGCGCGCGACCGGTGCGGACGCGGCAAGCGCTGTGAGCGGGGCGTCGCGGCGCGTCACGGCGGTGGGGGACTCGGATGGTGCGACAAAACGGCGGGTGCCGCCACCGGTAGAATCGACAAAACAGCCACCCTCTTCCGCCGGAAGGCCTGCCCCGTGCCAGAAGCACCCTCCGCCGCCCACGACAGCGCCCCGGACACGGTTCTCGTCGTCGACTTCGGCGCCCAGTACGCCCAGCTCATCGCCCGCCGCGTCCGCGAGGCACGGGTCTACAGCGAGATCGTGCCCAGCACGATGCCCGTGGCCGAGATGCTCGCCAAGGACCCCAAGGCGATCATCCTCTCCGGCGGTCCGTCCTCCGTGTACGAGGAGGGTGCCCCGCGCCTGGACGACGCCCGCGCCCTCTTCGAGGCCGGCGTCCCCGTCTTCGGCATGTGCTACGGCTTCCAGCTGATGGCGACCACCCTCGGCGGCACCGTCGACAACTCCGGTGCGCGCGAGTACGGCCGCACCCCGCTGGCCGTCTCCAAGTCCGGCTCGACGCTCTTCGAGGGCACCCCCGAGAGCCAGTCGGTCTGGATGTCCCACGGCGACGCCTGCTCCGCCGCCCCCGAGGGCTTCTCCGTCACCGCGTCGACCGACGTCGTCCCGGTCGCGGCCTTCGAGAACGACGAGAAGAGGCTGTACGGGGTCCAGTACCACCCCGAGGTCATGCACTCCACGCACGGCCAGCAGGTGCTGGAGCACTTCCTCTACCGGGGCGCGGGCCTGTCCCCGACCTGGACCACCGGCAACATCGTCGAGGAGCAGATCGCGGCCATCCGCGAGCAGGTCGGCGACAAGCGCGCCATCTGCGGCCTCTCCGGCGGCGTGGACTCCGCCGTCGCCGCGGCCCTCGTGCAGAAGGCCATCGGCTCGCAGCTGACCTGCGTGTACGTCGACCACGGTCTGATGCGCAAGGGTGAGACCGAGCAGGTCGAGAAGGACTTCGTGGCCGCCACCGGCGTCCAGCTGAAGGTCGTCGACGCCCAGGAGCGCTTCCTGAACGCGCTGGCCGGCGTCTCCGACCCGGAGACCAAGCGCAAGATCATCGGCCGCGAGTTCATCCGCGTCTTCGAGCAGGCGCAGCTGGAGATCCTCCAGGAGGACGGCCCGGCGGTGGCCTTCCTGGTGCAGGGCACCCTGTACCCGGACGTCGTCGAGTCCGGCGGCGGCACCGGCACCGCCAACATCAAGTCCCACCACAACGTGGGCGGTCTGCCCGACGACATCGAGTTCGAGCTCGTCGAGCCGCTGCGCCAGCTGTTCAAGGACGAGGTCCGGATGGTCGGCCAGGAGCTCGGCCTGCCCGAGGAGATCGTCCAGCGCCAGCCCTTCCCCGGCCCCGGCCTCGGCATCCGCATCGTCGGCGAGGTCACCAAGGAGCGCCTGGACCTGCTGCGCGAGGCCGACGCCATCGCCCGCCACGAGCTCACCGCGGCCGGCCTGGACCGGGAGATCTGGCAGTGCCCGGTCGTCCTGCTCGCCGACGTCCGCAGCGTGGGCGTCCAGGGTGACGGCCGCACCTACGGCCACCCGATCGTGCTGCGCCCCGTCTCCTCCGAGGACGCCATGACGGCCGACTGGACGCGCATGCCGTACGAGGTCCTCGCCAAGATCTCCACCCGGATCACCAACGAGGTGCCGGACGTGAACCGCGTGGTCCTCGACTGCACGAGCAAGCCCCCGGGCACCATCGAGTGGGAGTAGTCCCACCCGTACCCCGCAGCGCGTGACGAAGCCGCCGTTCCCCTCGGGGGCGGCGGCTTCGCCGCGTGTATGGCCTCTTCGGGCGGGCGCCGGTACCTTGCGCCGCGACCTTGGAGTCTGGAGGAGCTGACATGGCCGAGCGGCCCGTACCCGTGCCCGTCGAGCGGCTCGGCTTCGCGATGCCGCCGGTCTTCGCCACCGCCGGGGAGACCCGCGCCCACCGCAAGGCCCGGCTCGCCGAGGGGCTGCGGCTGCTGGGGCGGCTCGGGTACGAGGACGGGGTGGCCGGCCAGGTCTCCGTACGGGACCCGGAGTTCGAGGACTGCTACTGGGTGAACCCCTTCGGGCGGGCCTTCGGCGCCCTCACCCCCGACGACCTGCTGCTGGTCGACGGGGAGGGGCGGGTGCTCCGCGGGGAGCGGCGCGTGAACCAGCTGGCGTTCGCCGTGCACGCCGCCGTCCACCGGGAACGGCCGGGCGTGGTGGCGGTCGTGCGCACGCAGGGCCCGTACGGCAGGGCGCTGGCCTGCCTCGGGGAACTGCTGGCCCCCATTACCGAGGAGGCCTGCGCCTTCTACGAGGACCACGCGCTGCTCGACGAGTTCGCGGGCGCGGAGGACCCGGCGCGGATCGGGCGCGCGCTCGGCCCGTACAAGGCGCTGGTCCTGCGCAACCGCGGGCTGCTGACCGTCGGGGACTCGGTGGAGGCGGCGCTGTGGTGGTTCCTCGCGGCGGAGCGGGCCGCGCAGGTGCAGCTGATCGCGCGGGCGGCCGGGAAGCCGGTGCCCATCGACCACCGCAGCGCCGTGGCCACGCGCGGGCGCTTCGGCTCGGACCTGGCCGCGTGGGTGAGCTACCAGCCGCTGCGGGAGGCGCCCGGAGGGGTGGCGTCAACATCATGAACGGTTAATCACCTGCTCTGACATCGTGCGCAATCCGGAGCACTGCCGCAGTGGTGCACAATTCGCTGGCATTGCACCGGAGTTCAGAGAGGCGGCACGCACGTGGCTGTCCAAGAGATCCCTCGAAGCACCCACGGCGGCGGCTGCACCTGCGACGACTGCCCCCACGGAGCCCGGGAGGGCCACCGCCGGGCGGTGGCCGCCTTCCTGGAGAAGCGCGACGAGTTCGCCGCCGGACACGGGGTCCCGGCCGCCGTGGCCCACTCCCTCGGCGCCTCCCGCCAGTGGGTTTCCGACGAACTGACCCTGTCCGCCCGCACGGTCGCCGACCGGGGCCGGGAGGCCGGGCACTCCTGGCTGTACCTGCTCTCCCGGCGGGCCGTCCTCGTCCTGTGGATCGCCGCCGGCGTCCTGCTGGTGGTGCAGGTCGGCACCGCCCTCGGCACCGGCTGGTCCACCGCCCGCACCGCCGGGCTCCTCGCCGCCGTGGTGCTCGCCGGGCTGCTCACCCTCGCCGCGCGGGCCCAGTCGCTGCGCGGAGGGCTGCTGGCCCCGCTGGTCGGCGAGGACAACCGGCTGTCCACCTCCAAGGCGGTCCCGGCGGCCTGGCTGGTGCTGACCTCCTTCGCCGCGCTGCTGCCCGCGCTGCGCCTGGCGGCCTCCTCGCCCGGCCCCGACCGGGACGCCCTCTACGCCGGGCTCTCGCTGGGCCGGGCGCTGCCCCTCCTCGCGGTCCTCGGCCTGACCTCCGGGGTCGCGGTGCTGGTGCGCCGGGTGGTCTCCGTACGGATCATGGGGCAGCGGCTCCAGAAGCTGCCGGCGGACCGCCCCTCCGGGGCCGACCTGCTCACCGACGACGCGGGCCGGGGGAGCTTCACCGACGCCCAGTACGTGCTGGTCTCCACGGTGGTGCTGGCCTACGCGGCGGTGTCGCTGGCCCGCTTCCCGGACCGGCTGCCGCGGCTGCCGTGGTCGCTGGCGATGCTGGTGGCGCTGTCGGCCGTGGTCTACCTGGCGGCCAAGTACGCCGAGGGGAGCCGTCCGCTCGTGCTGTCGGTGGTGCGCAGACGGGAGCCCGGGGACCTGGACGCCGCCGTCCGCCCCGGGGACGACATCGAGATCCGGGGCGTGGGCTTCGTACCGCCCGGGGCGCAGACCCCGGAGATGCTCGCCCGGCTGGTGGTGCGGATCGGGGCCGTCCACGTCCACGTGCCGCTGGTTCCGGTGGCGGGCGGATTCACCAATCCCTCGGACGCGGTGCTGACCGTTCCGGTGCCGGCGGAAGTGGAACCGGGGCGCACCGAGGTCCAGGTGGTGACCGCCGCAGGGGTGGAATCGAACCGCTACGCCATCGACGTGGCCGAGTGAACGGGGTACACATGGGGCGTGACCCGAACTGACGTGCCTTCCGGGAAGCGGATCTCCGTTCTCCAGGAGACGGCCTCCCGCCACGCGCTCCTCCCCCTGCGGATCTTCCTCGGCGTGACCTTCGTGTACGCGGGGCTCGACAAGCTCACCGACCCCGCCTTCCTCTCCGCGACCGGTACCGGCTCCATCGGCGAGATCATGCGCGGGGTGCACGACACCGCCGCCGTCCCGGCCCTGGTCGACCTGGCACTGAAGGCGCCCGTCGGCTTCGGCATCGCCATCGCGATCGGTGAGATCCTCGTCGGCCTCGGCGTCCTCGCCGGACTGCTGACCCGGATCGCGGCCGCCGGCGGGGCGTTGATCTCCCTCAGCCTGTGGCTCACGGTGTCCTGGGCGGTCACCCCGTACTACTACGGCAACGACCTGATCTACCTGATGGCCTGGACCCCGCTGGTCATGGCCGGGGCGCCCTACCTGTCGCTGGATTCCCTGCGCCGGTCGCGCTGATCCCGGCGCACCGCGTGGGTGACCAGCCCGACCAGCGCGGCGAGCGTGAGGCCGCCGACGGCCATCGGGACGACCAGGTACCACGGCAGGTCGGTCTCACCGGTCGCGTCGAGCAGGTACAGCCCGCCGACGGCGGTCAGCACCAGCCCCGCCAGCAGCCTTCCCGGCTGGAACTCATGACGCCGCACGGGCCACCTCCACCTGTCCCACACCCGCGTCCAGGTGCAGCTCGATCGTCCCGCCGGCCTCGGTGCCGACGGCGGGGGGCAGGCTCGCCCGCCGGGTCTCTCCGCCGCTCTTGATGCGGACGTCGGGGCCGCCCTCCCCGGGGAACTGGATGTCGCCGAGCCGGATCGACACGTCGGCCAGCGCCGTGACCTCCCGGGGCACGACGACCTTCAGCCGGCCCGCGTCGATGGCGGCGCGGACGGAGACGGTGGTGCCCTTCGGGACGTCCAGACGGCTCAGGTCCAAGGTGGCCAGCCCCGTGCCCGAGCGGTACTCGGGCCGGACGTCGGCCACCGCCGCCGGGCGCCAGTCGGCGTTGTGCCAGTCGGTGCCGATCTCGCGCGGCAGGGCGACCGACCCCGCGAGGAGCCCGGCGGTGATCAGGGACAGCAGGACCGTGCCGAAGCCGGTGCGCCCCTTGACGGAGCTGACGGCCAGCCCCAGCCCGAAGACGGCCAGCGCCGCGGCGAACCCCACCTGGAGGGCGTGCCCGAGCGTGCTGCCGTGCCACACCGAGGCGGTGGCGCCGCCCCCGGCCAGCAGGGCCAGCACGAACACCCGGCCCCCGATGCCGCCGCGCGACCGCTGCGCGGAGCCGTTCGCGCGCGGCTCGGCCGGGGCGCTGCCCGGCCCCGTCGGCCCGTCCTCGTCGTCCGGGCCCCACAGGTACCCGGTCGTGCCGACCGGGCCGGTGGTGCCGTCCTTGACCAGCGGGTCCCGCCACCAGGACGGGCTGCCGGGCACGGGCGGCGCCTGCGTCTCCGGCGGCGCGGGCCGGTGCGGGGCGGGCCGGTGCGGGGCGGGGGTCTCCGCCTCCGCCTCGGGAGCCTGCCGGTGGCGCTGCGACCAGTACGAGGCCGCGCCGAGCGCCAGCATGACCAGGACCGAGAAGGCCCCCAGCACCCCGTTGTCCATCATCGACAGGAACAGGGCGCAGCCGACCAGGGCGCTGAACACCGCCGCCAGGGTGGAGCCCTCCACCCGGCCGGTCAGCAGCTTCTTGCCCTCGCTGTCGTCCTCGGCCTCCAGCGGGAGCAGCAGCCACGCGAACCCGTAGAAGATCAGGCCGACGCCGCCGGTGACGGCGAGCACGCCCAGCACGATCCGGAACACCACCGGGTCCAGCCCGAAGTACCGGCCGAGGCCGCCGCACACGCCCGCGAGGACCTTGTCGTGCCTGCTGCGGCGCAGGGGAGGGCGGTCGGCCGGGGCGGGTGCCCCGGGAGCCTCTCCCGGAGTTCGTCCGGGGGGACCCCCGTGCGGAGCGTCGTGTACGTCGGTCATGGGTCCATGGTGACGGCCCGCCCGGCGCCGCGGCACCGGGTCCGACCCTGGCGCAACCCTGATATCCCCCCGGAGGAACTGGGGGACCGCCCTGATGCCGCGTCCCGCCCGCGCGTGTGACCCTTGGTGTCATGCCCGTAGCCGCCGCACCCAGACCCCCGCACGCGCCCGACAGCGAGGAAGTCCCCCAGCGCAAGCTCTACCGCAGCGCCGACGGCCGGATGCTCGGCGGCGTCGCCCGTGGCCTCGCCGGCCACCTCGGGCTGCCGGTGATCTGGGTCCGGCTCGCCTTCCTCGGCATGTTCATGTTCGGGGACGGGCTGGGGGTGCTGCTGTACGCGGCGTTCTGGGTGTTCGTCCCGCTCGGTGTGGGCGGCAGCACCGGACACCACTCCTTCTTCGAGGTCCTGCCCGACGGCACCCGGCGCCTGCGCAAGCCCGACAAGGGGGCGGTGTCCGGACTGGTCGCGCTGGCCGTCGGCGCGGGCATCTTCTTCTCCCAGCTCAGCGTCGGCGGCGCCAACGGCCGCTACATCTGGCCGACGCTGCTCGTCGGGGCCGGCGTGGTCCTCGTCTGGCGGCAGGCCGACAACGCCCGCCGCGCCCACTGGAGCGCCGCCGCCGGACGCAACGCGCGCCTGCTCCAGGGCGCCCGCGCGCTGGCCGGAGTGGTCCTCGTCGGCATGGGCCTGACCGTGTTCATCGTCGTACGGGGCTCCGCGGCCCAGCTCGGCAACGTCCTCACCGCCACCCTCGCCGTCCTCGTCGGCGTCGCCCTGCTCGCCGGCCCCTGGCTGATCCGGATGACCCAGGACCTCTCCGAGGAACGCCTGATGCGCATCCGCGCCCAGGAGCGCGCCGAGGTCGCCGCCCACGTCCACGACTCGGTGCTGCACACCCTCACCCTGATCCAGCGCAACGCCGAGGACGTCGGCGAGGTCCGCCGCCTCGCCCGCGCCCAGGAACGGGAGCTGCGCAACTGGCTCTACAAGCCCGAGGGCACCGGCAAGGACGAGGCCGAGGAACCGGCCACCCTCGCGGATGCCGTGAAGAAGGCGGCCGCCGAGGTCGAGGACCACCACGGCGTCCCCATCGAGGTCGTCGTCGTCGGGGACTGCCCGCTCGACGACAGGCTCGGCGCCCAGGTCCAGGCCGCGCGCGAGGCGATGGTCAACGCCGCCAAGTACGGTGGCGACGGGGGCCCGGTGCAGGTGTACGCGGAGGTCGAGGGCCGCACGGTGTTCGTGTCCGTACGGGACCGCGGTCCGGGATTCGACATCGACGCGGTACCGGACGACCGCATGGGCGTACGAGAATCGATCATCGGCCGGATGCAGCGCAACGGCGGGACCGCCCGGCTGCGGTCCGCGCCCGACGGCGGCACGGAAGTCGAGCTGGAGATGGAGAGGGCGGCATGACCACCGAGGACAGCGCTGTGAGCGGGACCGAGACCAGGCGGGTGCGGGTCGTGCTCGTCGACGACCACCGGATGTTCCGCGCCGGGGTCCAGGCGGAGATCGGGGAGACCGCCCGGACCGGGGTGGAGGTCGTCGGCGAGGCGGCCGACGTGGACCAGGCCGTCACCGTCATCACCGCCACCCGCCCCGAGGTGGTGCTCCTCGACGTGCACCTGCCCGGTGGCGGCGGGGTCGAGGTGCTGCGGCGCTGCGCCCCGCTGATGACGGCGGCCGAGAACCCGGTGCGCTTCCTGGCCCTGTCGGTGTCCGACGCCGCCGAGGACGTCATCGGCGTCATCCGCGGCGGTGCCCGCGGCTACGTCACCAAGACCATCACCGGCGCCGACCTGGTGCACTCCGTCTACCGGGTCCAGGACGGCGACGCCGTGTTCTCGCCCCGGCTGGCCGGCTTCGTGCTCGACGCCTTCGCCTCCACGGACGCGCCGCCGGTCGACGAGGACCTGGACCGGCTCACCCAGCGCGAGCGCGAGGTGCTGCGGCTGATCGCGCGCGGGTACGCGTACAAGGAGATCGCCAAGCAGCTGTTCATCTCGGTCAAGACCGTCGAGTCGCACGTCTCCGCGGTGCTCCGCAAGCTCCAGCTCTCCAACCGGCACGAGCTGACCCGCTGGGCCACCGCCCGCCGCCTGGTGTGAGCCCGCCCGCCCGGCCCCCGCGATGTGATCCACACCGCAGGGGCCGGGGGCAACCGCCGGGGCGCGCGGCGGACTCTTGGGTGGCGTGATGAGCCTGACGGGGACCCCCCTCTTCGCGGCGGTGGTCGCCCTGACCGTGATAGCCGTCGTCCTGCCGCTGGCCGTGTGGAGCAAGGTGCGCGGCCCCGCCGTGGCACGCCTCGCCGTGCGCGGCACGATGGTGGTCTTCGCCCAGACCACGGCCGTGGCCCTGGTGTTCGTCGCCATCAACCGCGACATGAACTTCTACGCCAGCTGGGGCGACCTGTTCGGCACCGGGAAGTACGTCACCGCCGCCCCCGACCTCGGCGCCGACGGCCTCGGCGGCAAGAAGGCCGAGGAGGTCAAGGCCGAGCCGAAGGTGCGGCAGAAGTTCGAGCCGGTCGAGGGCCTCGGCGGGCGCGTGCAGAAGACCGAACTGGACGGCGGGATCTCCGGGGTCAAGGGCGACGTCATGGTGTGGCTGCCCCCGCAGTACGACGAACCGGCCTACAAGGACAAGAAGTTCCCGGTGGTCGAGCTCATCCCCGGCATCCCCGGCACGGGCAAGTCCTGGTTCCAGGGGCTCAAGGCGCACGAGGTGCTGGAGCCGTTGATGAAGCAGGGCAAGGTGCAGCCCTTCATCCTCGTCTCCCCGCGCGCCATGCTGCTGGGCAACGCCGACACCGGCTGCGCCAACCTTCCCGGCAAGGTCAACGCCGACAGCTGGTTCAGCGTCGACGTCCGCAAGATGGTCACCGACAACTTCCGGGCCTCGGACGAGGCCCGCACCTGGGGCGTGGCCGGGTACTCGGCCGGCGCGTACTGCGCGGCCAAGCTGGCGGTGCTGCATCCCGACCGCTACAGCGCGGCCGTGTCCCTCTCCGGGTACAACGACCCCGGCCAGGAGCCCTCATCGCTGGTCGCGAAGGATCCCGAGCTGCGCCGCACCCACAACCTGAAGAACCTCCTCCAGGCCGCCCCCACCCCGCCGGCGGTCTCGCTGTGGATGTCGGGGGCGGACCAGGACGGCTACCTGTCCGGCATGGACCTCAAGGGGCTGGCGAAGAGCCCGACCGCGGTCCACGCGGAGAAGGTGACCGGCGGCCACAACCTGGAGTCCTGGTCGAAGCAGATCCCGCAGACCTTCGACTGGTTGAGCAAGACGGTCAAGGCGCCGTAGCCGGAGGCGGAGCCGGGGCCGCTACGCCGGGGCCGCTACGCCGGGCGGGAGGCGCCGGCCCACGGCATCGAGTCCACCGGCGCGAGGCGGACCGTCGAGCCGGGGCGCGGGGCGTGGATCATCTGGCCGTTGCCGACGTACATGCCGACGTGGGTGACCCCGGAGTAGAAGAAGACCAGGTCCCCGGGGGCGAGCCCGTCCCGGGTGACGCGCTGCCCGGCGTTGATCTGGGTGTAGGTGGTCCGGGGCAGGGAGACCCCGGCCGACTTCCAGGCCGCCTGGGTCAGGCCCGAGCAGTCGTAGGAGCCCGGTCCGGTCGCGCCCCACACGTACGGCTTGCCGATCGCCGCGTACGCGAAGGCCACCGCCCGCGCGGCGCGGGAGCCGTCGGAGGGGGCCGCCGGGGCGGGGGTCCGGGCGCCGGGGACGCCCGCAGGTGCGAGGGCGCCGCCCCCGGACCGGGCTTCGTAGGCGGCCCGTTCCTCGGCGGTGAGCCGGGCCAGGAGGCGCTGCGCGGTGGCGAGCCCGCCCTCGATGGCGGCCTTCTGCCCGGCCAGCTCGTCCCGCCGGGCCCGCAGGTCCGCGAGCTGCCCGGCGGCCTTCTCGCGCAGCTGCCCGACCTCGTCGAGGCCGCGCCGTACGGAGGCCACGTCGGCGGCGGTGCGGTCGCCGGCGCGGGTCAGGAGGGAGGCCCGCTCCAGGTAGTCCTGCGGGTCGGTGGCCATGGCCAGCTGCAGGGCCGGGCCGAGGCCGCCGCTGCGGTACTGGGTCGCGGCCACCGCGCCGAGCGAGCGGCGGGCGGTGTTGAGCCGCTCCTCCTTGCGGGCGGCCTCGTCGCGCAGGCCGGTCAGCGCGCGCTCGGCCTCGTCGGCCTTCACCTTCGCCCCGTTGTACCGCTCCGTCGCCGCCTCTGCGTCCCCGTAGAGCCGGTCGACCTCCGCCTTGACCTGGGCGGGGGTGGGCTGGGGGTCGGCGTGCGAGGTGCCTTCGAAGGCGGTGGCGGTGGCAGCGCCCGCGAGGGCGAGGGTGGCGGCGGTCCGTACGGTGCCGCCGGAGAGCGGGCGCTGCCGGGGCTTTCGATGACTGGCCACGGGGGCCTCACGTCCTTCCGTCGGTCTTGGGGGAGGACGCTAAACCCCGAGGTAACGGGGCGATGACGAGTTGCTCCGAACTGGCCGTCTCCGACCGCGGATGACCGGGAAGGGGCGGGTCAGTGCCAGAGGACGGCGATAAAGATGTTGGCGACGGTCAGTCCGCCGACCGCCGCGAAGAGGCCCTTCTCCGCTCGCTCCTCGTCGCGCTTGACGTAGACGATCGCCAGGATCACGAAGAGGACCGCGAGCTTCACGCCGATCTTGACGTGGTCGAGGGGGGCGCCGTCACCCATCTCGCGGAAGCCCACCAACAGGACGCCGGTTATGAGCATGGTGAGCGCGCCGTGCAGCATCGCGGGCACGAAACGGGCGGTGCCGGCGCCCATGGCCTTCATCTGGGTGAGGAAACCGCCGAGGAGGGAGGCGATGCCGATGATGTGCAGGCCGACGAAAGCGTTGGTGAGGACAGTCATGCCGACGAGCGTACGGGGCGGCCCCGGAGCCCCCGACGGCGGTGTTCGGGCGACGGCCGGGGGCCGTACGGGACCTGCGTAGGGTGGCCTCATGACGCCCGCTCCCGCCGCCGAGCCGACCCATCCCGCCGCCGACCGGATCGAGCTGGCCGCGGTCCTCGCGGCGCTGGGCCACCCCGCCCGGCTGGAGATCGTCCGCAGGCTGGCGGCCGGCGAGGAGTCCTGCTGCGGGGACGTGGTCCCCGACCTGCCGCGCTCCAGCGTCACCCACCACATCAGGGCGCTGCGCGAGAGCGGCGTGATCCTCCAGCACCCGCGCGGCCGCAAGCACCTGCTCGCCCTGCGCCGCACGGACCTCGACGCGCGCTTCCCCGGGCTGCTGGACGTCGTGCTGCGGGCGGGCCGGCCGATGCCGCCCGAGGCGGTGGCGGAGCCGTGATCGAGCCCGGGACGGGCGCACTCCGGTTCAGCCGGGGCCCTCGCGCTCCCGTGCGGATTCCGACCGATTTTCCGGGGGCGGGACCGGCTGTCGGTCCCGGCCTCTAAACTCGGAAGGCGATGAGCAGCCTCTTTGACGACAGTTTCCTGGCGGACCTCACCCCCTCCGACGAGGTGCCGCCCCCGCCCGAGGACCACCCCGCCCCGGAGCCGGGCGCGGACGATCTCTTCGGGGGCCGGTTCGACGTGCCCCTGAGCGGGGACGCGTACTACCGGGACGGTGCCCCCCGGCCCGTCATCGACCCGGCGACTCTCCTGGACGGGCTCAACGAGCAGCAGGCCGCCGCCGTGGTGCACGCGGGCTCGCCGCTGCTGATCGTGGCCGGCGCCGGTTCCGGCAAGACCAGGGTGCTGACCCACCGCATCGGCCACCTGCTGTCCGCGCGGAACGTCCACCCCGGCCAGATCCTGGCGATCACCTTCACCAACAAGGCCGCCGGCGAGATGAAGGAGCGCGTCGAGGGACTCGTCGGCCCGCGCGCCAACGCCATGTGGGTCTCGACCTTCCACAGCGCCTGCGTACGGATCCTGCGCCGCGAGTCGAAGCGGCTCGGCTTCACCTCCTCGTTCTCGATCTACGACGCGGCCGACTCGAAGCGCCTGATGGCGCTCGTCTGCCGCGACCTGGACCTGGACCCGAAGAAGTTCCCGCCGAAGTCCTTCAACGCCAAGATCTCGAACCTCAAGAACGAACTGATCGACGAGGACGCCTTCGCGGCGCAGGCCGCCGACGGCTTCGAGAAGACCCTGGCCCAGGCCTACGCGATGTACCAGGGCCGGCTGCGCGAGGCCAACGCCCTCGACTTCGACGACATCATCATGACCACCGTCCACCTGCTGCAGGCCTTCCCGGACGTGGCCGAGCACTACCGGCGCCGCTTCCGCCACGTGCTGGTCGACGAGTACCAGGACACCAACCACGCCCAGTACACCCTCGTGCGCGAGCTCGTCGGCCCCGGCTACCCGGACCTGCCGCCCGCCGAACTGTGCGTGGTGGGCGACGCCGACCAGTCGATCTACGCCTTCCGCGGCGCGACGATCCGCAACATCCTCCAGTTCGAGGAGGACTACAAGGACGCGACCACGATCCTGCTGGAGCAGAACTACCGCTCCACGCAGACGATCCTGTCCGCGGCCAACGCCGTCATCGAGCGCAACGAGAACCGCCGCGCGAAGAACCTGTGGACCCAGGCCGGCTCCGGCGCGGTGATCACCGGCTACGTCGCGGACACCGAGCACGACGAGGCCCAGTTCGTCGCCGACGAGATCGACCGGCTCACCGACGCCGGCGACGCCAAGGCCGGCGACGTGGCGATCTTCTACCGGACCAACGCGCAGTCGCGCGTGTTCGAGGAGATCTTCATCCGCGTCGGACTGCCCTACAAGGTCGTCGGCGGCGTCCGGTTCTACGAGCGCAAGGAGGTCCGGGACGTCCTGGCCTACCTGCGCGTCCTGGCGAACCCCGAGGACAACGTCCCGCTCCGGCGCATCCTGAACGTGCCCAAGCGCGGCATCGGCGAGCGGGCCGAGGCGATGATCGACGCGCTCGCGCTGCGCGAGAAGATCACCTTCCCGCAGGCCCTGCGCCGCGTGGACGAGGCCTTCGGCATGGCCGCCCGCTCCACCAACGCCGTCAAGCGGTTCAACGTGCTGATGGAGGAGCTCCGGACCATCGTCGACTCCGGCGCCGGCCCGGCCGTGGTTCTGGAGGCGGTCCTGGAGCGCACGGGGTACCTCGCCGAACTCCAGGCGTCGACCGACCCGCAGGACGAGACGCGCATCGAGAACCTCCAGGAACTCGCCGCCGTGGCCCTGGAGTTCGAACAGGCCCGCGACGAGTCCAACCCCGGCACCCTGGCCGAGTTCCTGGAGCAGGTCGCGCTCGTCGCCGACTCCGACCAGATCCCCGACGAGGACGAGGACGGCAGTGGCGTCATCACACTGATGACCCTGCACACCGCCAAGGGCCTGGAGTTCCCGGTGGTCTTCCTGACGGGCATGGAGGACGGGGTCTTCCCGCACATGCGCGCGCTCGGGCAGACCAAGGAGCTGGAGGAGGAGCGCCGCCTCGCCTACGTCGGCATCACGCGCGCCCGCGAGCGGCTGTACCTGACCCGCTCCGGCATGCGCAGCGCCTGGGGCACCCCCTCGTACAACCCGCCCTCGCGGTTCCTGGAGGAGATCCCGGCCGAGTACCTCCAGTGGAAGCGGACGGGTGCCTCGCAGAAGCCGGCGGGACCGGTGCGCGGCTCCGGGTACGGGTCGTCCTCGTCGTCGTCCGGCGGCAGGTCCTCGTTCGGGACCTCGCCCGAGGCGTTCCTGTCCTCGTCGCGTACGAAGTCGGGCCCGTCCGGGTTCGCCACGCGGCGCGCCGCCGACAAGCCGGTGATCGCGCTGGCCGTCGGGGACCGGGTCACGCACGACCAGTTCGGGCTGGGCACCGTCATGGAGGTCAGGGGAGCCGGCGCGGACGCCCAGGCCACCATCGACTTCGGGGACGCCAAGCCGAAGCGGCTCCTGCTGCGCTACGCGCCGGTCCAGAAGCTGTAGCGGGGGGCGGCCGTCCGGCCGTCCGGCCGTCCGGCCGTCCGGCCGTCCGGCCGTCCGGCCGTCCGGCCGTCCGGCCGTCCGGCCGTCCGGCCGTCCGGCCGTCCGGCCGTC
>NZ_JBVIKC010000018.1:154801-169056 GCF_055581065.1 Streptomyces sp. NPDC031479
CGTCCGGCCTCGCCGGATCCGTCGGCTCCGACGGATCCGGTGGGTTCGTCGGATCCGGTGGTTACTGCCGTTGGTCGCGTCGGGTGCGGCGGGTGGTTACGTCGGGTCCAGGCCGTGGCTGCGCAGCCACGACGCGGGGTCGATCGCGGCGCCGGCGCCGGGCCGTACCTCGAAGTGGAGGTGCGGGCCGGTGGAGTTGCCCGAGTTGCCGGAGTAGGCGATGACATCGCCGGCCTGCACCTTGCCGGACCGGATCTTGGTGCTGCTGAGGTGGCAGTACCAGGTCTCGGTGCCGTCGGGCGAGGTCACTATGGCCATGTTCCCGTAGGCGCTGTTCCACTGGGTGCGCACGGTGCCGTCGGTGGCGGCCATGACCGGGGTTCCGTAGGAGACCGGGAAGTCGATGCCGGTGTGCACCGACATCCACATGCCGCCGGCCTGTCCGAACCCGGCGCTCAGGCCGTGCTGGGTGACCGGGATCGCGAACTTGGGGCGGGCCGCCTCCTTGGCCGCCGCCTCCTCGGCCCGCTTCTTCTTCTCGTCTTCCTGGCGCTGCTTGAGGTCGATGCGCTCCTGGGTGCGGCTCGCGCGGTCCGCGAAGTCGCCCGCGTCGGCGCTGAGCGCGACCAGCTGCGTGTCGAGCTTGTTGTTCGCCGCGACCGGCTGCACCGACGCGGGGTCGGCGGCGGCCATGGTGGTCGGTTCCTCGGCCGGCTTGGCGGTGCCGGTGAGCCCGCCGACGGAAGCGGCGGCGACTCCCGCGACCCCCATCACACAGACGGAGGGAACGGCCACGGTCAGCAGGGCGGACCGCTTGGCGGGGGAGCGGCGGCGGTTGCCGGCGTGCGCTTCCTCGGCACCGCCCTTGGCCTTGGTCCTGCCGCCCTTGGGGTTGTTCTTGGCGTTGTTCTTGGCGGCGTTCCTGCCGGTGGCGCGGCGCGCCGCGCGCGGTTCGGCGGGGGTGACGGGCATGGCCTGCGTGGGCAGGTCGTGCACGACGTCGGTGAACTCGGGCTCCTCCTCGGCCGTGAAGGCGAGGGGCTCGAAGACGGAGGTCTCGTCGTCGGCGTAGTGATCGCCGTAGGGGTCGGTCCCGTCGTACGGATCCGCTCCGGCTCCGGCGTCGGATGCGGGGACGGCCGGGACGACGGTCGTGGCGTCGTAGCCTGCGTAGGCGTCGGCGGCCGGGTCCGTGGCGCCGCCGCCGTTCCAGGCGGTGGCGTCGTAGGTGCCGGTGTCCTGCCCGTAGCCGGGGAGGGTCCAATGTCCGCTCTGGTCCACGCCGGTGGGGTCGTAGGCGAAGGCCGCGGGCGACGACTGGTAGTCGGTGGCCGGTGCGCTCCAGGCGCCGGTGTCCGCTCCCCAGTCGCCGGTTCCGGTCGTGTCCTGGGGGAAGCCCTGGGAGGGGACGCTGGCGAGGTAGTTGTCCTGTGGGGCCCAGGCGGTGGTGTCGTACGAGCCGGTGTTCGCGGACGCGTCGTAGGCGCCGCCGATGCCGTAGTCCGTGACGTACTGGTAGCCCTGACCCTGCGTTTCGTAGGAAACATATGCCTGGTCACCAGCGAAAGTGGTGGTGGAAAGGCCGTCGTATCCCATTTCGGGGTACTGGCCCGATGTCGGGCGGTCGTTCACCAACTTCTCTTTCGCCTCGGCAGTGGGGGGCCTGGGTGGCCGGGAACTCAAGGTTCACCGGAGGAGAGCAGTGGCGTGACTGTACCCGGCGGTTACTCACCACGACAATCTTCGGCGGGTTCCGGTCTCGGGGGAACCGGGCATTCGGCGGCCTTTCGGTCGCTGTATCACCGAGCCTTGGCCTTGAGTTCGAAATCCGTTCGAGTTCCGTTTGTCCGTCAGGCGGTGTCGGACGAGGCCAGCGCCAGGAGCAGGACGAACGGCACGGGTATGAGCGCGGCCGACCCCAGCCAGACCCGGCGCCGCTCCTTCGGGGGCAGCACGGCGTCGACGACGAAGACCGCGCCGATCAGCAGCACACCGGTCACGACCAGCAGGAACAGAACGGCCGAGGAGTGGTCGAGCGTGGTGTAGTCGCAGTTGCGCAGGTTCGGATCGGCGAGGTCGTCCGTGCTGTGGCAGTCCATGGGCAGGTACTCGGTCACCACCCACCACAGGAGGTGGAAGGGGACGATCGCGAGCACGCCGAGCGCCAGGTTCGCCAGACCCGCCGCCCACAGTCCGCGGCGCGGCGCGCTGTCGGTGCCCATGCGTCCTCCCCGGTCCGTCCCCATGCGTCGCCGCTCGCCGCTCGCCGCTGCGGGGACCCCTCGGAGGCTCAGATGGCCCGGCTCTCCCCGTCGGTTCCCGTGGGGCGGAGGTTTTCGGTGGGGCGGACGGTGCCGTCCGTGGCGCGGACCGGGCCGTCGAGCGCGCGGCGGACGGCCGTGATGACGGCCGGGTGGACCGGAAGCGCGAGGTGCCCGATGCCGGTGACCTGGATGTTCGTCGCATCCAGGTCCGGGTGCTCGATCCGCGCCGTGCCGGTGGGCGCCATCAGCGCGTCGAACTCGCTCCAGAACGCCACGCAGCGGGTCCGGCAGCCGGGCACGGGGGCGCGCAGCTCCGCCATCACCTCGGAATCCGGACGCATCTGGCGGACCAGCGGGTGCGCGTCCATGAAGGGGGCCACGCGGGTCCCCTGGTGCGGGGTGCCCAGGGTGACCAGGGTGCGTACGCGCGCGTCGCCGCCGAGCCGCTGGACGTAGTACCGGCCGACCAGTCCGCCGAGACTGTGGCCGACGAGGTCCACCCGCTCCTGCCCGCTGCGCTCGCACAGCTCCTCCACGCGGCGGGCCAGGTGGCGGGCGGTGACGCGCAGATCGCGGGTGAAGGGGGAGTAGTTGTACGTCTCCACGCGGCGCCGGCCGCCCGCGCCGAGGGCGCGGCGCAGCAGGACGAAGACGGAACGGTTGTCGGTGAAGCCGTGCAGGAGCAGTACGGGCGGGAGCACCGCGGGGCCGCAGGCCGGCGGGTCCTCCGACCGCACCCCGGTGGGGTAGAGGAGCAGGTGCCCGGCGAGCACCACCGCCTCCAGCAGTGCGGCCCGCAGTGCGGCGCCCGTTCGCGGTACGGGCGGCGGCGCGGTCATCAGCCCCATGGACGGCCTCCCCTGGACCTCTTGGGTGCGGGGCCGTGCCGCCGACACGGCCCCGTCACCGTGCCGCGCGGCTGTCGGCACGGTGACGGGGCGACCGGGCGGTGGTGAATCAGCGGCGTCCCACGTGTGATTTCCCCCTCGTGGTTGACCGCGAAACGGCGGCGTGCGCAATGCTGTACTTAACGTTCGTTCACTCGGGAGGCAGTGCGATGGGTGTGACCGGTCCGATCCGTGTGGTGGTGGCCAAGCCGGGTCTCGACGGCCACGACCGCGGCGCCAAGGTGATCGCGCGGGCGCTGCGGGACGCCGGCATGGAGGTCATCTACACCGGCCTCCACCAGACTCCCGAGCAGATCGTGGACACCGCGATCCAGGAAGACGCGGACGCCATCGGCCTCTCGATCCTCTCCGGCGCGCACAACACGCTGTTCGTGCGCGTCCTCGAACTCCTCAAGGAGCGCGACGCCGAGGACATCAAGGTCTTCGGCGGCGGGATCATCCCCGAGGACGACATCGCCCCGCTCAAGGCCAAGGGCGTCGCGGAGATCTTCACCCCGGGTGCCACGACCACCGCCATCGTGGACTGGGTCAACGCGAACGTCCGCCAGGCGTAATCCGTCCGGTCGGTGTCCCGCCCCGCTTCCCGCGCGTCGGCGCGTCAGGCGGGCGGGGCCAGTTCGGCGAGCATCGCCGCGCGCAGGCGGAGGGTGGCCACCAGCCGCTGGAAGGCTTCCGACCAGTATGCGGCGGCGCCCGGGGAGGCGTCCTGTGGATCCTCCCCGACGGTGGTCAGGGCTTCCAGGCGGGGCGCCTCGGCCGGATCGAGGCAGCGTTCCGCCAGGCCCATCACCCCGCTGAAGCTCCACGGGTAGCTGCCCGCCTCGCGTGCCGCGTCCAGGGCGTCGACCACCGCCCGGCCCAGCGCCCCGGCCCAGGGGACCCGGCACACGCCGAGCAGCTGGAAGGCCTCCGACAGGCCGTGCGCCCGTACGAACTCCGCGACCCAGTCGGCCCGTTCCCCCTCGGGCAGGGTCTCCAGCAGTTTCGCCCGCTCCGCCAGCGAGGCGGTCCCCGGGCCCGCCGCGGGTGGTGCGGACGCCGGGCCGAGCAGGGCCTTCGACCACAGCGGATCCCGCTGGCGCACCGCCGCCCGGCACCAGGCCGCATGCAGTTCTTCCGCCCAGCCCCCGGGCACCGGCAGTGCCACGATCCCGGCCGGGTCGAGCCCCCCGAAGCGCTCCGGCCAGCAGGCCAGGGGAGCCGCCTCCACCAGCTGACCCAGCCACCACGCCCGTTCCCCGCGTCCCGCGGGCGGCCGCTTGACCACGCCGTCGCGCAGCATCCCCGCATCGCACTCCGCGGGCGGTTCGACGGAACCCGGGCCCACGCAGGCCAGGGCCCGTTCGGCCATCCGCGCGGCGAGCGCCGAACCCGGCAGGGCGGAGAGCAGTTCGGCGGCCGTCGCCCGGACGTTGCGGCTGCGGTCGGCCAGTGCCGCTTCCAGGAACGGCTCGTCCGCCCCGGAGAGCCCGGTCCTGAGCGAATCGAGGAACATCAGCCGGTCCTCGGCCCGTTCGGTGGGCCAGGTCGTGGTCAGCAGCCGGGTCGCGGCCGCCGCCTCGTGCGCCCGTACGACGCCGAGCAGGGCGACCCGTTCCGCGAACAGTCCCTCCTCCCACAGCCGTTCCACCGCCGGGCCGTCCGCCGGGTCGGGCAGGCCCCCGCCGCCGCCCGCCGCCCCGCGCAGCGCGAACCGCCAGTCCGGATTCATCCGGGCCAGCCACAGCCCCCGGACCCCGGCCAGGGCCAGGGCCTGGGGGCGCAGGTCGGTCCGGGCCCGCGCCGCGTCCAGCAGCGCCGGGAGCAGTGCCTCGGGAGCGCGGTAGCCGTGCCGGCCGGCCGCAGCCAGCCACTGCGGCAGGAGCTCCGTCAGATCCGGGGCGGCCCCGCGCCGCCCGCCGCCGGCCGCGGCGGTGCGGCCCGCCAGCAGCTGGGCGAGCCGCCGCCGGGCGGCCCGCGGCGGAGCCGGGCGCGGGTCCCGCGGTGCGGGCCGCGGCCGGTGCGCCGCCTCGGCGGGCCGCAGCCCGGCGCGGCGGCGCACCGTCCGTACGGCCGCCGCGCCGAGCAGCGCCCGCGGCGAGCCGCCCCGCCGCTCGGTGCCCAGCAGCGCGCTCGCGACCAGGTCCTCCCAGTCCCGCTCCCCGTCGCCGTCCCCGTCCCCGTCCGTCGCCGTCGTACCGCCGGCCTGGTCGATGTCGTTCACCGGACCCCCTCCCTCGTCTTCTCGCGTGTCCGTGTGCGTATGCGTATGCGTATGCGTGTCCGTGCCCCGGTCCCGCCCCCTGTGCGGGACCGGGGCATGCGTCAGCTGGCGTGGTTGTCGTTCATCACAAAGCCCCCCGGCTTTCTCATCCCGTACGGCGGCGCCCCCGCGCCCCGTTCCGGGTACTCGACGTGCAGGGCGGATCCCGGTCGTTCCGGTCCCTTCCGGTACCGGCCCTTCCGGCCCCGATCCGCCGTTCCCCTCCTGTGCACGGCCCCCCGGGCCCCGTCACCCCAGGGCGACCGGCTCCGCGGTGTGCGGATCCCAGGCCGTCAGCGGGGTGAAGCCGCGGTGGCCGCACTCGCCGAAGACCGTGACGGGGCCACCGCCCGAGAGGGCGGCGAGCTGCCACAGTCCGGACCGCGAGCGGCCCTGGGCGAGGGCCACCGGCAGCGCGGACGTCCCCTCCACGTCCGCGATCTGCCAGGCCCCGTCACCCGCTTCCCCCGGTATCGGGATCACCGGGCCCAGCACCACCGGCCAGGACTCCAGCCACGGGTCCTCCCGCAGCGCGGTCCCGTAGGCCTCCAGGGCCTCGCCGGTGCTCACCCCCGCGGGCACCCCGGGGGCCGCCGCCGTGACGGTGCGGTCCCCCAGGTCCCCCCGGAGTCCCGCCGAGCCGGGCCGGAAGCGGACTTCCGCCTCCAGCGCCAGTCCGACGGGCAGTGCCAGCTCCGGCGGCCGCCCGGGCGGGCCGAAGTCCAGCACCAGGGCCGGGCGCCCGCTCCCCAGTCCCCACAGCCATGTCCGGCGGGTGGTGAGCCGGCCGTCCGCGGACACCGAGTCGTACTGGGCCAGTACGAGCCATTGGTCCCCGACGGCCTCCCCCTCCGCCGGCTGCGGCAGCCCCACCCGGCTGCGGACGGTCGCGGCCAGCGGCTCCGGCAGTCCGGACACCCCCAGCCAGGCCCGGTCCAACAGGTGCAGCAGCGCGAACTCCTCAAGCATCCGGGCGGGCCAGCCGGCGCCGCAACCGGGTATTGCCCCCAACTCCCTTACCCGGGAGGCGAGTCCCGGCGCCTGGGCGTCGACCATCCGGGCCGCGGTCTCCTCCCAGCCCGCGTAGCCCGTCCGCTCCTGTCCGGCGAGCCCCTCGCCCAGCACGTCCGAGAGCCGCCGCTCCAGCTCGGCGACCCCCGCCCCGACGCGCCCGGCCCGGCGCTCGGCCCGCTTGCGGGCCGCCTCGGCGTCCACCGGGCCGGCCGTCCGGCGCTCCCCCCGGGCCGTCCGCCCCGCCAGCCATTCCCCGGCCCAGTCCGGAGCCGTGACGGGATCCCCCACCCCCGTGCCCGCCCGGAGCAGGAGCAGTCCCAGCGCGTGCTTGCACGGGAACTTCCGGCTCGGACAGGAACACTTGTACGCCGGTCCGGTGAGGTCCACGACCGTCCGGTAGGGCGTGCTGCCGCTGCCCTTGCACAACCCCCACACGGCACCGGAAGCGGAACCTCCGGTCTGCGACCACGAACCCTCCCCTCCAAGCTTCCCTCCCGCCTTGCGTGACGCATCGTCAGGTGCCAGAGCCAGTACCTGCTCCGCCGTCAGGCGGACCTGCTGCCCAGTCATGTGAACAACCGTAGAGACCCCCACTGACAATCGCTCTGACCTGCAACAACACTGAGATCAGCGGGTGTTGTCAGTGGCATGGTGCACGGTGGGCACAGCAGTCGGGAACGGCTGTCGAGCATTGGAGGGGGACCATGACCATGCCCGGGACCGACACCGCCGGCGAAGCGCTGCGACCGCACGCCGAAGACGCCTTCGCGCACGAACTGAAAGCCCTGGAAGCGGCCGACGACCGGCCCCGCCCGGCCCGCTGGAAACTCTCCCCGTGGGCCGTGGCCACCTACCTGCTCGGCGGCACGCTCGCCGACGGCACCGTCATCACGCCCAAGTACGTCGGCCCGCGCAGGATCGTCGAGGTCGCCGTCACCACCCTCGCCACCGACCGCGCCCTGCTCCTCCTCGGGGTCCCCGGTACCGCCAAGACCTGGGTGTCCGAGCACCTCGCGGCCGCCGTCAGCGGCGATTCCACCCTCCTGGTCCAGGGCACCGCCGGCACCCCCGAGGAAGCCATCCGCTACGGCTGGAACTACGCCCGCCTCCTCGCCCACGGCCCCAGCCGCGAGGCACTCGTCCCCAGCCCCGTCATGCGGGCCATGGCCGAGGGCTCGACCGCCCGCGTCGAGGAGCTCACCCGCATCCCCGCCGACGTCCAGGACACCCTCATCACCGTCCTGTCCGAGAAGACGCTCCCGATACCGGAGCTCGGCCAGGAGGTGCAGGCCGTACGCGGGTTCAACCTCATCGCCACCGCCAACGACCGCGACCGCGGGGTCAACGAGCTCTCCAGCGCGCTGCGCCGCCGCTTCAACACCGTCGTGCTGCCGCTGCCCGCCACCGCCGACGCCGAGGTCGACATCGTCGCCCGCCGCGTCGACCAGCTGGGCCGCTCCCTGGACCTGCCGGCCGCCCCCGAGGGACTGGAGGAGATCCGCCGGGTCGTCACCGTCTTCCGGGAGCTGCGCGAGGGCGTCACCGGCGACGGCCGCACCAAGGTGAAATCGCCCAGCGGCACCCTCTCCACCGCCGAGGCCATCTCCGTGGTCACCGGCGGGCTGGCGCTGGCCGCCCACTTCGGCGACGGCGTCCTGCGCCCCTCCGACGTGGCCGCCGGCATCCTCGGCGCCGTCGTGCGCGACCCGGCCGCCGACCGGCTCGTCTGGCAGGAGTACCTGGAGGCGGTCGTCCGCGAGCGGGACGGCTGGAAGGACTTCTACCGCGCCTGCCGAGAGGTGACGGCATGAGCCCGGGGGCCGCGGCACCACTGCTGCTCGGGGTGCGCCACCACGGCCCGGGATCCGCCCGGTCGGTACGGGCCGCGCTCGACGCGGCGCAACCGCGGGCCGTGCTGATCGAGGGGCCGCCCGAAGGCGACGCCCTGCTGGCACTGGCCGCCGAACCGGGCATGCGCCCGCCCGTCGCCCTGCTCGCCCACGCGGCGGACGATCCGGGCCGGGCCGCGTTCTGGCCGCTCGCCTCCTTCTCCCCGGAATGGGTCGCCCTGCGCTGGGCCCAGGCCCGGGACGTGCCGGTGCGCTTCATCGACCTGCCGGCCGCGCACACGCTGGCCGCCGGCCCCGGGCGGGACGAGGACGACGGCGAAGCCGGCTCCGTACCGCTGGACCCGCTCGCGGCGCTCGCCGGCGCCGCCGGGTACGACGACCCGGAGCGCTGGTGGGAGGACGTGGTCGAACACCGGGACGCGGGCGCCGCACGGGATCCGCTGGCCCCCTTCGCGGCGCTCGCCGAGGCGATGGGAGCCCTGCGCGAGACCTACGGGGACGGCGGCCGCCCCCACGACCTGGTCCGCGAGGCGTACATGCGCCAGCGGATGCGGGCCGCCCGCCGGGAGTTCGGCGCGGACCACGCCGTGGTGTGCGGGGCCTGGCACGTACCGGCGCTGCGCGCCCGGACCACGGCCGCCGCCGACAGGGCCCTGCTCACCGGACTCCCCAAGACCAAGGTGGAGACCACCTGGGTGCCGTGGACCCACCGCAGGCTCGCCAGGGCCGGCGGTTACGGCGCGGGCATCACCTCGCCCGGCTGGTACGCCCACCTCTTCGCGGCCCGGGACCGGCCCGTCGAGCGGTGGCTGACCAAGGTCGCGGGCCTGCTGCGCGAGGAGGACCGGCAGGTCTCCCCGGCGCACGTCATCGAGACGGTCCGCCTCGCCGGGACCCTGGCCGCCCTGCGGGGCCGCCCGCTGCCCGGTCTCACCGAGACGCTGGAGGCCGTCCGGGCGGTCATGTGCGACGGCTCCGACGTGCCGCTCGCGCTGATCGAGGACCGGCTCGTCGTCGGCGACGTGCTCGGCGAGGTACCCGAGACCGCGCCCGCCGTTCCGCTCCAGCGGGACCTCACCCGCCGCATGCGCGGCCTGCGCCTCAAGGCCGAGGCGCAGAGCCGCGACCTGGAGCTCGACCTGCGCAAGGACACCGACGCGGCCAGGTCCCTGCTGCTGCACCGGCTGCGGCTGCTCGGTGTCGACTGGGGCGTGCCGACCGCCTCCCGCAGCGGTACGGGCACCTTCCGCGAGACCTGGCGGCTGCGCTGGGAGCCCGAGCTGTCGGTGCGGACGGCCGAGGCCGGGATCTGGGGCACCACCGTCCAGGGGGCCGCCACCGCCAAGGCGGAGGCCGAAGCCCGGCGCGCCGGGGAGCTCGCCGAGATCACGGCGCTGGCCGAGCGGTGCCTGCTGGCCGGGCTGTCCGAGGCGCTGCCCGCCGTACTGCGGGCCCTCGCCGACCGGGCGGCGCTCGACACCGACGTGGCCCGGCTCGCCGGGGCGCTCCCCGCGCTGGCCCGTTCGCTGCGCTACGGGGACGTGCGGGGGACCGACGCGTCCGCCCTGGGCACGGTGGCGGCGGGGCTGGCGGAGCGGATCTGCGTGGCGCTGCCCGCTGCCTGCGCGGCCGGGCCGGACGCCGACGGGGCGGCGGCGCTGCGCGGGCACGTGGACGGGGTGCAGGCAGCGGTCGCCCTGCTGGCGGACGCCGACCCGGGGCTGCGCGAGCGCTGGTCGGGGGTGCTGAGGACGCTGGCCGGGCGGGACGCCGTGCCCGGGGTGATCCGCGGCCGGGCCGCCCGGCTGCTGCTGGACGGCGGCCGGCTCCCAGCAGGGGAGACGGCGCGGCTGATGGGGCTCGCGCTGTCCCCGGCGGCGGCCCCGGCCGACGCGGCGGGCTGGATCGAGGGCTTCGCCGGGGGGAACGCGGGCGGCGGCACCCTGCTGGTGCACGACGAGCGGCTGCTGGGCCTGATCGACACCTGGCTGGTGTCGGTGCCGCCGGGAGCCTTCGTCGACGTGCTGCCGCTGCTGCGGCGGACGTTCGGGGCGTACGAGTCCGGGGTGAAGCGCAGCCTGGGCGAGCTGGTGCGCCGGGGCCCCGGCGCCGGGCGGGGACGCTCCGCCTCCCGCGCCGCCCCCGAGGGCTTCGCCCCGGACCTCGACCCGGCCCGCGCGGACGCGGCGGAGGCCCTGGCCCGCCTGCTGCTGGCCGCGGCGGGGTGAGGCGCGCCGGGACGCAGGGGCGCCCGGCGGTGCGGGGACCAAGGGAACGAAGAGAACGAGCGGAGGGGGCAGGACGGATGACGGAGCGGGGCCGGCCGACGGCGGCCGGGGAGACGACGGCGGCGGACGCCGTCGCGGGGGACGAGCGGCTGCGGCGCTGGCGGATGGTGCTCGGCGGCGGCGAGGCCGACGGCACGGGGTACACGCCGGCCGGGCGGGACGCCGCGATGGACGCCGCCCTCGAAGCGCTGTACGGGGGCGGCGGAGGGGGCGGCGGGCGGCCCGCGGGGGAGCGGTCCGCCGGGCTCGGGGGCTCCGCGCCGCAGGTGGCGCGCTGGCTCGGGGACATCCGTACGTACTTCCCCACCACGGTGGTGCAGGTCATGCAGCGGGACGCCATCGACCGGCTCGGCCTGTCCGCGCTGCTGCTGGAGCCGGAGATGCTGGAGGCCGTCGAGCCGGACGTCCACCTGGTCGGCACCCTGCTGTCGCTGAACAAGGCGATGCCGGACACCACCAGGGAGACCGCGCGGGCCGTGGTCCGCAAGGTGGTGGAGGAACTGGAGCGGCGTCTGGCCTCCCGTACGAGGGCCACGGTGACGGGCGCGCTCGACCGGTCGGCGCGGACCGCCCGCCCCCGCCACCGCGACATCGACTGGGACCGGACCATCCGGGCGAACCTCAAGAACTACCTGCCCGAGCACCGGACGGTCGTGCCGGAGCGCCTCGTCGGCCACGGCCGGTCCGCGCGGGCGGTCCGCAAGGAGGTCGTCCTCTGCGTCGACCAGTCGGGTTCGATGGCGGCCTCCGTCGTCTACGCCTCCGTCTTCGGGGCCGTCCTGGCGTCCATGCGCTCGATCGCGACGCGCCTGGTCGTGTTCGACACGGCCGTCGTCGACCTGACCGACCGGCTCGACGACCCGGTCGACGTCCTCTTCGCCACCCAGCTCGGCGGCGGCACCGACATCAACCGCGCCCTCGCCTACTGCCGGTCCCGGATCACCCGTCCCGCCGACACGGTCGTGGTCCTGATCAGCGATCTCTACGAGGGCGGCATACGCGACGAGATGATCAAACGGGTCGCGGCGATGAAGGCCGACGGGGTGGAATTCGTGACCCTCCTCGCACTGTCCGACGAGGGCGCTCCCGCCTACGATCACGAACACGCGGCGGCGCTCGCCGCACTCGGCGCGCCCGCCTTCGCCTGCACCCCCGACCTGTTCCCGGAGGTGATGGCGGCGGCACTGGAGAAGCGGCCCCTGCCCAGCACGTGAGGACGCTGACGCAAATCGGCAGATCACACGAAGTTGCAGTTCAACCGTGAGGCGATCTGTGACAGGTATCACCGCGCAGGTGTGATCTGCGATTTAGGGACCTACGGCCCACGGGGATAACCTGCGAGACGGACATGCCGCGTCCACGGTCACCGTGTGCGCCTCCCCTGTGACAGCGCCGTCACGTTGCCCTTCGCGGCACGCCCACGCAGATAGCAGACAACCGCGAATCACTGCGAATCTTTGAAGACAAGGGACGGACGCGCGTGGACCTGTTCGAGTACCAGGCGAGGGACCTCTTCGCCAAGCACGGTGTACCGGTGCTGGCCGGTGAAGTCATCGACACGCCTGAGGCGGCTCGCGAGGCCACCGAGAAGCTGGGCGGCAAGTCGGTCGTCAAGGCCCAGGTGAAGGTCGGCGGCCGCGGCAAGGCCGGCGGCGTCAAGCTCGCCGCCACCCCGGACGAGGCCGTCGCCCGCGCGACGGACATCCTCGGCATGGACATCAAGGGCCACACGGTCCACAAGGTGATGATCGCCGAGACCGCTCCGGAGATCCTGGAGGAGTACTACGTCTCGTACCTCCTCGACCGCACCAACCGCACCTTCCTGGCCATGGCCTCGGTCGCGGGCGGCATGGACATCGAGCAGGTCGCCGAGGAGACCCCGGAGAAGCTCGCCAAGGTCCCGGTGAACGCCAACGAGGGCGTGACCATCGAGAAGGCCCGCGAGATCGTCGCGCTGGCGAAGTTCCCGGCCGAGGTCGCCGAGAAGGTCGCCGAGGTCCTCGTGACCCTGTGGGCGACCTTCATCGCCGAGGACGCGCTCCTCGTCGAGGTCAACCCGCTCGCGAAGGTCGCCAACGGCGACGTCATCGCGCTCGACGGCAAGGTCTCGCTCGACGAGAACGCCGAGTTCCGTCAGCCGGGTCACGAGGAGTTCGTGGACCACGCTGCCGCGAACCCGCTGGAGGCCGCCGCCAAGGCGAAGAACCTCAACTACGTCAAGCTCGACGGTGAGGTCGGCATCATCGGCAACGGCGCGGGTCTCGTCATGAGCACCCTCGACGTCGTCGCGTACGCCGGTGAGAACCACGGTGGCGTCAAGCCCGCCAACTTCCTGGACATCGGTGGCGGCGCTTCCGCCGCCGTCATGGCCAACGGTCTTGAGATCATCCTCGGCGACCCGGACGTCAAGTCCGTGTTCGTCAACGTCTTCGGTGGCATCACCGCGTGTGACGAGGTCGCCAACGGCATCGTCCAGGCCCTGCAGCTGCTCGCGGACAAGGGCGAGGCGGTCACCAAGCCGCTGGTCGTCCGCCTCGACGGCAACAACGCCGAGCTGGGTCGCAAGATCCTCTCGGACGCCAACCACCCGCTGGTGCAGCGCGTGGACACCATGGACGGCGCGGCCGACAAGGCCGCCGAGCTCGCGGCTGCGAAGTAAGGGCAGAGGTCACAGACTCACATGGCTATCTTCCTCAACAAGGACAGCAAGGTCATCGTCCAGGGCATGACCGGTGCCACGGGCATGAAGCACACCAAGCTGATGCTGGCTGACGGCACCAACATCGTCGGCGGCGTGAACCCGCGCAAGGCCGGCACCACCGTCGACTTCGACGGCACCGAGGTCCCGGTCTTCGGTTCCGTCGCCGAGGCGATGGAGAAGACGGGCGCCAACGTCTCCGTCCTCTTCGTCCCGCCGGCCTTCGCCAAGGCCGCCGTCGTCGAGGCCATCGACGCCGAGATCCCGCTGGCCGTCGTCATCACCGAGGGCATCGCGGTGCACGACTCCGCCGCCTTCTGGGCGTACGCGACCGCCAAGGGCAACAAGACCCGGATCATCGGCCCGAACTGCCCGGGTCTGATCACCCCCGGCCAGTCCAACGCCGGCATCATCCCGGGCGACATCACCAAGCCCGGCAAGATCGGTCTCGTGTCCAAGTCCGGCACGCTGACCTACCAGATGATGTACGAGCTCCGTGACATCGGCTTCACCTCCGCCGTCGGCATCGGTGGCGACCCGGTCATCGGCACCACGCACATCGACGCCCTGGAGGCCTTCGAGGCCGACCCGGACACCGAGCTCATCGTCATGATCGGCGAGATCGGCGGCGACGCCGAGGAGCGTGCGGCGGACTTCATCGCGAAGAACGTCACCAAGCCGGTCGTCGGTTACGTCGCGGGCTTCACCGCCCCCGAGGGCAAGACCATGGGCCACGCCGGCGCCATCGTCTCCGGCTCCTCCGGCACCGCGCAGGCCAAGAAGGAGGCCCTCGAGGCCGCCGGCGTCAAGGTCGGCAAGACGCCGACCGAGACCGCCAAGCTGGCGCGCGAGATCCTGAACGCCAAGTAGTCGTTCTCGTCTTCCGCACGTGTACGGGCGTGGGGGGGGGGGGGGGGGGGGGGGGGGGGGGGGGGGGGGGGGGGGGGGGGGGGGGGGGGGGGGGGGGGGGGGGGGGGGGGGGGGGGGGGGG
>NZ_JBVIKC010000019.1:0-168376 GCF_055581065.1 Streptomyces sp. NPDC031479
CTCGCCGACCCCGACACCCTCCACCACACCCCCATCGGCGTCTTCCGCGACACCACCCGCCCCGTCTACGACACCCTCATGGCCGACCAGCTCGAAGCGGCGGTGGAGCAGTACGGGAAGGCGGACCTCGGGGCGCTCCTCACCGGCACCGATTCCTGGACGGTGACCTCGTCGGACTGAGGTGGTCGAGGGTGCGCGGGAGTACGGGCCCGGGCACCCTCGGTGACCGGGACCCGGCCCCGGTCGCCGGCGTGACCAATCACACCCCGGCGGCCACGGGCCGATCGCCCCAACGGATCCGGGCGCTCCATCGGCCCCGGGCCCGCCCCGGGGGCCGTTCGGGGGAGGCGGTCCCGAAAGGGCCTGACCTAGCCTGGAGCGGCAGTACGAGATCCGGGGGCCGAGCGCAAAGGAAGAGCGCGTCCATGGGCATCACCACCAGTTCCGTACGTCGTCGGCGTGCGGGATCCGCCGTGACGGCGGCCGTCCTCGGCCTCCTGGCGGCAGCCGCCGCGCCGGCCCTCGCCGCCACGGACGGCCCGGCCGGCACTCCGGCCCGGGACGCCCACGACACGCCCCGCACCGCCCCCCAGGGCGCGCACGACGCCGCCCGCACCGCCGCCCGGACCCCGCTGGCGATCACCCGGCTCGCCCAGGGCCCGGGCCACGACGTCGCGATCACCATCGACGACGGCCCCGACCCCCGCTGGACGCCGCAGGTCCTCCAGGTGCTGCGGCAGAACCACGTCAAGGCCACCTTCTGCATGATCGGGACCAACGCCCGGAAGTACCCGGACCTGGTGCGCGCGGTCGCCGCCGACGGCCACCGGCTGTGCGACCACACCTCCGACCACGACGAGACCATGGACCACAAGCCCGTCGCGTACCAGCGTCAGCAGATACTCGACGGCAAGGCCATGATCCAGAAGGCCGTCCCGGGCGTCGCCGTCGACTACTACCGCGCGCCGGGCGGTGCCTTCACCCCCGACAGCCGTGCGGTGGCCACCGAGAGCGGGATGCAGCCCCTGGGCTGGAGCGTGGACCCCAGGGACTGGAGCCGTCCGGGCCTGTCGGCGATCGTGTCCGCCGTGGAGGGCAAGCTGCCGCAGCAGCCGACCGTCCTGTTCCACGACGGCGGCGGCGACCGCAGCGAGACGGTCGCGGCGCTCAAGCAGTACCTGCCCTGGCTCACCGCGCGGGGCTACGCCTTCACCTTCCCGGTCCGCGCCACCCCGTAGGCCGTCTCTTCCGGATCTTGCCTGACCGACAAGATCCGGAAGAGACGGCCTAGCCCTCACCGGGCCGCGGCGGCCACGCGTTCCCGGTCGTCGAGGACCTCCAGCAGCCGGGCCGCGAACTCCCGCGGCCGCTCCGTGCAGCCCAGGTGCCCGCCCGGGAACTCGGCGAAGGCGGCCCCCGTCAGCTCCGCCAGCCGCCGGGCCGGCCCGTACAGCGCGGGCTGCGGGCGCGAGTCCCGTCCGGCGGCCGTGACCAGCCGTGCCGAGGCCTCCCGCAGAGC
Source organism: Streptomyces sp. NPDC031479 (assembly GCF_055581065.1). Taxonomy (NCBI): domain Bacteria; kingdom Bacillati; phylum Actinomycetota; class Actinomycetes; order Kitasatosporales; family Streptomycetaceae; genus Streptomyces; species Streptomyces sp. NPDC031479. The sequence goes on from NZ_JBVIKC010000019.1 coordinate 1,520, forward strand.
CGGAAGGTCGGCAGTGGTGCCCGTGAAGGGGCACAGGACGTGCTCCAGGAAGAACGGCATGTTGCCGTACGCGCGCGGCATCATCTCCCGTACCTCGGGGGCCGGTTCGTCCGGCTCCCGCTCCGGCCGGGCCTCCCCGAGGCCCTCGCCGAAGCGCTTCATCGCGGGTCCGCCGCCCTCCTCCAGGAACAGCGCCCGGACCTCGGCGAACAGGGCCCGGTACGGTGCGGGGTCCTCCAGCACCTCCACCAGCGGCGGCTCGTGCGCCACCACCCGGCGCACCCGCTCCGGATGGCGGGCCAGCAGGTCGAGCGCGACGATCGCGCCCGCGCTGCAGCCCAGTACGTACGCGGGCTCGTGCGGGGAGACCACGTCGAGCAGGCGGCACGCGTCGTCGGCCCAGTCCGCGGTCCGCTGTCCGGCGGGGGGTCCGTCGAGGGTGCTGCGGGACTGGCCGCGCGGGTCCTGGGCGACGACGGTGTACCCGGCGTCGGCGAGCGCGGGGGCGATCGCCGCGTACACGGCGGCGTCGGCTCCGCCCCCGGGGATCAGCAGCAGTACGGGGCCGCTGCCCCGCGTCTCGTAGTACAGGGTCGCGCCGGGCACCTTGAGGGTGTGGGTGGTGGGCGTGTCCATCAGCGGTCCTCCCCGTCGTCCTGCGCGCCGTCTCGCGTGCGGTCTCGCGTGCGGTCTGGCGCGCCGTCTTCCGCGCCGTCTTCCGCGTCCTCGCGGGACGGCCAGTTCTCCAGCGTCACGTGCAGCGCGTCGAGCGACCGCGCCCAGGACTCCCCCACCGTGCGGGAGTGGTTGAACCCGCTGCCGAGTTCGAGGTGGACGAAGCCGTGGAAGGCGCTGCGCAGCAGCCGGCCCGCGTCGGTCAGGTCCGGCTCGCGGAGCCCGTAGGCGCGCAGCATCCCGTAGGTCAGCTCGACGCTGCGGCGCAGGGCGGCGGAGTCCACCACCTCCTCCGGCCGGAAGCGCATCTGCGTCGCCTCGTACCGGCCGGGGTGCGCCAGGGCGTACGCGCGGTAGGCGTCGGCGAAGGCGACGAGCGCGTCCTTTCCGGAGCGGCCCGCGACGGCGTCCGCGATCCGCCCGGTCATCTCCTCGGAGGCCAGCAGCGCGACCCGCACCCGCAGGTCCCGCAGGTTCCGCACGTGCGAGTACAGGCTCGCGTCCTTGACCCCGAAGCGCCGCGCCAGCGCGGACAGCGTCACCTTCTCGATGCCGGCCTCGTCCGCCATGGCGGCGGCCGCCGCCACGAGGACGGCGGCGTTCAGCCCCGCGCGTACCACGGGACACCCCCTCGATCGTTGCCTAGATCATCCAGGCAGAAACCTAGGGGGTCTAGGTTCTGGTTGTCCAGCCACATACGGCGGGAGCCGTCCCGGCGCGCTCTGCGCCCGGACGGCTCCCGCGTGGTCTTCCCGTCGGCTCTTCCCGCGTGGCCGCTGCGCCTACTCGGCGATGTAGGTGTGGCCGCTGTAGGCGAAGACGAGGAGTTCGAGTTCGAGCTCCGGGTCCACCACGGTGCCCCCGGTGGGCTCGAAGTGTTCGTACCGGTTCCCGTTGAGGACCTTCACCTTCGCGTTCGTGTCCTCCACGTAGCGGACGCGCTCCAGCTCTTCGAGATTGGACGCGGGTCCGCCGCTGAGAATGACGTTCGGGCTCTGCACTGTCATGGTCGTCGTCTCCTTCGGCCGGGTGCGGAGGCAGCAGCCTCACTGCCTGCCCGCACAGGATCCGGGGTGCCGCTAAAGCTGGTCTTAAAGGGGAGGACCCGCGGGATCCGCCGGATCCGCGGGCCGGGGGGAACCCGTCGGCCCTACGAGGCCCAGGCCCCCGGGGCGCGGAAGTCCCCGTCCCCGACGGGCCAGTGGGTACGGGCCGGCCGGGGATCGGGCGGGGAGATCTCGGCGCCCATCATCCGGGCGGTGAGCAGCGCGGCGATGGCCGCGACCTCCTCCAGCGTGGGGGATCCGCCCACCACGTGGAAGGCCGCCTGCTGCAGCTGGGCCTCGGCGGGGCTCACAGCGGCAGGTTCCCGTGCTTGCGGCTGGGGCGCGGCACGTGCTTGCCGCGCAGCATCTCCAGCGCGTCGATGAGCCGGGACCTGGTCTCGGCGGGGTCGATGACGTCGTCCACAAGGCCTCGTTCCGCGGCGTAGTAAGGGTGCATGAGCTCGCTCTGGTACTCCTTGATCTTCATCTGGCGCACCGCGTCGGGATCGTCGGAGGCGGCGATCTCCCGGCGGAAGATGACGTTCGCGGCCCCCTCGGCGCCCATCACGGCGATCTCGTTGGACGGCCAGGCCAGCGCGATGTCCGCGCCGATCGAGCGGGAGTCCATGACGATGTACGCGCCGCCGTAGGCCTTGCGCAGGATCAGCGAGATCCGCGGCACGGTGGCGTTGCAGTACGCGTACAGCAGCTTGGCGCCGTGCCGGATCACCCCGCCGTGCTCCTGGTCCACGCCCGGCAGGAAGCCGGGTACGTCGACCAGCGTCACCAGCGCAATGCTGAAGGCGTCGCAGAACTGCACGAAGCGCGCGGCCTTCTCGCTCGCCTGGATGTCGAGGACGCCCGCCATGCACGACGGCTGGTTGGCGACGATGCCGACGGTCTGCCCGCCGAGCCGGGCCAGGGTGCAGACGACGTTCTGCGCCCACCCGGCGTGGATCTCGAAGTGCTCCCCGTGGTCGACGACCTCCTCGATCAGCTCGCGGATGTCGTACGCCTGGTTGGGGCGCGACGGCACCAGGTCGGCCAGGCGCTCGCAGCGCCGCCCGGCCGGATCCTCGGTGTCGGCGGCCGGCGGCAGCTCGCGGTTGTTGGCGGGCAGCAGCGACAGCAGGTAGCGCACGTCCTCCAGGGCGCTCTCCTCGTCGTCGTACGCGAAGTGCGCGACGCCGGAGGTGCCCGCGTGGCTGTCGGCCCCGCCCAGGGTCTCGCTGGTGACGGCCTCGCCGGTGACCGCCTGGACCACGTCGGGACCCGTGATGAACATCTGGGAGGTGCCGCGGACCATGAAGACGAAGTCGGTCAGGGCGGGGGAGTAGGCGGCCCCGCCGGCGCACGGGCCCATGACCACGGAGATCTGCGGGATGACCCCGGAACTGCGCACGTTGCGGGTGAAGATGCCGCCGTAGCCGGCGAGCGCGGTGACGCCCTCCTGGATGCGGGCGCCGGCGCCGTCGCACAGGCCCACCAGGGGCGCCCCGGTGGTCTCGGCGAGGTCCATCAGCTTGTGGATCTTCTGGGCGTGCGCCTCGCCCAGCGCGCCGCCGAAGACGCGGAAGTCGTGGGCGTACGCGAAGGCGGTCCGCCCGTGGACCAGGCCCCACCCCGTGATGACGCCGTCGGTGTGCGGCTTCCTGTACTCCAGGCCGAAGCCGGTGGCACGGTGCCGGCGCAGCCCCTCGATCTCGGTGAACGTCCCCTCATCGAAGAGGAGTTCGAGGCGTTCACGGGCGGTCAGCTTGCCCTTGGCGTGCTGGGCCTCGGTCGCCTTCTCGCTCGGACCGCGTACCACCTGCTCCCGCAGGTCGGCGAGCTCCGCCGTGCGTTCCCGCAGTGACGCGAACCGGATCTCCTCCTGGGTGCTCATGAGGACCCCTTTCGACGCAGACGCGCCGGTCCGGCCGGTGCGCGGCGACGAGCGTCCGGCGGCGGGCTAAAGCCGGGCTTGCACGCGGCACCCGGACACCGCCGGCGGCTCCGCCCGGAACCCGGGACACCCCCTACCCGGCCCGCGCGGACCCCACTGCGTGCGCCGCGCCCGGGACTTCGGGGGCCGGGGTGCGTATCAGTGGAACGTCACGTCCGAACCGCCGGAGGCCACTGTGAAGGAAATCCTCGACGCGATCGCCGCGTCGACCGCATCTGGCAGCGGTTCTCCCGCTGTCACCGCCGCCGACTTCGCGGCCCTGCCGCTGCCCGAGTCGTACCGCGCGGTGACCGTGCACAAGTCGGAGACGGACATGTTCGCGGGCATCGCGACCCGCGACCGCGACTCCCGCAAGTCCCTGCACGTCGAGCGGGTACCGCTGCCCGAGCTCGGGCCCGGCGAGGCCCTGGTGGCCGTCATGGCCTCCTCGGTCAACTACAACACCGTCTGGAGCTCGATCTTCGAGCCGCTGCCGACCTTCGGCTTCCTGGAGCGCTACGGCAGGCTGTCCCCGCTCGCCGCGCGCCACGACCTGCCGTACCACATCCTCGGCTCCGACCTGTCTGGTGTGGTGCTGCGCACCGGCCCCGGCGTCAACCGCTGGCACCCCGGCGACGAGGTCGTCGCCCACTGCCTGTCGGTGGAGCTGGAATCGGCCGACGGGCACAACGACACGATGCTCGACCCGGAGCAGCGGATCTGGGGCTTCGAGACCAACTTCGGCGGCCTGGCGGAGATCGCGCTGGTGAAGTCGAACCAGCTGATGCCCAAGGCGCGCCACCTCAGCTGGGAGGAGGCCGCGTCCCCCGGTCTGGTCAACTCGACCGCGTACCGCCAGCTGGTCTCCCGCAACGGCGCCGGGATGAAGCAGGGCGACAACGTCCTGATCTGGGGCGCCAGCGGCGGCCTCGGCTCCTACGCCACCCAGCTGGCCCTGGCCGGCGGTGCCAACCCGATCTGCGTCGTCTCCAGCCCCGAGAAGGCGGCCATCTGCCGGGCCATGGGCGCCGAGGCGGTCATCGACCGGAGCGCCGAGGGCTACAGGTTCTGGAAGGACGAGCACACCCAGGACCCGCGCGAGTGGAAGCGGTTCGGCAAGCGCATCCGCGAGCTGACCGGCGGCGAGGACGTGGACATCGTCTTCGAGCACCCGGGCCGCGAGACCTTCGGGGCCTCGGTGTACGTCACCCGCAAGGGCGGCACCATCGTCACCTGCGCCTCCACCTCCGGCTTCATGCATGAGTACGACAACCGCTACCTGTGGATGTCGCTGAAGCGGATCATCGGCTCGCACTTCGCCAACTACCGCGAAGCCTGGGAAGCCAACCGCCTCATCACCAAGGGCAGGATCCATCCCACCCTCTCCAAGGTCTACCCGCTGGAGGAGACCGGGCAGGCCTCCTACGACGTCCACCGCAACCTCCACCAGGGCAAGGTCGGCGTCCTCGCCCTCGCCCCCGAGGAGGGCCTCGGCATCCGCGACCACGAGCTGCGCGCGCAGCACCTCGACGCCATCAACCGCTTCCGCGACGGCCGTACGCTGCCGGAAACAGGATGACGGGTACGAGAGCCGCCGGGGCCGCCTTCCCCGGCGGCCAGGTGGCCCTCGCCCACGACGACGAGCTCCCCCCGGGCGGTGAGCTGCGCGCCCTGCTGGAGGACGTCCTCGCGGACGTGCGCGGCGCCTGCCCGCCGCTGGGCCAGCACCCGCCCGCCGTGGTGAGCGGCGCCCACGTCGTCGACCCGCCGTTCTACGGCAGCGGCGACATCGGGCGGATCGCCGTGTGCGCCACCGTCAACGAACTCGCGGCCGCCGGCGCCCGGCCCCTGGCCCTGACCCTGTCGGCGGTCGTCGAGGCGGGCCTGCCGCTGGAGCGACTGCACCGGCTGGCCCGCTCCGTGCGCGACGCGGCCCGCGAGGCCGACGTGGTGATCGCCGACGTGGACGTCCGGGTCGTCCGGGCCGGCGAGGCGGACCAGGTCTACCTGCACACCACCGGGATCGGCGCCTACCGCGGCGCCCCGCTGCGCACCCGCGACGCCCGCCCCGGGGACCGCGTCGTCCTCAGTTCCCCGCTCGGCGGACACGGCGCCCACATCCTGTCGGTGCGCCGGGGCCTCGGGTTCGAGAGCCTGGTGCCCAGCGGCTGCGCGCCGCTGACCGGACTGCTGGAGCGGGCCCGCGCGGCCGGGTCCGGCGCCGGGATCCGGGCCGTACGCACCGTGGCGCGCGGCGGCCTGGCCGCCGTGCTGCACGCGTACGCCCGCGAACTGGGCCACACCCTGCGCGTCGAGGAGAGCGCGCTGCCCGTGCAGTACGAGGCCCGGATGGCCCTGGAGGCCATGGCCGTCGACCCGCTGCACGCCTCCAGCGAGAGCTGCCTGTGCCTGCTCGTCGCGCCGGACGCGGTGGACGGTGTCCTGGCCGCGCTGCGCGGCCACCCGTACGGGCGGTTCGCGGCCGAGATCGGCACGGTCGTCGAGGACGGCGCCACGGCGGTCGAGCTGGTGCGCGACCAGGGCCGCGCCGTGCCCGTCACACCCGAACCGGCGGCCTTCCCCCGGCTGGCGTGAGCCCTGCCGGGGCCGTCGCCTTCGCCGGAGCCGCGGGGGCCGTCGCCTTCGCCGGACCTGCCGGGGCCGCGGGCCGGAAGCCGCGCAGCAGCACCACTCCGGCCGCCGTCGCCAGCGCCGGGAGCAGCCCCATCCCCGCCAGGACGCCCCACGCGGCGCCGGAGCCCTGGCCGGTGGCGTGCCCGGTGTCGGAGGAGACGTAGCCGGACGACTGCAGCACCAGCCCCATCAGGAACGGCCCGACGGCCATGCCCAGCCCCTCGCCGGCGCTGAACAGCCCCGACATCGCACCGGCCCGGCTGCGCCCGGTGCGGACGGCGTCCCCGGCCGCGCACTCGGCGAGCATCGCGTACAGGAACAGCAGCTGCCCCGCGTGCCCGGTGCCGACGACGAGGAGCGCCGCCGGGGCCCAGAACGGCGGCAGCACGGGCGCGGCCGGCAGCAGCAGGGCGCCCCCGGCGAACAGGGCGCAGGAGAGGGCGAGCACCCGCCGGTGACCGTACCGGGCGCCCACGCGGGTCCACAGGCCCGTGGTGAACAGACTCGGCAGGACGAACGCGGCGACCAGCACCCCCGTCATCCCGGGCCGCTCCAGGACGTGTTCGGCGTAGTAGGGGCAGCCCGCGAGCAGCACCCCGGTGCCGACGACGAGGACGGTCGCCCCGCGCAGCAGCGCGGCGAAGTCGGCATTGCCGCGCACCACGGCGAACCACGCGCGGGGTCCGGCAGCGCGCGGCTCTCCCGCGTCCCGCGGCGCCTCGCGCGGCGCGCCGGACGCGGTGGCCCGGGAGGTCCCGAAGAACACGCCGAGCGTCCCGACGGCGACCACGAGGGCGCCGAACAGTCCGGCCCAGCGGTGCCCGGACAGCCCCCCGCCGCCCGCCTCGACGACGGCGGGCGCGGCCGATCCGGCGACCAGGGCGGCGACGGCGATGCCGGCCACCCGGCCCCCCACCAGCCGCACCCGGTCCTGCGCGCTCGTGGCGATCTCGGCGGGCAGGGCGGCGTACGCCACCTGGAAGAACGCGAACGCGGTCGCGGTGAGCAGGAAGCCCGCGGCGGCCCACAGCGCCCCCGCAGACCCCCGCGCGGCCCCCGCGAACATCAGGGCGAAGGCGGCGGCCACACCGAGGCCCCCGCCCAGGACGTGGCCCCGCCGAGGGCCCCAACGGCCGTGGGTCCGGTCGCTGATCCGCCCCGCGAACGGGGTGAGCAGCACGTCCCAGACCTTCGGGACGAGGACGACGGCCCCCGCCACGGCGGCGCCGATGCCGAGGGTGTCGGTGAGGTAGGGCAGCAGGAGCAGACCGGGCAGCGTGTTGAAGGCTCCGGTCACCAGGGAGCCGGAGGCGTAACCGAGACGTGTACGGGCGGACATGCCCCGATCGTCGCCGTGCCGGGCCCGCCCCACCAGTCGGTGCTTCTCCCCTTTTCCGCAGGTCGCGGCGGTCCCCGGGCGCCCGCCCCGGACGGCCCGTCAGGGAACACCCCGACACCCGGCACCGGGGTCGCCGGTAGCCCTCCGCAGTAGCTGACATGCAGGTAGTGACGGTCCGGCGGGGGTGTGCGCGGGGAAGCCGGTCGGCGAGGCTGCCGGAGGGGGAACGCGCACACGAGGGGGATGCCCGTGCTTCACCAGCAGCAGCCGCTGACGGCGGCCCGGACGCGGGACCTCGCGGTCCTCCACCGCGAGCTGCGGCTGGCCGCCGACGGTCCCCGGTTCGTCCGGCTGACCGGCGAGCCGTGGAGCGGCAAGAGCCGCCTGCTGCGGCAACTGGCCGCCATCGCGCACGAGGAGGGGTGGACGGTGGCGTCCGGACGGGTGCCCAGGGCGGGCCGGACCCGGCCCTTCGAGGTGGTGGTCGACGCCCTGGACGACCATCTGGCCCGCGCCGACGGCACGTTGTTCGAACGGCTCGGCGAGGCGCGCACGCGCGCGCTCGCGCCCGTACTCCCCGCCCTCGCCACCCTGCCGGGAGCGGCGGAACGGCCCGACCCCGGTGCGGCGGTCCGTGCCCTGCGCGTCCTGCTGGGGCTGCTGGGGGAGCGCGGGACGCTGTTGGTCCTGGACGACGTGCACCGGGCCGGCCCCGAGGTCCTCGACCTGCTCGACCACCTCGTCCGGCATCCCCCGCAGGGCGCCGTGCTGACCGTCTTCGCGCACCGCTCCGTGCCGGGGGGCCGCCACCTGGCGGCCGTGCCGTACGACGCGCCCGGCGTCCGCCACCTGGCCCTGGGCCCGCTGCCCGCGGCCGACGCCCGCGCCCTGCTCCCGGCCGGGACGCCGCCGCTCGCCGCCGAGCTGGTGCTGCGCGACGCGGCGGGGGTGCCGGGGCTGGTGCACGCCCTGGCCCGGGGCGCCGCGCCCGGCCCGTCCTTCCACGCGACGGCCGAACTGGCCACGGGCATACCGCCGGTGCTCGCGCCCGACTCGATCGACCTGCACACGCTGTCCTCCCTGGGCTGGCGCTGCGCCTGCGCCGCCGCCCTGCTCGGCGACCCGTTCACCGCCGGCGCGCTCGCGCACACCGCGGGCGTGCCGGTGGAGCACGCGCTGGCCGGACTCGACGAACTGCACGCCGAGGGGCTGGTCCGGCCCGAGGGCACGGCCGGTACGCGGTTCTGCTTCGTCCGTCCGGCGGTACGGGCGCTGATCCACCACGCCTCGGGGGCCGGCTGGCGCAGTGCGGCGCTGGGGCGCGCCCTGGAGGCGCTGAGGGCCGAGGCCGGTACGGGGACCGGCCCGCAGGACGGCCGGCGGGAGGGCCTGCGGGAAGGCCTGCGGGAAGGCCCGGGGGACGGCCGGGAGCACGGCCGGGAGCACGGCCCGGAGGACGGCCCGGAGGACGGCGACGCCGGGGCCGCCGGGGCCCGCCGGACGCTGGCCGCGCACCTCGAACACGCCGCCGGGATCGGCCTGGAGGACATCCGCGCCCTGGCCCTGAGCGCCCGCGGGGGCCTGTACACCCGGCCCGCCCGCTCCGCCGCCGCCCTGCGCCGGGTGATGGCGGTGGGCCCGGTACCGGTGGAGGTCCGCCTCCTGCTCAACAAGGCGCTGGTGCTGTCGGGCCGCCTGGAGGAGGCGGTACGCGGCTACGAGGAGACCGGGCCGCGTTCGCACGAGGACCGGCTGCCCGGCGGCCGGACCGACACGGCGGTGTGGCAGGCCCGCGCCCTGCGATGGAGCGGCCGTCACGCGCAGGCCCGGTCCGTGCTCGACGGGGACGGCGGCCTGCCCCCGGGCGGGCCCGCCGCCGACGCGGAACGGGCGGCGCTGGCCCTGGAGCCGGGGGCGGGAGCGGACCCGGAGGAAGCCCGGCGCGCGGCCGAGCAGGCCCTGCGCACCGCGCCGGCCGACGATCCCGGGGCGCGGGGGCTCGCGTACGCGCTGCTGGCGGCCGCGTGCGCGGCGGCCGGTGACGGTCCGTCCGCCCGGGCGGCCGCGGACACGGCGCAGACCCTGCTGCTCCGGCCCGGCGGTACGGAGCCGGCGGCTTGCCTGGAGGCGCTGCGCTGGCTGGGGGCGGCCGAGACGGAACTGGGCGGGCCGGAGCGGGCCCGGCGGCACCTGGAGCGGGGTCTGGCGGCGGCGCTCGACCACGGGCAGGCGCATCTGGCGGGGCTGCTGGCCCTGGGCCTCGCGGAGGCCGCGGTGGCGGCCGGGGACGCCGAAGGGGCCCGGGCGCGCATCCGCCTGACGGCCGCTCTGGCGGAACAGACCGAGGTGCCCGTTCTCGCCGCCGCCGCACGGGAGGCGGAGCGCCGCATCGGGGAGCACGCGACGGGACCGCTGGACGCGAGCCGGATGTCCCTGCTCAGCGAACGGGAGCGCATAGTCACCGGGCTGGTGGGAGAAGGCCGTACGAACCAACAGATCGCGGCTCGGCTGGACATCAGTGTGAAAACGGTGGAGACGTATATGAGCCGGATCTTCAAGAAGCTCGGTATGAATTCCCGCGCGCAGGTGGCACATATTGTCGGACTCAGCGCCAATTACCGCTGACAACTGCCGTGCGCAAGTGCCACGGGCAGTATGTTTTCTGTGCGATCCCTATCTCTTTCACGCCGAAGCCCCGCTGTTTTCGGAAAAGTTTTTCCGAAACGCAGCGGGGCGAACGGCCCGGCTCTACCGGCGGGGGATCCGGGAGCCCGTGCTCCGGATCCTGCCCCCGCGCGCTTGTGGCCTGCTAAAGGATGGGGCTCACGGGCAGCCGACGTGCCACTCGTCGTCCTGCGGGCAGTTGAGGACGGGCAGGCTCACGCGCAGCTTGCTGATGGAGTCCGGCGCGGTCACCACGGTCTTGTTCCCGGCCTCGGAGGCGTGTGCGGCGCCGGCGGCGGCTCCCCACAGTCCGAACAGGAGAACGACTGCGGTGACGGTCTTTCGCATGGAAACGCTGTTCATGTCTAACCCCCGTGTCGACAACTTTCGTTTGCAGGAACATCCTGACCAGCGGACACGGCCCGTTCCAAGCAAAAAGGGGAGGCGTAAAGTTGCCTGGCAGCAAGTCCTGTCAGCACAACGGGGGTGGCAACGGGATGTCGGGGAGTTCCCTACAGGGGTCCGAGTTCGGCGAGTTGGACGATGCCAGTGCGTCCGCTTATCAACACGCCGTCCGATTGGGTCGTTTCGTCCGGACCGAGATCGCGTCCGCGCTGAACCTGACGGAGGCGGAAGCCGTCCGGGTCGAGGAGGCGCTCGGCACGTTCCGGCTGCTGCGCCCGATGCCGGGCCGCCCGGACGCGCTGGTGCCGGTGAGTCCCGACGCCGCGGCCGCGGACCTCGTGGGACCGGTGGAAGCCGAGATCCGCGAGATGCAGCAGTCGGTGACCGGGGTGAAGACCCAGATGCTGGCGCTGCTGCCGACGTACTTCGAGAACCGCCGCCGGCGCAATCAGACGGAGGCCTTCGACGTCGTCAGCGACGTCGGGGTGCTCCAGTCGATGCTGGACGAGTGCGGGGCCCGCTGCCGCCACGAGCTGCTGACGGCCATGCCGGGAGGGTCCCGCAACGCCAAGCGCATGGACGCCGCCCGGCCCAAGGCCCTCGACCGGCTCCGGCGCGGCGTCGACATCAAACACCTGTACCAGCACACCGTCCGCAGCGACCTCGCGACCGCCGACTACGTGCGCGCGATCACGGGCGAGGGCGCCGAAGTGCGCACCACCGACGAGGTGATCGACCGGATGGTGGTGTACGACCGGGAGGTGGCGTTCCTCCCGGAGCAGCACGTGGAGGGCCGCTTCCCGGGGGCGATCGTCGTCCGGGAGCCGACGCTCGTCGCCTTCCTGTGCAAGGTCTACGACCACATGTGGGCCGGAGCCACGCCGTTCGCGCCCGGAGGCGACGACACCGCCGACATCGCCGACGACCTCAAGCGGTCGATCATCCGGCTCATGGCACAGGGCCACAAGGACGAGATGGTGGCCCGCCGGCTCGGCATGTCGGTGCGCACCTGCCGCCGCCACATCGCCCGGATCATGGAGGAGATGGAGTCCACCAGCAGGTTCCAGACGGGTGTGAACGTCGCGCTCTACGGGCTCCTCGACGCCGACTTCGCCCCCTCGGGCGCGGACGGGGGAGATGCCGCCGGGCTGGGTACTAGCTGACGGACAGCAACCTGCCAGGTTCCACGGCTGGTTCCCTCCGCCGGACCCCCGGCAGCCTGGTGCGTGCGGCCTCAGCACCCGGTGGGGCCGGAGGGAGGGGCCAGCCATGGACACCGCCGTCATCGCCGCGGGACCGACGACCGCCGGGACCGCCGCACGGCACCTGGTACACCGTCCGCAGCCCTGGGAGCGGCACGGCCGCGCCGCCGTGCCGCCCGTGGCGGAGGAGTTCGTCCTGATGGGCGACCTGACCTCCGGCCACCCGCTGTTCGACGAGGGCCCCGGGCACTTCCACGACGTCGTCGCGGCGGCCGACATGCTCCGCGAGGTCGGCGAGTTCATCGGCCGCACCCACTTCGGCGTGCCCGCGGAGCGGACCGGCATCTTCTACCGGGTGGGCGTCGAGGTGGGCGACATCGGTCTGTGGCGCACCCGGCCCGGGGCCGCCCCCGGGAAGCTGACCACCACCATGGGCGTGCGCCCCGACAAGGTCATCGACGGGGTGCCGCGCGCGCTGGAGTTCCGCACGGCCCTGGAGATTGACGACGTGCCGTGCGGCACCGGCACGGCGAACCTGGTCTTCCTCGCCCCGATGGTGCACCGCAACCACCGCGAGCACAGTCGGCTGGCCGCGCTCGGCGCGGCGTCCGGAACCGACCGGCAGACGCCCCCGGGAGCCCCCGTGGACGCCGAGGAGGTGGGGCGCCGCGATCCGGACAACGTCCTGCTGCGCGGCCCCGTCGGACCCCACAACGGCAGGCTGTCCGTCGGTGTGGCCCTGCCCCCGCACTGGCTCGGCGACGCCACCGCGCGCGACGGGCACGTCCCCGCGCCGGCCCTGCTGGAATCCCTGCGCCAGACCTCCCTGCTCGCCGTCGGGCGCGGCTACGGCCTCGCGCCGGGGCGCAGCATGCTCGCCTCGCTCCAGGTCCACGTCCGCGGGTACGCCGAGGCCGACCTGCCGCTGCGCTGCGCCGCGGTGTCCGGCCGGCCGGGCCGGGACGCGGCGGGCCGGCGCACGGCTCCGCTGACCCTCACGCTCACCCAGGCGGGCCGGACCGTCCTGGAGGCCACCACCGTGGTCGTGGAGGACCACTGACGGGCGGTCAGCGCGCGGCGGCGTCCAGTGCCCGCCCCAGGGCCTCGGCGGCCTCGGAGTCGAGCATCGTGGTGATCTCGGTGTCCAGGGTGCGGCCCAGCCCCGCGTCGTAGACGGCCGCGCTGACGCAGAACGCGACGCCGCCGACGTCCAGGCAGTACGTGCGGAAGGCCCACTCGGCGCCCGCGCCGGGGGTGCCGTCCGGCCGGTGCACGCGGACCGGGCGGCCGTCCGGCCCGAAGCCGAACTCGGTGAACCGGAACTGCATGCCCTGCCCGATGGCCTTGCTGTAGGCCTCCTTCAGGGTCCACAGCCGCACCAGCCGCGGATTGCGCTGCGCCGGCTCCAGCTCGGTGAGGTTCAGCCGCTCGGCCGGGGTACAGATGTGCCGGTCCAGGCCCTTGCTGTAGATCTGGCGGTCCGCGAGCTCCGCGTCGACGCCGACGAGCCCGCGCGTGGTCAGGCCCACCAGCAGCAGGTCGCCGGTGTGGCTGAGGCTGATGTCGATCTGGTCGCAGCCGCGCAGGTACGGGCGCCCGGTGGGCCCGTAGGTGAGTTCCAGGTCCACCGCGTCCGCGTGCAGGGCCGCCGCGGCGGCGTGCTTGAGCAGCCTGCGCGAGGCCGCGTACCGCTCCCGGATGTCCTCGTGCGCGATGCTGCTGTAGCGGGCCCAGTCGCGGCCCAGCACGGCGCGCAGCGCGGGTCCGTCGGCGTCCCGGGGACGCCAGTCCGCGAGGGTGCCGTGCACCAGGGCCGTCCCGTGGGTGCGCAGGTCCGCGCGGACCGCCTCCCAGTCCGTGCCGTCGGCGCGCACCGCGATCGGCTCGCCCGGGGACACGGACGCCGGAGCGTTCACAGCGCACCGTCCCGGGCCACGGGCCGGGCGCCGGCGGCGGCCAGGACCTCGGTGTGTATCTGCGCGATGCTGCGGGCGCGCAGCACGGCGGAGACGGGCACGCGGCGCCCCGTCTCCTGCTCGATCAGCATGACCAGCCGCAGCAGGTGCACCGAGTCCCAGGACGGCAGGACGTCCAGGTCGGCACGGGCCTCCTCCTCGGTCAGCTCCAGGCCGAGTTCGTCACTGATCAGGCCGAGGAAGCCAGGGAGATCAGCGGGTGGTTCCTGCAGGCTCATCGTCGTCCCCTCCGAGGCACGGTTCGGTGGTCAGGTGGTCGGGTACAGGGGGGAGCTCCGCCAGGTCGTGGCGGAAGCGCAGCGAGCCGTCGGGGTCCCCGGCGGTCTCGGCGAAGCCCAGCGAGGGGTAGAAGCCGGCCGCCCTGGCGTTCTTGGCGGTCGGCCGGTGGCGGGCGTGCACGGCCGGCAGGCCGCGGTCCGCCGCGTGCGCCAGCAGGGTCGCGAGGACGGCCTGCTCGACCCCGCGCGCGAACACCCGGCAGCTGAGCCAGAAGCCGTCCAGGTGCAGCCCGTCGTCCGCGTACCGGCCGAGGACGGCGCCGGCCAGGCCGCTGTCGCCGAACCGGTCGCCGACGTGCACCGCGAGCACCAGGGCCGCCGGGTCGGCGGCCAGCGCGGCGATCCGGTCCGCGCCCAGGCGCTCCCCGGTGAGGTTGAACTGGTTGGTGCGCAGCGACAGCTGGGCGACGCGGTCGCCCTCGTGCGGTCCGGGCGGGGCGATCCGGACGCGGACGCCCAGACCGCGCAGGTACTCCTCGTACGATCCGCTGCCGCGCTCCAGCTCCGTACGGGCGGCCGCCTCGTGGTAGCGGGCGGTGCGGGCGAGGTCGTCGCCGGTCAGCCGGGGCGTGTCGAACCAGCCGTCGGCCAGCAGCCGGGTGACGTGCAGGGCCGGTTCCGTGCCCAGCGGCACCACGGCGGCGGCGGGGAGCCGGGCCCGCACCAGGGCGCGCTCGGCGGGGGAGTCGTCCGCGAAGACCAGCGCGTCGGCGCCGATGCCGAGGGCGGCGGCGATGTCCCGCAGGTTGCCGTCCTTGGGTTCCCAGTTGGCGTGGACGCGTACGAAGTCCCGCTCGCGCAGCACCATGTCCGGGTGGTCGCGGAGCACGCCGAGGACCGGGGCGGTGTCGTTCTTGCTGCTGACCGCGAGCAGGACCCCCTGGGAGGCGAGCTGCCGCGCGGTGCGCTGCAGGGCCGCGTGCGGCTCCCCGGCCAGGGTGCCGGCGGCGGCCGTGATCCCCTCGGGGCCGTCGTCGCCGAGGATCCCCGCCCACAGGGTGTCGTCGAGGTCCAGGACCAGGCACTTGCGGGTCATGCCCCGGTGGGCGCGCAGCACGTGCACGGCCTCCCGGGCGTAGGCGGCGAGCAACTGCTCGGTGTACGGGGCGTGCGTGTACAGGGCCAGGCGCGGGTCGGCGGCGGGGCCGCCGTCGGCGATCAGCGGCTCCAGGTCGACCACGGCCACCGTCGGGTGCTCGGCGGCCAGCCGCAGCAGCCGCGCGTTGAACTCCCGCCACACCGCCCCGAGCAGGGCCCGCTCCCGCTGCCCGACGAGCTGCTGGAGGCGGGTCCGGGGCAGGGGCAGGGTGTTGAGGACGAGCGGACCCGCGGCGTCCGCGGTGTGGGCGGCGGTGACCGCGCGCAGCCGCTCCAGCAGCCGGGCGCAGCCCGCCTCCACGTCCTGCCCGGTCCACGGCTCCGGGAGCTCGTCGAAGACGGCGCCCGCGTCGAGCACGCACAGGGTCAGGTCGGGCCGGTGGCGGCGCAGTTCGCCGCCGGGGTCGTGCAGGTCGCGCAGGTAGGCGCCGTGGTCCCCGGACAGCACGCGGGAGAGCAGCCCGTGCCGGGCCAGCTCGGCGACCAGCGGGTCGGTGAGCTGGACCAGGGTGGAGTGCCCGGTGACGGCCACCGTGACCAGGGGGGTGTCCGGGTGGCGGGCCAGGACCTCGGCCGCCGGGAGCGCCGCCAGGACCCGGCCGGCGCGCACCAGGTCGGTGCGGACGGCCTCGGGTTCCCGGTCGCCGTGGTCGGTCAGCCCGGCCAGCAGCGGGGCGACGCGGGGCCAGTCCCCGGCGAGGCGGCCCGCGCGGTGCAGGGCGCGCAGCTCCCGCACCGGGTCGGGGGGCGCCGCGGGGCCGGCGGGGGCGGTGGGGGAGGCGGGGGCGGTCATCCGGCGCCGTCCGTCTCCGGGACCCGCTCCAGGGCCAGCCCGCCCTTGATCCACTTGCTGGACTCGACCACCACGGCCAGGGCCCGCTCGCCCTCGCCCAGCTCCCCGGCGAGCAGGTCGAGCTGGATCAGGGGCAGGGCGTTGCCGGTGTTCCCGGTGTCGGACACGCAGGACACCTCGCGCAGCTCCGGCACGTCCATGTGCTCGGTGATGCGGGCCGTCATCCGGCCCGACAGCTGCGGGGGCAGGAGGTAGTCGAGGTCCTCGCGGGCCCAGCCGGCGGCGGCCAGCAGCTCCCAGAAGATCTCCGAGGCCATGGCCGGAACGCTCTCCTCGATGGCCTTGTAGTCCTCGAACAGCATCTGCCGGCCGGCCGTGTGGCGGGCCGCGCCCTGCCAGTCGACGATCTGGCCGGGGGCGCGGCCCCGCCCGGTGAAGCGGTGCAGCAGGCTCCGTACGGCGATGGCCTCGCCGACGGGCTCCGCGGCCACCACGGCCGCTCCCGCCCCGTCGCCGAACAGCACGTAGTTGACGAGCTCCTCGGTGGGCAGGCTGACCGCCTCGCGCCGCGGGTCGAGGAACCGGTCCGTGACGTCCCCGCCGACGACGAGGCCCGCGCGGTGCCCGCCCGCGAGCAGCGCGCGGGCCACGTCCAGGGCCTGCACGGCGCCCGAACAGCCCGCCTGCAGCTGGAAGGCGGGCAGGTGGCTGAGGCCCAGCCGGTCGGCGACCACGGTCGCGGTCGTGGGCAGCAGGGTGTCGGGCGTCGCGGTGGCCAGGACGAGGAAGTCGAGGTCGGCGGGGGCGAGCCCGGAGCCCGCCAGGGCCCGCCCGGCGGCCTCGGCGCACAGGTCGGCGAGGCTGTGGGTGAGGGTGCCGGTGCCCAGGTCCCAGCAGAAGTGCCGGGTACGGGTCCCCACGAAGAGGTCGATCCACTCCTCGCTGATCCCGAACACCTTGCCCAGCGTGGTGTTGTCCACCGGCTCGCCGGGCAGGGCGGTGCCCGTGCCGACGACGTACAGGGCGGTCTCGGTCACAGGTGTCACGGTCGTACCCCCACACTGATCCACTCGCCGACGAAGTCGGCCAGGGTGCCCACCGAGCGCAGCGCGGGCAGCAGTTGCTGCACCGCGATGCCGCCGGCCTGCGGCAGCGAGGTCTCGATCCGGTCCTTGAGTTGCATGATCATTACAGAGTCGAAGCCGAGGTCCTCGTAGAAACGGGAACGCCGGTCGACGCGTTCGGGCGCGTAGTCGCCCACCTCCACGACGGCGCGCACGACGGCGGCCAGCACCGGGTCCTCGGATCCGCCGCGCTCGCCCCCGTCCGCGACGGCGGCGGACGCGACGGCCGTCACGGTCGCCGGGCCGGACTCGGCCTCGGGAACGGGCGGGGCCACGTCGGCCCGCGGGCGGGCGGTCGCGGTGTGCCAGAAGCGGTGCTCGGCGGAGAAGGCGTACGGGGGCAGCCGCTCGGTGGTGCGCCAGGCGGGCTCGTACAGCTCCTCCCACCGCGGCTCCAGACCCGAGCGGTACAGGGCGGCGACCGTCTCGGCCAGGTCCCGGGCGCTCGCGTCCCGGCCCGGCGCCGGGTGCAGCAGCCGGATCCCGTCGGACATCCCGGACCGGCCCACGAGCTGGATCAGCTGCGGCGCCGGGCCGATCTCCACGAGCGCCGTCGGGGCGGTCCGCGCCACCAGGTCGGCCAGCGCGTCCGCGAACAGCACCGGCTCGGCGGCCTGACCGGCCCAGTAGGCGCCGTCCATCGGCTCGTCGGCCAGCAGCCGCCCGTACCGGGTGGAGGCGAGCGGGACGCGCGGCGCGGCGGGCGTGATCCCCGCCGCCGCGGCGGCCAGCGGCTCCAGGGCGGGAACCACCAGCGGCGAGTGGAAGGCGTGCGAGACGTTGACCGTACGGCAGTGGGTGCCGCGCCCGCGCAGCACCCCGGCGACCCGTTCCAGCGCCTCCAGGGTGCCGGACAGGACGGTGTTCTCCGGGCCGTTGACCGCGGCCAGCGACACCCCGGCACCGGCGGTGAGGAACTCCTCGACCGCCTCGCGTCCCGCCCGCACCGACAGCATGCCGCCGCCCTCGGGCAGCGCGTCCATCAGCCGCGCCCGCTCCGCGACCAGCCGGGCCGCCTGGTCCAGCGTGAGCACCCCCGCCGCCACGGCGGCCGCGAACTCCCCGACACTGTGCCCGAGCACCACGTGCGGCCCCGCGCCGAGCCCGCTCAGCGTCGCCGCCAGCGCGTGACCGACGGCGAACAGGGCGGGCTGCGCCCAGCGGGTGCGGTGCACGGCCGGATCCCCGTCCAGGATCAGGTCGCGCACCGAGCCGCCCAGGTACGGGGCGAGCGCCGCGTCGGCCTCGTCGAGCCGGCTCCGGTACAGCGGCGACTGCCGGTACAGGGCGGCCGTCATCCCGGGGTCCTGGACGCCCTGGCCGGTGAAGAGGAACCCGATGACCGGCGGGCGCCAGGCCCGGTCGGCGATCCCGGCGGCGAGCCGCGCGTCCTCGGCGGCCCCGCGCAGCGCCGCGGCCAGCTCCACGGTGTCGGAGGCGGTGAACGCCGCCCGGTAGGGCAGCCCCGTCTTGACCCGGTTGCTGGTCCAGCACAAAGCGGCGGCGTCCCCGCGCGGGCGGGCCGCCACCGCCTCGGCCTGCGCGGCCAGGTTGCGGCGCAGCGCCTCCGGGGTGTCGGCCGAGACCGTGAACACCCCGGTCGGCGCGGACGCCGCCCGGCGGCGCCCGGTCCGGGCCGTACGGGGCGCGGCGGCGAGCACCGCGTGCGCGTTCGTCCCGCCCATGCCGAAGCTGCTCACCCCCGCCACGACCTCACCGGCGGGCAGCCGCACCGGCGCCTTCAGCAGGGCCAGCCCCCGTTCGGCGAGCCGCAGTTGGGGGTTCTCGCGGTCCGCGAACCGGCTCGCCGGCACGATCCGGTGGTGCAGGGCGAGCGCCACCTTGATCAGCCCGGCGATCCCCGCGGCCCCCTCCGTGTGCCCGAGGTTGCCCTTGACGGAGCCGATCGCGCACGGCTCCTCGCGCGGTACGCCGTGCACCTCGCCCAGGGCCCCGCACTCGATGACGTCGCCGAGCGCGGTGCCCGTGCCGTGGGCCTCCACGAAGCGCACCTGCTCCGGGGTGACCCCGGCCCGGCGGTAGGCGGCCGCGACGACCTCCCGCTGGGAGTGCCGGTTCGGCGCGGTGACGCCGTTGCTGCGCCCGTCCTGGTTGACGGCGGTGCCCCGGATGACGGCGTAGACCCGCTGCCCGTCGGCGAGCGCGTCCTCCAGCCGCCGCAGCACCACCACTCCGACGCCGTCGCTGCGCGCGATGCCGTTCGCGTCGGCGCTGAACGGCCGGCACCGGCCGTCCGGCGAGGCCAGCCCCATCTGCGCGTACACCAGGCCCAGCGCCGGCGTCAGGATCAGGTTGACCCCGCCGGCCAGCGCCGTGCCGCACTCCCCGGACAGCAGCGAGTTGACCGCCAGGTGCACGGCGACCAGCGAGGAGGAGCAGGCCGTGTCCACGGACAGGCTCGGCCCCTTCAGGTCGAGGTGGTACGAGATCCGGTTGGCGGCCATGCCGGCACTGGACCCGGCGCCCAGCTGCGGGGTCACCCGCCCGTAGTCGCCCAGGTGCAGCTGGCCCCACTCGCTGCCCATCATGCCGACGAACACACCGGTGTCGCCGCCCGCCAGGGACCGCGGGGAGCGCCCCGAGTCCTCCACGGCCCGCCACGCGCACTGGAGCAGCAGCCGCTGCTGCGGGTCCATCGCGGCCGCCTCGCGCGGCGAGACGGTGAAGAAGTCGTTGTCGAACACGTCGGCGTCGTCGATGAACCCGCCGCGCACCGGCGTCTCGTACCCCGGCCCGAACCGGCGCGCGACGGGCTGCTCGCCGGTGGCGTCGCCGCCGCGCATCAGCAGGTCCCAGTAGGCGTCGGGACCCGGCGCCCCGGGGAAGACGCAGTCCAGTCCGACCAGGGCGACGGAGGCGGAGCTCACCGGGAGACCCCCGCCGTCGGCACCGTCACGCCCCGCGCCGTCAGATGGGCGACCAGCGCGACGACGGTCGGGTGGTCCCAGGCCAGCGACGGGTCCACGGCGATGCGGAACGTGTCCTCGATGTCCCCGCACAGGCTGAGCGCCCCCACCGAGTCCATGCCGTACTCGGCGAGCGGCACGGTGGGGTCGATGCTGTCCGGCAGCCGGTCGAGGTACACGGCGAGGCGGTCGGTCAGCCAGTGGTGCAGCGGGGCCGCGCTGTGCGGCGACACGGGCAGGGACATCCCTGGACTCCTTGCATGCGGGCGAAGGGGGAGGACGGTGGTCGGGGCCGTTGCCCGTCAGCCGGGAAGCGGGGTGTTGTGCAGGTCGTAGCTGCGCCGGTCCCCGAAGCGGGCCAGGACCTCCTGGTGGACCCGCGCCATGCACTCGGGGGGCAGCTCCACGGGCTCGGTGCCGAGCCTGCGCGTGATGCGGTGCAGGGCCGCGGCGGCCCAGGCCGGATCGGCCAGGAACGGGTCGAGCCCGTCGCGGTTGTGGCGGCGCACGCCGAGCACGGCCGCGGCGGCCAGGACCAGCACGTAGCGGTCGGTCAGCGCGAACCAGGCCGGCCCGACCGGGGTGCGGCCGTCCAGCGGCGGCAGCGCCAGCACCCGCCGGCGCAGGTCCCGCAGCTCCTCGACGAGGTGCTCCGTCATCGTGCGCAGGGCCCGCTCCACCGGATCGCGCCCCGGCAGTTCCGCGGCGGCGGCCAGCAGCGAGGCACTGAGGCTGTCGCGACCGCCGGCCAGCGCGAGCGCGTCGTAACGGAACGCCGGCAGGGGCGCGTCGGGCTGGAACAGCGCGGCGGGGGCCTCCTCCTCGGTGAACCAGGAACGGCTCGCCAGGTGCTTCAGCTGCGGGATGATCGTCGCCTGGCAGGCGACCGTCCCCGCGTGGCCGAGGCTGATCACCGGCACGTCCCGGATGTGCTTCTGCAGGACGCCGACCGTGCCGTCCCGCGTGTACAGCTGGGACCCCAGGACGGTGGACAGGTCGTACATCGTCTCGATCAGCACCCGCGGCAGCAGCAGCTTCACGGCCGCCGAGTACACGCTGGTCTCCGCCGGCAGCAGGTGCAGCGCCCGGGTGGCGACGACCGCCAGGCAGTCGTAGAGCAGCAGGTTCACGAACGCCCCGGTCAGGGTGTTCGCGGTGTGCTGCGGGTCCACCGGCGCCGTGCCGGCCGCGCCCGGCCCCCGCCGGCGGTCCACCAGCACGGCCGTACGCAGGCTCGTGTCCACGGCGGCCACCGACAGCGAGGCCATCAGGGTGCGGCTCATCTGGAACGACTGGAGCGAGGTCGTGACCCCGCTGCCGGGCGCGCCGAGCAGCGCGTCGGCGGGCACCGGGCAGTCGTCGAAGCGCACGCCCGAGAAGAAGCAGGACCGCAGGCCCACCGCCGCGGGCCGCCGCTCGGTGCGGTACCGGTCGGCGGGCAGGGTGCGCGGGTCCAGCAGCAGGGCGCTCTGCGTCCCCCCGGGGAAGTGCCCGCCGGTGCGGCAGAACAGCACCAGGGCGTCCGCCCGGTGCAGGTTGTTGACCACCGGCTTGGCCCCGGTGACCGACAGCCCGCCGCCGGGCACGGGCTCCGCGGCGATCTGGTTGCGCACGAAGTCGTTGGTGTGTGCGGTCTCGTGCTGGGCGATGGCCGCCTTCGACCCGCCCAGCAGCAGACCGCCCAGCCACGACCGCTGCTCCCGGCTGCCGCGCATCCACACGTCGGAGGCGGCCATGAAGGTGGTCATCCCGTAGCCCATGCCGAGGGACACGTCCCGCCGGAACACCGGCCGCATCACCCGCAGCAGGCCCTCGGGCGAGTCGAAGCGGCCACCGAGCTCGCGGGGGACGAACTCGCGGTGCATGCCGAAGTCGTCGAGCAGCCCCTCCGCCTCCGGGGACAGCGCGGCCGCCTGGTCGGAGGCC
Organism: Streptomyces sp. NPDC031479; assembly: GCF_055581065.1. Taxonomy (NCBI): domain Bacteria; kingdom Bacillati; phylum Actinomycetota; class Actinomycetes; order Kitasatosporales; family Streptomycetaceae; genus Streptomyces; species Streptomyces sp. NPDC031479. The sequence goes on from NZ_JBVIKC010000019.1 coordinate 23,531, forward strand.
AGCAGGGCGCGGTGCCCGGCCGGGTTGCCGGGCGCGCCGGGGTCGCCGAGCAGGGCCTCCAGCGCGGCGGCCCGGACCCGGCCGCTCGTCGACTCCGGGGACGGCGCGGGCCGCCGCACCGGCGCCCGGGGGGCCGGTCCGGCGGCGACGGCGAGCGCGCTCACCACGCCGTCTCCTGCATGGCGGACCGGGTGCCGGCCCGGCCGGCCGGCCGCAGCAGGTCGTTGCCCAGCAGCGTGTCGCGCGGCCGGACCAGGGCGCGCACGGCCGGGTCGAGGACCTCGTAGACGCCGCTGACCTCGCCCTCCAGGAACAGCTTGCGGATCAGGGTCCGCTGGATCTTGCCGCTGGTGGTGCGGCGCAGGGTGCCGGGCCGCACCAGGAGCACATTGGCCGCGGGCACGTCGAAGTCCTGGCCGATGAGGACCTGGATGCGGCGGGCGAGGGCGCGCAGCGTCTCCCAGTCCGCGTTCTCCGGACGCACCTCGTGCACGACGACGAGCTGCTCGCGGTCCGCGTCCACGGTGAACACGGCCCCCTGTCCCGCCCCGAGGGCGGGCTCCCCCTCGCGCACCGCCCACTCGACGTCCTGCGGGTAGATGTTGCGGCCGTTGAGGATGATCATCTCCTTGAGGCGGCCCGTGACGTACAGCTCGTCCCCGTCGACCACCCCGAGGTCGCCGGTGCGCAGGAAGCCGCTCTCCCCGTCGTCCACCATGGCGTGGAAGGTACGGGCGGTGTCGGTGGGACGGCGCCAGTAGCCCTGGGCGACGCTGTCGCCGCGCACCCAGATCTCCCCGACCCGTCCCTCGGGCACCTCCTCGCCGATCACCGGCTCCACGATCCGCACCGCGAAGCCGCGCACGGAGCCGCTGCCGACCAGGGTCCGCACCGGCCGTCCCGGGCGCGGCGGCCGCAGCTCGTCGTATTCGAGGCCGGCCGCGTCGACGGTCAGCGTGCGCGGCCCGCTGCCGGGCGTGCCGCCCGACACCACGAGCGTGGCCTCGGCGAGCCCGTACGCCGGGTAGAGGCTCCCGCGGCGGAAACCGGCCGCGGCGAAGCGTTCGGCGAAGGCCTCCAGGGTCTGGTGGCGCACCGGTTCGGCGCCGTTGATCGCCAGCCGCCAGCTGCTCAGGTCGAGGTCCGCGAGCTGCTCGTCGGTGATCCGGCGCAGGCACAGGTCGTAGCAGAAGTTCGGGCCGCCGCCGACGGTCACCCCGTACTCGCCGATCGAACGCAGCCAGCGCACCGGCCGCTTGACGAACGCGGTCGGCGACATCTGCACCGACGAGGTGCCCAGCCACAGCGGGTGCAGCAGATGGCAGATGAGCCCCATGTCGTGGTAGTGCGGCAGCCAGCTGCCGAACACGTCGTCGGCCGTGGAGCGCAGGAGCCCCCGCATCGCCTCCATGTTGGCGAGGAGGTTGCGGTGACTGACCATCACCCCGCGCGGCCGGGACGTCGAACCCGAGGTGTACTGGAGGAACGCCAGGTCGTCCGGACCGGTGGGCGGCGGCTGCCAGGCATCGGCGTCCAGCCCCTCCTCCACGTCGGTGGCCAGGCACACCGTCTCGCCCCGGCCCGCCATGGCGAGCCACAGCGACACGTCGGGGGCGTGCGCGGAGTCGGTCAGCACCAGCCGCGCCCCGGTGTCGCGGATGATCCCCGACACGCGCTGCAGCCGCTCGCCCCGGTCGCCGGGCAGCGGGGCGGGAACGGCGACGGCACCGGCGTACAGACAGGCGGCGAACGCCTTCAGGAACCCCGGACCCGGCGGGTACAGCAGCAGCACCGGCTGCCCCAGGGCCCCGTGTTCGCGCAGCCGCACCGCGATGGCCCGGGCCGCGCGGTCCAGCTGCCCGTACGTGAGGTGCTCGGCGGCGGCGCCCGGGGCGTCACCGAGGAACACGTGAGCGTCGCGCTCGCCGAGTTCCGCGGCCCGGCCGCGGAGCACTTCGGTGAACGTAGCGAATCCAGTCAACGTCAGCCCCCTTCTGGCGCATCCGGGGCAACTGCCGAACGCCCGGCGCCCCTGCCGCCAACGCCTCGGCATGCTCCGCGCTCCGCCTAAAGCATGGCTTGCGGGTCCCGGGCCAGGGTGCGCGGCCCCGGATCAGGGGTTCCGCTGTCCGAAGCCGGGGGTGGGACCCGCCCTAGGGTGGCGAGGGCCGGGCAGCTGGGGGAGTCTGCCGCCACCCGTGCCACCGGAGTACCGAGGAACGGGGGCTGCATGCGATTTCGGGTGTTGGGGCCACTGGAAGTGGACGCGGCCGGCCCGGACGCGCGCCGGGTGACGCCCCGTGCGGCGAAGATCCGCGTGGTCCTCGCGACGCTGCTGGTACGAGCCGACGAGATCGTGTCCGTCGGCAGCCTCATCGACGAACTGTGGGGCGAGGACCCGCCGCGCACCGCGACGACCACGCTCCAGGTCTACATCTCGCAGCTGCGCAAGCTCCTGCACGCCGCCGACCCCGACGCGGGCCGCGAAGCCCTGGTCACCCGCCCGCCCGGCTACCTCATGCGGCTGGATCCGGACCGGCTGGACCTGTCCGCCTTCGAGGACCTGCACGCCCGGGGCCGTGCCGCCATGGCCCGCCACGACGCCCCGGCCGCCGCCGACCTCCAGCGCCGCGCGCTCGCGCTGTGGCGCGGCCCCCTGCTGTCCGACACCCCTCACGGGCCCCTGCTCGACAGCACCGCCATCCGCCTCGGCGAACTGCGCACGGCGGCACTCGAACAGCGCATCCGGGCCGACCTGCAACTGGGCCGCCACCACGACCTCGTGGGCGAACTCCAGGCGCTCGCCGCCGAACTCCCGATGCGCGAGGAGTTCCACGCCCACCTGATGGTGGCCCTCTACCGCTCCGGCCGGCAGGCCGACGCGCTGGAGGCCTTCGCCCGGCTGCGGCGCACCCTCGTCGACGAACTGGCGATCGAGCCGGGCCCGCCGCTGCAGCAGCTCCACGGCCGGATCCTGGCCGGCGACACCGCCCTGCTGCGCCCCTCGGCCGCCGCACCCTCCCCGCCCGGCGGCCCCCGTCCGACCGTGACCGCGACCGTGACCGCGGGCGGGAACACGGGCGGGAACACGGGCGGGAACGCCGTGTCCGCGGCCCCGCCGTCCGCCGTCGAACCGGAACCCGACCTGCCGCCCGCCGGCGTACCGGCCGGTGAACTCCCGCCGTCCGACCCGCTGTTCACCGGACGCGGCGAGGAGCTGGCCGCACTGGAGACGCTGCTGCGCGACGTCCCGGCGGGCGGCTGCGTCACGCTCACCGGCCCCGCCGGCACGGGCAAGACCGCCCTCGCCCTGGCCGCCGCGCACCGCGCCGACGGGCTCTTCCCCGACGGCCGGGTGTTCCTCGCCCTGCGCGACGCGGCCGGCGAACCGCTCGCACCCGCCGCCGCGCTGACCCTGCTGCTCCGCCGCTGCGGGGTCACCGGACCGCTGCCCGATGAGCTCGACGGGCTGCGCCGCACCCTGGACCGGCTCACCCTGGGCCGCAGGATGCTGTTCGTGCTCGACGACGCGGCGGGCGGGGACCGGACCGCCCCCCTGCTTCCCGCGACCCCCGGCAGCACCGCGCTGCTGACCGCCCGCCGGCCCCCCGCGGTCCCGGTCTCCCGGGTGCACCTGCTGGACGTCCTCGCCCCGGCGCAGGCCCGCCGGCTGCTGCTGGCCGCGTCGGGCCGGGACGGCGAGGACGACGGGCCCGAAGGGGCCTGCGCCGCCGTCGTCGAGGCGTGCGGCCGTCTGCCGTCGGCCGTACGGGCCCTCGCGGGCCGGCTGGCGGCCCGCCCGCACTGGACCGTGGCCTCCCTCGCCGCCAGGCTCGCCGACGAGCACGCCCCACTGGCCGAACTCCGCTCCGCGCAGCCCGGCCTGGACGCGGCCCTGCGCGGGGCCTACGACGAAGCCGGCGAACCGCTGCGGCGCGCCTTCCGGCTGCTCGCACTGCTGCCCGCCGGCCCCTTCCCCGCCACCGACGCGGCCGCCCTGCTCGGCCTGGCCGAACCGGACGCCGAAGCCGTGGTGGAGGGCCTCGTGGAGGCCCGTCTGCTGCGGGCCGAACCCCGCGGCGCCTACCGCCTGCACGTGCTGTGGCGGCTCCTGGCGGGCGAGCTCCTCACCGCGCAGGAGCCCCCCGGCGAGGTGGCCCGCGCCGTGGCCCGGCTCGCCGGAGCCCTGGCCGCCGAGGCGGAGGAGGCCGACGCGCTGCCGCACGCCGCCGAATGGTTCGCCGAACGCCGCACCGCGCTGGTCGCGGCCCTCGGCCGGGCCCACACGGCCGGGCTGTGGGAGCACACGGTGCGCCTCGCCGACGCCCTGACCGCCCCCCTGGAGGCCCACGCGGCCTGGGACGACTGGGAGCGGGCGCACACCCTGGCCCTCGACGCCGCCGAACACCTCGGCGACCTCGGCGCCCAGTCCCGGCTGCTGCGCTCGCTCGGCGACCTCGCCTGGCAGCGCCGGCGGACGGACACCGCCCGCGGCCTGTACGGGCGCGCGCTGCGGGCCGCCGACGGGGCCGACGCCCGGCCCGAGCGCGCCCGCGCCCTGACGGGCCTGGCCGAACTGAGCCTGGACGCCTCGGCCGTCACGGAGGCGGCCCGGCTGATCGGCCGGGTCCTCGACCCGGCGCCCGGGGACCCCCGCGACCACTACGAGGCCCGGCGGGTGCGGGCCCTGCTCGCCCTGGAGACGGAGGGCCCCGCCTCCGCGGAACCGCACTTCGCGCGGTGCCTGACCCTGGCGGCCCAGCTCGGCGACCGGCGGCGCGAGGCGTACGCCGTCCGGTGGCTGCGCCAGGTGCGCGGCGGCCTGCCGCTGCCGGACTGGACGGAGACCCGGCCCGGGGTGTGGCGGCTGCGCGCCGCGGGCTGAGCCGCCCCGCCACCGCCCCGCCCCGCCGAAGGGCCGCCTGCGGAGCGCGCGGGGACCGACCGACGCGCGCGACGCGTCACCACGTACCGACGTAAGGAGAGATGCCCGTGCTCACGGCGCTGGAAGGGGTGTACGGGGACCGCGCCGACGCGGTCACCGTCGCCGGCCGGACCGCCTCGTACGAGGAACTGCTGGGCGCGGCCGGGGCGGTGGCCGCCGACGTGGCCGGCGCCCCCGCCGTCGCGGTCGAGGCCACGGCCTCCCTGGAGACCGTCGCCGCGGTGGCCGGCTGCCTGCTGGCCGGGGTGCCCGTCGTCCCCGTACCGCCCGACGCGGGCGTCGCCGAACGCGAGCACATCCTGCGCGACTCGGGCGCCACCCCCGTCACGGCCGACTTCGCCCGCCGGGCCGCCTGGAGCGGCCCCGCACCGGCGGCCGACGCCCCCGCGATGGTCCTCTACACCTCGGGGACCACCGGCGCGCCCAAGGGGGTCGTGCTCGACGGCGCCGCCATCGCCGCCGGACTGGACGCCCTCGCCGAGGCCTGGCAGTGGAGCGCCGAGGACACCCTGGTCCACGGGCTGCCGCTGTTCCACGTGCACGGGCTGATCCTCGGCGTCCTCGGCGCGCTGCGCACGGGCAGCCGCCTCGTGCACACCGGCCGGCCCACCCCGGCCGCGTACGCCGAGGCGGGCGGCAGCCTGTACTTCGGGGTGCCCACGGTGTGGTCCCGCGTCGTCGGGGACCCGGAGCGGGCCCGCGCGCTGCGCTCCGCGCGGCTGCTGGTCTCGGGCAGCGCCCCGCTGCCGGAGCGGGTCTTCCGCGGCCTGGAGGAGCTGACGGGGCGCCGGCCGGTCGAGCGGTACGGGATGACGGAGACCCTGATCACGGTGAGCGGCCGGGCGGACGGCCCGCTGCGGCCGGGCGCGGTGGGGACCCCGCTGCCCGGGGTCCGCACGCGGATCGCGGCCGGACCGGGGGAGGAGATCGGTGAACTCCAGCTGACCGCACCCACGTTGTTCTCCGGCTACCTGGGGCGCCCCGAGGCCACGGCGGCCTCGTACACCGAGGACGGCTGGTTCCGCACGGGCGACATCGCCGCGATCGACGCGGACGGCACCCACCGCATCGTGGGCCGGGCCTCCGTCGACATGATCAAGTCGGGTGGGTACCGGATGGGGGCGGGCGAGATCGAGAACGCCCTCCTGGACCACCCGCGGGTGCGCGAGGCGGCCGTCGTCGGGGTGGCGGACGCCGATCTGGGCCAGCGCGTGGTCGCGTTCGTCGTGGCCTCCGGGGTGACCGGGGCCGAGCTCACCGACTTCGTCGCCACGCGCCTGTCGGTGCACAAGCGGCCGCGCGAGGTGCGGTTCGTGGCCGCGCTGCCGCGCAACGCCATGGGCAAGATCCAGAAGCGGCTGCTGCCGGCGGGGGAGGGGTGAGGTGCGGCCCGCGCGGCCCTCAGCGCGCCCCCGGGGCCCCGGCGGACCCGGCCGGCTCGCCGTGCCCGGCCGGCTCGGGCTCGGCCGTGGGGCGGTAGTGCCGCAGGAACAGCTCTTCGAGCGTCGGGGGCCGGCTGACGAGGCTGCGCACCCCCGACTCGGAGAGCACCCGCAGGAGCGTGCCGAGGTGCTCGGCGTCGACCTGGGCGGTGACCTTCGTCCCCCGGACCTCCAGGCCGTGGACCCCGGGCAGCTCCTCCAGGCCCTCGGCGGGGGCGGCGAGTTCGGCGGTCACGGAGGTGCGGGACAGGTGCCGCATCCGGCTGAGCGAGCCCGTCTCCACCGTGCGCCCGTCGCGGACGATGCTGACGCGGTCGCACAGCGCCTCGACCTCGGTGAGGATGTGGCTGGACAGCAGGACCGTGCGGCCCTCGTCGGCGGCCTCGCCGACGCAGCTCTGGAAGACCTCCTCCGCCAGCGGGTCCAGGCCGGAGGTGGGCTCGTCGAAGACGAGCAGTTCGGCGTCGGAGGCGAAGGCGGCGACCAGGGCGACCTTCTGCCGGTTGCCCTTGGAGTACGCGCGGCCCTTCTTGCCCGGGTCGAGCTCGAAGCGGTCCGTCAGCTCCTTGGCGGCCCGGGGGTCGGTGGCGCCGCGCAGCCCGGAGAGGAAGCCGAGGGCCTCGCCGCCGGAGAGGTTGCGCCACAGGTTCACGTCGCCGGGTACGTAGGCGATCCGGCGGTGCAGCGCGACCGCGTCGCGCCAGGGGTCGCCGTCCAGCAGCCGCACGCGGCCGCGGTCGGCGCGGATCAGGCCGAGGAGGATGCGCAGGGTGGTGGACTTCCCCGCGCCGTTGGGGCCCAGGAAGCCGTGCACCTCGCCCTTCTCGACGCTCAGGTCGAGGCCCTTCAGCGCGTGGGTGCGGCCGAACGACTTGTGCAGTCCGGCAATCTCGATTGCCATCATCATATTTCGGAAGATACCTTAGTTTCAGAATATCGTGAAGCTAGTGGAAGGTATCGCCTGACGGTCGATCACGGGGAGACGGTGTGGACGCGAGTGCCGGCGCCAGCGAGCAGCGGGGCTACAACGAGGAGGTGTCGGCCTTCGTCGAGCGGTTCGCCGCCGACCTGGTGGCCGCCGGAGTCCCCCGGATGCCCTCCCGGGTCTTCGCGTGCCTGCTCGCCGAGGATGCGGGCGCGCTCAGTGCCGCGGAACTCTCGGAGCGGCTGAGGGTCAGCCCCGCGGCGGTGTCGGGGGCCGTCCGCTACCTCGCCCAGGTGCACATGGTCAGCCGGGAGCGGGCGCCGGGCGAACGCCGGGAGATCTACCGCGTCCACGCGGACCTCTGGTACGAGGCGGTCACCAGCCGGGACCAGATGCTCAACCGCTGGGCGGCCACCCTCAAGCAGGGGGTCGAGGCGCTGGGCCCCGGTACGCCGGCGGGTCTGCGGGCCGAGGAGACGGCCGACTTCTTCAGCTTCGTGAAGCTGGAACTGGACTCGCTGATGGACCGCTGGCGGGCGCACCGGGGCGAGTGATCATCCGGGTGGCGAGGGTGCTGACGGCCACCGTCGCGCCGACCGACACGGCCAGGCCCAGCCAGGCCGTGTCGAACCACCGGTTGCCGAGGTGGCCGAGGGTCACCAGGTAGGCCGCCCACAGCAGTCCGGCCAGCGCCGACCAGCCCATCTGGCGCGGCCGCAGGGCGGGCGAGGTGCCGAGGGCGATGTCCAGCACGGTCCGCCCGGCGGGGACGAAGCGCGCGGCCAGGGCGACCCGGCCGGCGTGCCGGGCCAGGCCGCCCTGGAGCCGGGTCGTCGCCTGCCGCCACGCGGGGTGCCGGTCGAGGCGGGTGTGCAGCCAGGAGGATCCGCGCCGGGCCAGCAGGACCAGGGCGAGGTCGCCGAGGAAGGACGCGGCGGCAACCGCCAGGACCGGCAGCACCGGGGGGATGTGGTGCTGCGCGGTCCAGGCGGCCGCGGCCACCACGAGGGTGCCGCTGGGCAGCACCGGCAGGAGCGAATCGCCGAACACCGCGGCCAGTGCGAGGGCCAGGATCCACCAGGAGAGCGGAAGGGTGCCGGCGTTCATGTCGGGCTGCATGTGTATGACTCTACCGAACATTCAGAAATTTGTGAACTTACATAAATGGCCAAGGGATGATGCCGCGAGGAGCGTGCGGGCAATGGTGCCGCGGGCGGGGCGCCGTCGCCCCGCCCGCCCACCCCCTAGTACGTGTGGAAGCCCCGGCCGCTCTTGCGGCCCAGGAAACCCGCGTCGACCAGGTGCTCCAGGTGCCGGGCCGGCACCAGCGACGGCTCCCGGAACGAGGCGTGCAGACTGTTCTGGATCTGCAGCGACACGTCCAGGCCGATCGTGTCCAGCAGCGTCAGCGGGCCCATCGGATAGCCGCAGCCCGCCGTCATCACCGTGTCGATCTCCCCGGCGGCGGCCCGGCGCTCCTCCAGCAGCCGCACCGCGCTGTTCAGGTACGGGAACAGCAGGGCGTTGACGATGAACCCGGCCCGGTCGCCGATGCCGACCGGGTGCTTGCCCAGCCGCCCGCACACCTCGTGGACCGTGCCCAGCGCGTCCTCGGCCGTCAGCACCGTGCCGACCACCTCCACCAGCCGCATCACCGGAGCCGGGTTGAAGAAGTGCATGCCGAGCACGTCCTCGGGGCGCGAGGTCACCGCCGCGCACTCCACCACCGGCAGGCTCGACGTCGTCGTCGTCAGCACCGCGCCCGGACGGCACACCGCGTCCAGCCCCCGGAAGATCTCCCGCTTGACCGGGAGTTCCTCGGCGACCGCCTCCACCACCAGGTCGCAGTCGGCCACCGCCTCCAGCGAATCCGCCGGAACCAGCCGCTCCAGCGCGGCCCGGCCGTCCTCGGCGCTGATCCGGCCCCGCTTGACCCCGCGCTCCACGGAGCCCGCCACCTTGTCCAGCGCCGCCTTCGCGCGCACGTCCGTACGGGCCACCAGCCGGGTGTCGTACCCGGACCGGGCGAACACCTCGGCGATGCCCGACGCCATCGTCCCGGAACCGATCACCCCGACCCTGCGCACCGGCCGCGACGGCCGCCCGCCGCCCGCGCCGCCCGCGCCACCCGAGGCGCCCGTCGCGGCCACGGCGGCCCGCGGACCCGACGGCCCCTCGGGCCAGGTGTGGAACCCGCGGCCCGCCTTCGCGCCCAGCAGCCCCGCCGTCACCATGTGGTCCAGCAGCGGCGGCGGCAGGAACTGCGCCTGCCCCGTCTGCTCGTACAGCCCGCGCAGGGTGTCGCGCGCCGTGTCCAGACCGATCAGGTCCAGGTGGGCCAGCGGCCCCAGCGGCAGCCCGCAGCCCAGCATCATCGCCGCGTCGATGTCGTCGCGCGACGCGTAACGGCGCTCGTACATCGCGATGGCGCCGTTCAGGTACGCCATCAGCAGCCCGCCGCCCGTGAAGCCCGGCTGGTCGCTGGAGGCCACGGCCGTCCGGCCCAGCGCGGCCACCAGCTCGCCGGCGGACCGCCCCACCGACGGATCGGTCAGCGGCGTGGTCACCACCTCCACCACACCGCCGTCCGGCGCGTGGCCCACCGGGTGCAGTCCGACCGTGCGCGGCAGCCGCCCGCACGCCGCCGCCACCCGGGTCACCGACAGCGAGGTCGTCGTCGCGAACACCGCCCGCGGACCGCACAGTCCGTCGGCCCGCCGCAGCACCTCCGTCTTCAGCGCGAAGTCCTCCGGCACCGCCTCCACGACCAGTTCACTGCCCGTGATGGCCGCCAGGTCGGCCGTGTACGTGATCCGGGCCCGGGCCGCCGGATCCTCCAGCCCCGGCTCGGTGCGCTCCCGGCCGCCGGCCACGGCGTCGCCGTCCGCCTCCACGGCCACCACACGGGCTCCCGCCGAGGCGAGCGAACGGGCCAGCGCGGAGCCGACCGTACCGAGGCCGATCACCGCGACCGCGGAGAAGGGCAGGGGACCGGGAAGGGGTGCCGCGGATGCTGCCGTCATGCTGCTGAGTCCTTTCGGGGGGCGGGAGCCGCCTCCTCGTCCCAGCGGACGAGAACCGTGCCCAGGGACATGCCGCCGCCGAAACCGGCGAGCAGCAGGACGTCCCGGTCCCGGAACGCCCCGGACCGGTGCGCCTCGTCGAGGGCGAGGGGAATGGAGGCGGCGCTGGTGTTTCCGTGCTCGGCCACGGTGAGGTGCGTACGGGCGCGGGGCAGGCCCAGCCGGGGCACGGTCTCGCCCAGCATCACGCCGTTGGCCTGGTGCGGGACGAAGTGGTCGACCTCGGACGGCTCCAGACCGTGCCGGTCCAGCACCTCGCCGACCGCGCGCGGCAGTTCGGCGGCCACGAAGTCGCGCACCCCGCGCCCGTTCATCCTGAAGTGGTGCAGTCCCCCGGCGACCGTCTTCTCCGAGGCGGGCAGCCGGCTGCCGCCGGCCTCGACGTGGATCAGCTCGGCCTGGTCGCCCCGGCTCGCCAGGTGCGAGCCGAGGACCCCGTAGCCGGACCGCACCGGGCCCAGCACCACGGCGCCCGCGCCGTCACCGAACAGGACGGCCGTGCGCCGGTCCTCGCGGTCGATGATCCGCGAGTACACGTCGGCGCCGATGACCAGGGCGTGACCGCGGACCGAGCCGTCCTGCTCCGGCAGCAGCCGGGCCGCCGTCACCAGACCGAACACGAACCCGCTGCACACCGAGTTCAGGTCGAATGCGGCCGCGTTCACCGCGCCGATCCGGTGCTGGACCAGACAGGCCGTGGCCGGCTGCGGGGAATCCGGCGTGGACGTCGCCATCACGATGCACGACAGGTCGGCCGCCGAGATCCCGGCCGCGTCCAGCGCGGCCCGCGCCGCCTCGACCGCCAGGTCGGAGGTGGCCTCGGACTCGGCCGCGTACCGGCGCTCCCGGATGCCCGTCTTCCGCCAGATCCAGTCCTCGGTGACCCCCGCCCGCTGCGCGACGAGCCGATTGGAGACCGTGTCGGCAGGCAGATAAGACCCGGTTCCCAGAATTCCTATTGCTGCTGTCATGACCGGCTCCTCACCGTGGAGGTGGCAGAGAGTGCGGGAAGTGCGAGAACTGCGGGAAGTACGGGAAACGCATTCACCGCGGGGTGCTCGAATGGGACATTCAGCAATGGTTCTCGGAGCCCGTTGCGGGCGGTAACCCTTGCTCCGCCCCCTAGCCGCCCCTAGTGGCCCGGCACACCGATGACCGGGAGATGTTTTTAGCCGACCTTTAGAGCTGGAGGTCAGCGTCTCGACGGTCTGCATGGAATTCCCCCGGTCCTCGGTCCGCCCGCGCGCCCGGCGGAGCCCTGAAGACACATCAGGCAAACAGGCGAAGGGGGAGATCGTGGCTGACCCGGTGAATTCGGTACGGCAGACGACGGCGGCTCCGGAGGAGTCCGGTACACCGGGCCGTACCACCGGGCCGATCGCGGTCATCGGCATCTCCTGCCGGTTCCCGCAGGCCGACGGACCCGCCGCGTACTGGCGGCTGCTGCAGGGCGGCACGGACGCCGTCACCGACGCGCCCGAAGCGCGCCGCGACGTCGTCGCGGCAGGGGCCGGTCCGGCCGCCGCCCGGGGCGGCTACCTCGACCGCGTCGACACCTTCGACGCCCGGTTCTTCGGGATCTCCCCGCGCGAGGCCGCGGCCATGGACCCGCAGCAGCGCCTCGTCCTCGAACTCGCCTGGGAGGCCCTGGAGGACGCCGGCATCCTGCCGGGCACCCTCAAGAACAGCGGCACCGGCGTGTTCGTCGGCGCGATCTGGGACGACTACGCCGATCTCGTGCGCCGCTCCGGCGGCGCCGGAGCCGGAGCGCACACCTTCACCGGGCTCAACCGGGGCGTGATCGCCAACCGGGTCTCGTACACGCTCGGCCTGCACGGGCCCAGCCTGACCGTCGACACCGCCCAGTCATCCTCCCTCGTCGCCGTGCACCTGGCCTGCCAGGCCCTGCTCAGCGGGGAGGCCGACCTGGCCATCGCCGGCGGTGTCAACCTCCGCGTCACGCCCGCGAGTTCCGAGATCACCGCCGGATTCGGGGCCCTGTCGCCCGACGGCCGCTGCCACACCTTCGACGAGCGTGCCAACGGGTTCGTACGCGGCGAGGGCGGCGGCCTCGTCCTGCTCAAGCCCCTCGACCGGGCCCTCGCCGACGGCGACCGCGTCCACTGCGTGCTCCTCGGCAGCGCCGTCAACCACGACGGGGCCACCGACGGGCTCACCGTGCCCAGCCCCACCGCCCAGGCCGAGGTCATCCGCCGGGCCCTGGAGGCCGCGGGCACCGACCCCGCCGAGGTCCAGTACGTCGAACTGCACGGCACCGGCACCCCGGTCGGCGACCCGGTCGAGGCCGCCGCGCTCGGCACCGCGCTGGGCACCGCCCGCGACGCGGCCGACCCGCTCCCCGTCGGCTCCGCCAAGACCAACATCGGCCACCTCGAAGCCGCCGCGGGCATCGCCGGCCTCATCAAGGCGGCCCTCGCCGTCGGCCACCGAGAACTGCCCGCCAGCCTCCACCACCGCACCCCCCACCCCGCCATCGACCTCGACGCGCTGCGACTGCGGGTGCAGACCGAGGCCGGACCCTGGCCGCACCCCACCCGCCCCCTCGTCGCGGGCGTCAGCTCCTTCGGCCTCGGCGGCGCCAACTGCCACGTCGTCCTCGGCGAGGCCCCGGCGACCTCCCCCGCCCCCGCCGCCTCCCCCGCCCCGGCCGCCTCCCCCGCCCCGGCCGCGGACACCGAGCCCGCCGCGGACACCGAGCCCGGCCGCACCCTGCTCTTCCCGCTCTCCGGCCGCGGCGAGCCGGCCCTGCGCGCCCAGGCCGCCCGGCTCGGCGCGTACGCCGCCGGCCACACCGGCACGGCCGCGGACCTCGCCCACGCCCTCGCCGCCACCCGCACCGCCCACGAGGACCGGGCCGTCGTCCTCGCCGAGGACCTCGCGGGCCTCACCGCCGGACTCGACGCGCTCGCCACCGGAACCGGCTCCGCCCACCTGGTCCGCGGCCGGGCCGCATCAGGCCGCACCGCGTTCCTCTTTTCCGGACAGGGCAGCCAGCGCCCCGGCATGGGACGCGAACTGCACGCCGCGCACCCCGTGTTCGCCGCCGCCTTCGACGAGGTGTGCGCCGCCCTCGACGCCCACCTGCCCCACCCGCTGCGCGAGGTCGCCTTCGCCGCCCCGGGCACCGACGGAGCCGCCCTCCTCGACCGCACCGCCTGGACCCAGCCCGCCCTGTTCGCCTTCGAGGTCGCCCTCCACCGCCTCCTCGGCCACCTCGGCGTCCGCCCCGACTTCGTCGTCGGCCACTCCATCGGCGAACTCGCCGCCGCGCACGTCGCCGGGATCCTCTCGCTGCCCGACGCGGCCGCGCTCGTCGCCGCCCGCGGACGCCTCATGGACGCCCTCCCCGAGGACGGCGCGATGGCCGCCCTCCAGGCCGACGAGTCCGAGGTGACGCCCCTGCTCGCCGGGCGCACCGACCGGGTGTGCGTGGCGGCCGTCAACGGCCCCCGCTCCGTCGTGGTCTCCGGGGACGAGGACGCCGTCGACGCCCTCGCCGCGCACTTCGCCGCGCTGGGCCGCAAGACCAAGCGGCTGCGGGTCAGCCACGCCTTCCACTCCCCGCACATGGACGGCATGCTCGACGCCTTCGCCGCCGTCGCCGCCTCGGTCACCTACGCCCCGGCCCGCGTTCCCGTCGTCTCCAACCTGACCGGACGGATCGTCACCGACGGGGAGATCGGCACCGCCGAGTACTGGGTGCGCCACGTCCGCGAGGCCGTCCGCTTCGCCGACGGCATCCGCGCCCTCGACGCCGCCGGCGTCACCACGTACGTCGAACTCGGCCCCGACGGCGCCCTGTCCTCCGCCGGACGCGACTGCGCCGGCGAGGACGCCGCCTTCGTGCCCGTCGCCCGTACCGGCAAGCAGCCCGAGCCGCAGTCGCTCAACGCCGCCCTCGCCCGGCTGCACACCCTGGGCGCCGCCGACGGGCTCGACTGGCAGGAGCTCCTCGGCACCTCAGGCCCGGCGCCCCGCCTGGACCTGCCGACCTACGCCTTCCAGCGCCGCCGGCACTGGATCGAGGCGGCCCCGGCCGCGGAGGCCGCCACCGACCCGGCGATCGCCCCGGCCCCGGAGCGCGCCGTCACCGACCACGAGGACGAGGACGAGGACGCGGAGACCGGCTCCCGCGCCGGCGCCCTGCGCACCCGCCTCACCGCACTGCCCGCCGCCGACCGCGAGCAGGCCGTGCTCGACCTGCTCCGCGCGGACATCGCGGCCGTCCTGCGCCACGACGAACCCGGCGACATCGACCTGCGCGAGACCTTCCACGAGCTCGGCTTCGACTCCTGGACCGCCGTCGAACTGCGCGACGGCCTCACCCGCACCACCGGCCTCGCCCTGCCCAGCAGCCTGCTCTTCGACTACCCCACCCCCGTCGCCCTCGCCCGCAACCTCGCCGACCGCGCCCTCGGCGACCCGGCCGGCCCGGCCGCGACCGCCCGCCACACCGGCGGACCGGCCGACGAGCCGATCGCCGTCGTCGCCATGGCCTGCCGCTTCCCCGGCGGCACCGACTCCCCCGAGGCCCTGTGGGAGGTCCTCGCCCACGGCCGCGACGTCACCGGCCCCTTCCCCACCGACCGCGGCTGGGACCTGGAAGGCCTGTACGACCCCGAAGGCCGGCCGGGCACGCACTACGTGCGCGCGGGCGGCTTCCTCGACGGCGCCACCCTCTTCGACCCCGCCTTCTTCGGCATCTCCCCGCGCGAGGCCGCCGCCATGGACCCGCAGCAGCGCCTGCTGCTGGAGACCTCCTGGGAGGCCCTGGAGCGGGCCGGCCTCGACCCCCTCGCCCTCAAGGGCACGGACACCGGCGTGTTCATCGGCGCCACCTTCCAGGACTACGGGCCGCGCCTGCACGAGGGCACCGAGTCCACCGAGGGCTACCTGATGACCGGCAGCACGCCCAGCGTCGCCTCCGGCCGCATCGCCTACACCCTCGGCCTCGAAGGACCGGCCGTCACCGTCGACACCGCCTGCTCCTCCTCGCTGGTCGCCCTGCACCTGGCCGCGCAGTCCCTGCGCCAGGGCGAGTGCACCCTCGCCGTCGCGGGCGGCGTCACCGTCATGCCGACCCCCGGCCTCTTCGTCGAACTCACCCGCCAGCGCGCCCTGTCCGCCGACGGCCGCTGCAAGTCCTTCTCCGCCGACGCCGACGGCACCGGCTGGGCCGAGGGCGCCGGCGTCCTGCTGCTGGAGAAGCTCTCCGACGCCCGCCGCAACGGCCACCAGGTCCTCGCCGTCATCCGCGGCTCCGCCACCAACCAGGACGGCGCCAGCAACGGCCTCACCGCCCCCAACGGCCCCTCCCAGCAGCGCGTCATCCGCCAGGCCCTCGCCAACGCGGGCGTCACCGCCGACACCGTCGACGCCGTCGAGGCCCACGGCACCGGCACCCGGCTCGGCGACCCCATCGAGGCGCACGCCCTGCTCGCCACCTACGGCCAGGGCCGCGACGCGGACCGGCCGCTGTGGCTCGGCTCCCTGAAGTCCAACACCGGCCACACCCAGCAGGCCGCCGGTGTCGCGGGCGTCATCAAGATGATCCTGGCCCTGCGCCACGGCATCCTGCCCAAGACCCTGCACGCCGAGGAGCGGTCCCCGCACATCGACTGGTCCGCCGGCTCCGTCGAACTGCTCACCGACGCCCGCCCGTGGCCCGACGCCGGGGAGACGGGCCACCCGCGCCGCGCGGGCGTCTCCTCCTTCGGCATCAGCGGTACCAACGCCCACCTCATCCTCGAAGAGGCCCCGGCGACGCCCGAGCCGGACACGGAGGCCCCCGCCGCCGCCGGACCGGTGGCGTGGCTGCTGTCGGCCAAGACCGAGGACGCCCTGCGCGAGCAGGCCCGGCGGCTGCGCGCCCACGCCGCCGCACACCCCGACACTCCCGACACCGCCCTGGCGGCGGCCCTCGCCGGGCACCGCTCCGTCTTCCCCCACCGCGCGGCCGTCCTGGGCTCCTCCCGCGAGGAACTGCTGGCGGGCCTGGAGGCCCCCCTGGTGTCCGGTGTGGCGGACGCGGGCGGCAAGACGGTGTTCGTCTTCCCCGGGCAGGGGTCGCAGTGGGCGGGTATGGGTGTCGAACTCCTGGATTCCTCGCCGGTGTTCGCGGCCCGGTTCGCCGAGGTCGCGGCGGCCGTCCAGGCGCATGTGGACTGGTCGGTGGAGGGGGTGCTGCGCGGGGAGGGTGACCTGACCCGTATCGAGGTGCTCCAGCCGGTGCTGTTCGCGGTGATGGTGTCCCTCGCCGAGTTGTGGCGGGCCGCCGGAGTCCGGGCCGACGCGGTGGTGGGTCACTCGCAGGGTGAGATCGCCGCCGCCGTCGTCTCGGGTGCGCTGTCGTTGGAGGACGGCGCGAAGGTCGTGGTGCTGCGTTCGCAGCTGTTCGCGGACGAGCTGGTGGGCCGGGGCGCGGTCGCCTCGGTGTCGCTGGGCGCGGACGCGGTGCGCGAGCGGCTCGCCCCGTACGGGGACGCGCTGTCGATCGCGGGGATCAACGGTCCGGGCACGGTCACGGTGGCCGGTGAGGTGGCTCCGCTGGAGGAGCTCGTCGCCGCCCTGGAGGCCGAAGGGGTCCGGGCGAAGATCATCCCCTCCACGGTGGCCTCCCACTGCGCCCAGGTCGACCGCCTCAAGGACCGGATCCTGGACCTGCTGGGCTTCGTAGAGCCCCGGACCGGATCCGTCCCGCTGTACTCCACCGTCACGGGCGAGGTCCTGGACGGCTCCGGACTCACCGCCGCCTACTGGTACGAGAACTGCCGCCGGCCGGTGTCCTTCGAGCCGGTGGTGCGTTCCCTGCTGGCGGACGGGTTCCGGGCGTTCGTGGAGTCGAGTGCGCACCCGGTGCTGACCTACGGGCTGGTGGAGACGGCGGAGGCGGCGGGCGCGGAGATCCTGGCGACGGGCACGCTGCGGCGCGGTGAGGGCGGCCTGGCCCGCTTCACCACCTCCCTCGCCACCGCCTGGACCCACGGCGTCGACGTCGACTGGAACTCCGTCCTCACCGACTCCGGAGCCACCGCGGCCACCGAACTGCCCACCTACCCCTTCCAGCGCGCACGCCACTGGCTCGACGCCCCGGCGGCCGGCGCCGCCGACGTGTCCGCCGCGGGTCTGGCAGAGGCCGGGCACCCGCTGCTGGGCGCCTGCGTCCGGGTCGCCGACGGCGACCGGTTCCTGCTGACCGGCCGGATCTCCCTCCAGGGCCACCCCTGGCTCGCCGACCACGGCGCGCTGGACACCGTCCTGCTGCCGGGCACCGCCTTCGTCGAGCTCGCCGTCCGGGCCGGTGACGAGGCCGGCTGCGCCCACCTCGAAGAGCTCACCCTCGAAGCCCCGCTCGTGCTCGCCCCGCGCGCGGCCGTCCAGCTCCAGGCCGTCGTCGGAGCCCCCGACGGATCCGGCCGCCGCTCCGTCGCCGTCTACGCGCGGCCCGACGATGCCGACACGGACGCCGCCTGGACCCGCCACGCCAACGGCTTCCTGGCCCCCGCCCCCGCCCCCGCCGCCGACGCGGACCTCACCGCCTGGCCACCGGCCGGTGCCGAGCCCGTCGACATCGAGGGGTTCTACGAGCGGACGGCGCAGGCCGGTTACGCGTACGGGCCCGCGTTCCAGGGCCTCAAGGCCGCCTGGCGCGTCGGTGCGACGGTGTACGCGGAGGTGGCCCTGGACTCCGCCCAGCGCGAGGAGGCGGCCGGTTTCGGCCTGCACCCCGCCCTCCTCGACGCCGCCCTCCACGCCGAACAGCTCGTCCGCGCCGCCCGAGGCGAGGACTCCGGCGTCCGGCTGCCCTTCGTGTGGAGCGGCGTGTCCCTCCACGCCACCGGCGCCACCGCACTGCGCCTGCGCATGACCTCCCTCGGCACCGACACGGTGGCGCTGGACGTGGCCGACGCCGAGGGCCGCCCCGTGGCCGCCGTCGAGTCCCTCGTCCTGCGGCCCGTCGCCGCGGGAGCCCTGCGCGGCGCACACCGCGACGGACTCCACCGCGTGGAGTGGTCGGCGCTCCCCGCGGCCGACGCCGCCGCGCTCCCCGACTGGACCGAGCTGGGCGGCGCAGCCCACCCCCGCCTCGCCGACCTCACCGCCGCCCTCGACCAGGGGCTCGCCGTCCCCTCCACGGTCGTCTACTCCCGCACACCCGGCACCGGCACGGACGCCGACGCGGACGGGGCCCGGACCGCCGAAGCCGCCCGCGCGGCGACCTCCGAGGTCCTCGCCCTCGTCCGGGACTGGCTCGCCGAGGACCGGCTGGCCGCCGCCCGCCTGGTGATCGTCACCCGGGGCGCCGTCCCCGTACGCGCCGGAGAGGACGTCACCGACCTCGCGCACGCCCCGCTGTGGGGCCTGCTGCGCTCCGCCCAGACCGAGAACCAGGACCGCTTCGTCCTCGTCGACCTCGACCCGTGGGAGGGCGGCGGTACCGACACCGCCCTCGCCGCCGCACTCGCCACCGGCGAACCCCAGCTCGCCGTCCGCGACGGCTCCCTGCTCGCGCCCCGGCTGGTCCGGGCCACCGAGCCCGCGGGCCGCCGACCCCTCTGGAGCCCGGAGGGGACGGTGCTGGTCACCGGGGGTACGGGGGCGCTGGGTGCGCTGGTGGCCCGGCACCTGGTCACCGAGCACGGGGTGCGGCACCTGCTGCTGACGGGCCGTCGTGGTCCGGACGCCCCGGGTGCCGCGGAACTGGTGGCGGAGATCAGCGGGTTGGGGGCCAGGGCGGAGGTCGTGGCGTGTGACGCGGCGGACCGGGAGGCGCTGGCTTCGGTGCTGGCGGGCATTCCGGCCGACCGTCCGCTGACCGGTGTGGTGCACGCGGCCGGTGTCCTGGACGACGGTCTGGTCGCCTCGCTGACCGACGAGCGCCTCGACGCGGTGATGCGCCCCAAGGTGGACGCGGCGTGGAACCTCCACGAGCTGACCCGCGACCTCGACCTCACCGCCCTGGTGTTCTTCTCCTCCATCGCGGGCGTCTACGGCAACCCCGGCCAGGCCAACTACGCCGCCGCCAACGCCTTCATGGACGCCCTCGCCCACCGCCGGCACGCCCAGGGCCTGCCCGCCACCTCCCTCGCCTGGGGCCTGTGGGAGCAGTCCAGCGGCATGCTCGCCCACCTCAAGGACGGCGACCTCGGCTGGATGACCCGCGCCGGCATCCTCCCGCTGGCCTCCGACCACGGCATCGCCCTGCTCGACTCGGCGCTGCGCGCCCCCGGCGAACCCCTGCTGGTCCCCGTACGCCTGGACGCGGCCACCCTGCGCACCCGCGCCTCCGCCGGGCTGCTGCCCCCGCTGCTGCGCTCCCTGGTGCGCACCCCGGCCCGGCGCGCCGTCGACGCGGCCGCCCCGGAGGCCGAGGTCTCCTCGCTGGTCCGCCGCCTCGCCGCCCTCGGCGGAGCCGAGCGGGAACGCGAACTCCTCGACCTCGTACGCGGCCGGGTCGCCGCCGTGCTCGGCCACGCCGACCCGTCGGCGATCCGCCCCGACAAGGCCTTCAAGGAGCTCGGCTTCGACTCCCTGACCGCCGTCGAACTGCGCAACCAGCTCGGCGCCGCCACGGGCCTGCGGCTGCCGGCCACCATCGTCTTCGACCACCCCACGGTCAACGCGGCCGCCCGCTTCCTCCTCGCCGAACTCCTCGGCGCCCAGGACGGCACCCCGGCCGCCGGCACCGACGAGCCCGTCGCCGTCACCGCCGCCGCTTCCGACGAGCCGATCGCGATCGTCGGCATGGCCTGCCGCTACCCCGGCGGGGTCGGCTCGCCCGAGGACCTGTGGCGGCTCGTCGCCGAGGGCCGCGACGCCGTCGCCGGGTTCCCCACCGACCGCGGCTGGGACCTCGCCACCCTCTTCGACTCCGACCCGGAACGGCTCGGCACCACCTACGCCCGCGAAGGCGGATTCCTCTACGGGGCCGGGGACTTCGACCCCGTCCTCTTCGGGATCTCCCCGCGCGAGGCCCTCGCCATGGACCCGCAGCAGCGGCTCCTCCTCGAAGCCTCCTGGGAGGTCTTCGAGCGGGCCGGCCTCGACCTCGACAGCGTGCGCGGCAGCCGGACCGGCGTCTTCGCCGGATCCATGCACCACGACTACGCCTTCCGCGTCGAGGAGAACCCGCAGAAGGTCGAGGGCTACGGGCTCACCGGCACCCAGGGCAGCGTGGTCTCCGGCCGCGTCGCCTACGCCTTCGGGCTGGAGGGCCCGGCGATCACCGTCGACACGGCCTGCTCCTCCTCGCTGGTCGCCCTGCACCTGGCCGCGCAGTCGCTGCGCCAGGGCGAGTGCACGATGGCCCTGGCCGGCGGTGTCGCCGTCATGGCCACCCCCAGCGTGTTCGTCGAGTTCAGCCGCCAGCGCGGCATGGCCGCCGACGGCCGCTGCAAGTCCTTCTCCGCCGACGCCGACGGGACCGGCTGGGCGGAGGGCGTGGGCGTGCTCCTCCTGGAGAAGCTCTCCGACGCCCGCCGCAACGGACACCGGGTCCTCGCCGTCGTCCGCGGTACGGCCACCAACCAGGACGGCGCCTCCAACGGGCTGACCGCCCCCAACGGCCCCGCCCAGCAGCGCGTCATCCGCCAGGCCCTCGCCAACGCCCGGCTCGCCCCGCAGGACGTGGACGCCGTCGAGGCCCACGGCACCGGCACCACCCTGGGCGACCCGATCGAGGCCCAGGCCCTGCTCGCCGCATACGGCCAGGACCGGCCCGAGGACCGGCCGCTGTGGCTCGGCTCGCTGAAGTCGAACATCGGGCACGCGCAGGCCGCCGCCGGTGTCGCGGGCGTCATCAAGATGGTCATGGCCATGCGCGAGGGCGTCCTCCCGAAGTCCCTCCACGTCGACGAGCCCACGCCCGAGGTGCTGTGGTCCGCGGGCGCGGTGGAACTCCTCACCGAGCCCGTCGAGTGGCCGGAGACCGGCCGCCCGCGCCGGGCCGCCGTCTCCTCGTTTGGCATCAGCGGCACCAACGCCCACGTGATCATCGAGCAGGGGCCGCAGGAGCCCGCGCCCGCTCCCCCCACCGGTGAGGAGCCCGCCGGGCCGCTGCCCTGGGTGGTCTCGGCCCGCAGCGCCGGAGCGCTGCGCGGCCAGGCCGCACGGCTGCTGGACCTGGACGCCTCCCTGCCCGCCGCGGACGTCGCGGCGGCGCTGCTGACCACCCGCTCGCCGCTGGAGCACCGAGCGGTCGTCCTCGCCGGTGACAGGGACGGCTACGCGGCGGGCCTGCGCGCCCTCGCCGAGGGCGCGGGCGCGCCCGGCCTGACGCAGGGCGTCACGGGAACCGGCGAGCGGCTCGCCTTCCTGTTCTCGGGGCAGGGTGCGCAGCGTCCGGGGATGGGGCGTGAGCTGTACGGGGCCCAGCCGGTGTTCGCGGCCGCGTTCGACGAGGTGTGCGCACACTTCGACCTGCCGCTGAGGGACCTGGTGTTCGGGGGCGGGGAGGAGATCCACCACACGGAGAACACCCAGCCGGCGTTGTTCGCCGTCGAGGTGGCGCTGTACCGGCTGGCGGAGTCGTTCGGTCTGCGTCCGGACTTCGTCGCCGGGCACTCGATCGGTGAGATCGCCGCCGCACATGTCGCCGGGGTGCTGTCCCTCGCGGACGCGGCCCGCCTGGTGACGGCGCGCGGTGCGCTGATGGGCGCCCTGCCCGAAGGCGGCGCGATGGTCTCGATCCGCGCCACCGAGGACGAGGTCCGCGAACTGCTGACCGCCGATGTGGACATCGCGGCGGTCAACGGGCCCGAGTCCGTGGTGATCTCAGGCGCGGAGGAGGCCGTCCTCGCGGTGGCCGCCACACTCCGGGAGCGCGGTCGCAAGACCAAGCGGCTGACCGTCTCGCACGCCTTCCACTCCCCGCTGATGGAGCCGATGCTGGAGGCCTTCCGCGAGGTCGCGGAAACCCTCACCCACTCGGCCCCCGCCATCCCGGTCGTCTCGAACGTCACCGGCGGGCAGATCACCGAGTTCTCGGCCGCCTATTGGGTCGAGCATGTCCGTGGTGCGGTCCGGTTCGCCGACGGGGTGCGCCACCTCGCCGAGGAACAGGGTGTCGGTCACTTCCTGGAGCTGGGTCCGCAGGGCGTTCTCTCCGCCATGGCGGGGGAGTCGCTGCCGGAGGCCTTCTCCGGGCTGCTGACCCCGGTGCTGCGCAAGGACCGTCCCGAGCCCGAGGCCTTCCTCGGCGCCCTCGCCGAGGCCTGGACCCGCGGCCTTCCCGTCGACTGGAGCCCCCTCCTCGCCGGCCGCCCGGCCCGCCGGGTGGACCTCCCCACGTACGCCTTCGAACACCAGCGGTTCTGGCTCGCCCCCTCCCACACCTCCAACGGCGAGGCGGCCGGACTCGGCCTCACCTCCGCCGCCCACCCGCTGCTCGGGGCCTCGGTCGAGCTGGCCGACGGGGACGGGCTGGTCCTCACGGGCCGGCTGTCCGCCGACACCCTGCCCTGGGCCGCCGATCACGCCGTGGCCGGCACGGTCCTGCTGCCCGGCACCGCCTTCGTCGAACTCGCCCTGCGCGCGGGCGACGAGGTGGGCTGCGGCACCCTGGAGGAACTGACCCTGGAAGCCCCGCTCGCGCTCCCCGAGCGCGGCGCGGCCCGCCTCCAGGTCGCCGTGGGCTCCCCGGACGAGGAGTCCGGCTCCCGCAGCGTCGTGATCCACTCGCGGCCCGAGGGCGCCGAGGCGGCCCTGCCGTGGACCCGGCACGCCACCGGCACCCTCACCGCCGCCGCGCCCGCGCCCAGCGGTGCGGAGTTCGCCGTCTGGCCGCCCGCCGGGGCCCGTCCGGTGGACCTGGGCGGGTTCTACGAGGGCCTCGCCGAGGCCGGATACGCCTACGGGCCCGCGTTCCAGGGCCTGAAGGCCGCCTGGCGGACGGGCGAGGAGGTCTACGCCGAGGTCGTCCTCGACCCGGCCCGGCAGGAGGAGGCCGCCGGCTTCGGCCTGCACCCGGCCCTGCTCGACGCCTCCCTGCACGGCATGCTGCTCGACGTCGCGTCCGGCGCCGACACCGGCCTGCGGCTGCCCTTCGCCTGGAGCGGGGTCACCGTGCACGCCGAGGGCGCCTCCGCCGTACGGGTCCGGCTGGTGCCCGCCGGCGCCGACGCCGTGGCGGTCACCGTCGTGGACCCGGCCGGACTGCCGGTCGCGACCATCGACTCCCTCACCCTGCTGCCCGTCTCCCACGACCAGCTGCACCGGGCGCGGACGGCCGACCAGGACGCCCTGTACCGGGTCGACTGGACCACGGCCACCGCCGCAGACGCGCCGCAGCTGAACTGGGCGGTGCTCGGCGCGCCCGCCGACCCGGACGACGAGGGCATGCCGGCCCACCGGGACCTCGACGCGCTGGCCGCCGCCGTGGCGGGCGGCGCCCCCGCCCCCGACGCGGTGCTGCTGCCGGTCCCCCGGACGCGTACCGCCGTACGGGCGGACGGGGTACGGGAGGCCACCGCGAGCCTGCTGCGCACGCTCCAGCACTGGTTCGCCGAGCCCGCGTTCGGCGCGTCCCGCCTGGTGGTGGCGACGCGCGGCGCGGTCGCGGCCCGCCCCGGCGAGGACGTCACCGACCTGACCCACGCCGGGCTGTGGGGCCTGGTGCGCTCCGCACAGGCGGAGAACCCCGGCCGGCTCGTGCTGATCGACACCGACACCTCCGTCGAGGAGGCCCCGGTGATCCCGGCCGTCGCCACCGGCGAGAGCCAGATCGCCGTCCGCGATGGCGAGTTCCTCGTCCCGCGCCTGGCCCGGGCCGACGCGGCGGCCCTGCTCGCCCCGCCGCGCGACGTCCCGCACTGGAGGCTCGACACCACCGGCGGCGGCACCCTGGAGAGCCTGGCCCTGGTGCCGTTCCCGGAGGCGGCCGAGCCGCTCGCCGCCGGGCAGGTGCGGATCGCCGTCCGTGCCGCAGGCCTGAACTTCCGTGACGTCCTGATGGCGCTCGGCATGTACCCGGACAAGATCGTCCTGGGCAGCGAGGCCTCCGGCGTCGTCATCGAGACCGGCCCCGGCGTCACCCACCTCGCCCCCGGCGACCGGGTGATGGGCATGGTCCCGCACGCCTTCGGCGAGGTCGCCGTCGCCGACGCGCGCACCGTGGCGCGGATGCCCGCGGGCTGGTCCTTCGAGCAGGCCGCCTCCGTGCCCGCGGTGTTCCTGACCGCCTACTACGGGCTCGTCGACCTGGCCGGGCTGAAGGCCGGGGAACGGATCCTCGTGCACTCGGCGGCCGGCGGCGTCGGCATGGCCGCCGTCCAGCTCGCCCGCCACCTCGGTGCCGAGGTGTTCGGCACGGCCAGCGAGGGCAAGTGGGACGTGCTGCGCCGGCAGGTCAGGCTGGAGGGCGCCCACTACGGTTCCTCCCGCTCGACCTCCTTCGAGCAGCGGTTCACGCACGCCACCGGCGGCCGCGGCATGGACGTGGTCCTGGACTGCCTGGCCGGGGAACTGGTCGACGCGTCGCTGCGGCTGCTGCCGCGCGGCGGCCGGTTCATCGAGATGGGCAAGACCGACATCCGCGATCCGCAGGACGTGGCCCGCGCCCACCCGGGCGTCCGCTACCAGGCCTTCGACCTGATGGAGGCCGGTCCCGAGCGCATCGGCGAGATGCTCACCGCACTCGCCCGGCTCTTCGAGGCGGGCGTGCTGCGGCCGCTGCCGGTGCGCACGTGGGACATCCGGAAGGCCTCGGAGGCGTTCCGGTTCATGAGCCAGGCCAAGCACACGGGCAAGATCGTCCTGACGGTCCCGCAGGGCTGGGACCCGGCCGGGACGGTCCTGATCACGGGCGGTACGGGCACTTTGGGCGCCCTCGTCGCCAAGCACCTGGTCACCGAGCACGGCGTACGCCACCTGCTGCTGGCCGGCCGGCGCGGTCCGGATGCCGCCGGGGCGGCCGAACTGGTGGCGGAGATAGCGGAGCTGGGCGGTTCGGCCGAGGTCGTGGCGTGCGACGCCGCCGACCGCGACGCGCTCGCCGCACTCCTCGCCGCCATCCCCGCCGGCCGGCCGCTGCGCGCGGTCGTCCACACCGCCGGGGTCGTCGACGACGGGGTGCTGGACGCGCTGACCCCGCAGCGGCTGGCAGCCGTCCTGCGGCCCAAGGTCGACGCCGCCGTCAACCTGCACGAGCTCACCCGCGACCTGGACCTGACCGCCTTCGTCCTCTACTCGTCGGCGGCCGGTGTCCTGGGGAACGCGGGCCAGGCCAACTACGCGGCGGGCAACTCCTTCCTGGACGCCCTCGCCCAGCACCGGCGGGCCCACGGACGGCCGGGCGTCTCCCTCGCCTGGGGCCACTGGGCCGAATCCAGCGGCATGACCGCCGGACTCGACACCACCGACCTGGCCCGCCTCGGCCGGTCCGGATTCCTGCCCATGACCAACGAGCAGGGGCTGGCCCTCCTCGACGACTCCCTCGTCCAGGACGAGGCGCTCCTCGCCCCCGTCCGGCTGGACCTGGCCGGCCTGCGCGGCCAGGCCCGCGACGGCTCCCTGCCCGACGTGCTCAAGGGCCTCGTACGGGCCCCGGCACGCCGGGTCGCGGGACCGGCCGCCGCAGCGGACGGGGCCGAGCCCCTGGCCCGGCGGCTCGCCGCCCAGCCGGAGTCCGAGCGGGAGCACCTCCTGCTGGAGCTGGTGCGGACCAACGTCGCCACCGTCCTCGGACACGGGGCGCCCGGCGCCGTCGGCGCGGACCGCACCTTCAAGGAACTCGGCTTCGACTCGCTGACCGCCGTCGAGTTCCGCAACCGGCTGGGAGCGGCGACCGGACTGCGGCTGCCCCCCACGCTGATCTTCGACTACCCGACGGCCAGCACGCTCGCCAAGCACCTGCTGAACGAGCTGGTGCCCGCGGAGGCCGCCGCCCCCGGCGCCGACCTCCTCGCCGAACTCGGCCGCTTCGAAGTGGCCGTGCTCGCCGCCGACCCGGACGCACCCGGACACGACGAGGTGACGGGCCGCATCGAGGAACTCCTGCAGCGCTGGAAGGCGGCGACCGCCGCCTCCGCGCCGACGGCCCCCGCCGGCGGGGAGGACGTGGCGGACCGGCTCTCGTCGGCCTCGGCCGACGAGGTACTCGACTTCATCCAGAACGAGCTCGGGGTCTCCTGATCCCCGGCGACCGCGAGAACAGGGAAGGACACGCCGCGATGGCGAACGAGGACAAGCTGGTCGAGTCCCTCAAGCGAGTGGCCGCCGAGCTCCACGAGACCCGGCAGCGGCTGAGCGATGCCGAGAGCCGGGGCAGCGAGCCCATCGCCCTCGTGGGCATGGCCTGCCGCTACCCGGGCGGGGTCCGCTCCCCCGAGGACCTGTGGCGGCTGGTCGCGGAGGGACGCGACGCGATATCCGCCTTCCCGGCCGACCGCGGCTGGGACCTGGACACCCTCTACCACCCGGACCCGGACCACCCCGGGACGACGTACACCCGCTCCGGCGGATTCCTGCACGACGCTCCGGAGTTCGACCCCGGCCTGTTCGGGATCTCCCCGCGCGAGGCACTGGCCATGGACCCGCAGCAGCGGGTCCTGCTGGAGACCTCCTGGGAGGCCCTCGAACGGGCCGGGCTCGACCCCGGCACGCTGAAGGGCACCCAGACCGGCGTCTACGTGGGCGCCGCGACCCCCGCCTACATCGTCGGCGGACACAACACCCAGGGCGGCGCCGAGGGCTACACCCTCACCGGCACCTCCGGCAGCGTCGTCTCCGGGCGCCTCGCCTACCACTACGGCTTCGAGGGCCCGGCCGTCACCGTCGACACGGCCTGCTCCTCCTCCCTGGTCGCCCTGCACCTGGCCGCCCAGGCGCTGCGGGGCGGGGAGTGCTCGATGGCGCTCGCCGGCGGCGTCAGCGTCATGTCCGTCCCCGGTCTGTTCGTCGAGTTCAGCCGCCAGCGCGGACTGTCCGAGGACGGCCGCTGCAAGGCGTTCGCCGCCGCCGCCGACGGCACCGGCTGGGGCGAGGGCGTCGGCGTGATCGTCCTTGAACGGCTCTCCGACGCCCGGCGCAACGGCCACCAGGTCCTCGCCGTCATCCGCGGCTCCGCCACCAACCAGGACGGCGCCTCCAACGGCCTCGCCGCCCCCAACGGCCCCTCCCAGCAGCGCGTCATCCGCCAGGCCCTGGCCAACGCCCGGCTGCGCGGGCGGGACGTCGACGTCGTGGAGGCGCACGGCACCGGCACCACCCTCGGCGACCCGATCGAGGCGCAGGCGGTCATCGCCACCTACGGCCAGGACCGGCCGCAGGACGCCCCGCTCTGGCTGGGCTCGCTGAAGACCAACATCGGGCACACCGCCGCGGCCGCCGGCATCGCCGGCGTCATCAAGATGACGATGGCGATCCGCAACGGCGTGCTCCCCAAGACCCTCCACGTCGACGAGCCCACCCCGCACGTCGACTGGTCGGCCGGCGCCGTCGAACTGTTGACCGACGCCCGGGAGTGGCCCGACCACGAGCGGCCCCGCCGGGCCGCCGTCTCCGCCTTCGGCATCAGCGGCACCAACGCCCACCTGATCCTGGAACAGGCCGCCCCCGCGCAGGAGGCGGCCCCCGCCCCGGCGGCCGGCCCCGCCCCCTTCACGGCCACGGCCCCCACGCCCTGGCCGCTCTCCGGCCACAGCGCGGCCGCCCTGCGCGGCCAGGCGGCCCGGCTGCACGCCTTCGCCGCCGGCCCGGACGCCCCGCGCCCCGCCGACACCGCCCTCTCGCTCGCCGTCACCCGCTCCGCGCTGGCCCACCGCGCGGTCGTCGTCACCGGCCCGGACGCGGGCCCGGACGCGGGCGCGGACACCGGCGGCCCGGACACCGCTTCCGACGCCGGTACGGATGCCCGTACCGACGCCCGTACCGACGCCCGTGCCGAAGCCCTCGCCCGGCTCGCCGCCGGCGAGAGCGCCGCCCGGCTCGTCGAGGGCACCGCCGACATCGAGGGCAAGACCGCCTTCGTCTTCCCCGGCCAGGGCTCCCAGTGGGCCGGCATGGCCGTCGAACTGTACGCCTCCTCCCCGGCGTTCGCCGCCCGCCTCGACGCCTGCGCCGAAGCCCTCGCCCCGTACACCGACTGGTCGCTCCTCGACGTCCTGCGGCAGCAGGACGGCGCCCCCGGCTTCGACCGCGTCGACGTCGTCCAGCCGGTCCTGTGGGCCGTCATGGTCTCCCTCGCCGAACTGTGGCGCGCCTGCGGCATCGAGCCCGCCGCCGTCGTCGGCCACTCCCAGGGCGAGATCGCCGCCGCCGCCGTCTGCGGAGCCCTGTCGCTCCAGGACGCCGCGAAGGTCTCCGCGCTGCGCGCCAAGGCCCTCCTCGCCCTGGCCGGCAAGGGCGGCATGATGTCCGTCGCCGACACCGCCGAAGCCGTCCGCACCCGCATCGCGCCCTGGGGCGACCGGCTGGCCGTCGCCGCCGTCAACGGCCCCCGCTCCACCGTCGTCTCCGGCACCCCGCAGGCCCTCGACGAACTCCTCGCCGCCTGCGAGGCCGACGGGGTCCGCGCCCGCCGCGTCAACGTCGACTACGCCTCCCACGGCCCGCAGGTCGAGGAGATCCGCGACGCCGTCATCGGCGCCCTCGCCGGCATCACCCCGCGCAAGGCCCGCGTGCCCTTCCTGTCCACGGTCACCGGACGGCCCGTCGACGGCACCGAACTCGACGCCGAGTACTGGTACACCAACCTCCGCCGGACCGTCCGCTTCGAGGACGGCGTCCGCGCCCTCCTCGAACGCGGCCACGGCTTCTTCATCGAGGCCAGCGCCCACCCGGTGCTCACCGTCGGCGTCCAGGAGACCATCGACGCCGCCGGCCTGCCGGCCGTCGCCCTCGGCTCGCTGCGCCGCGACGAGGGCGGCCCGCAGCGCTTCCTCACCTCCCTCGCCGAGGCCTGGACCCGCGGCGCCTCACCGGACTGGCACGCCGTGCTCGCCGGACACGCCCCCCGCACGGCCGACCTGCCCACCTACGCCTTCCAGCGCAGCCGCTACTGGGCCGGTGCGGCCGCCGGCGCCGCCGACGTGTCCGCCGCGGGCCTGGCCGAGGCCGGACACCCGCTGCTGGGCGCCCGCGTGCCCGCCGCCGACGGCGACCGGTTCCTGCTGACCGGCCGTATCTCCCTCCAGAGCCACCCCTGGCTCGCCGACCACGCCGTCGGCGACACCGTCCTCCTCCCGGGCACCGCCTTCGTCGAACTGGCCGTCCGCGCGGGCGACGAGGCCGGCTGCGGCCGGCTGCGCGAGCTGACCCTGGAGACCCCGCTGACGCTGCCCGCGACCGGGGCCGTCCAGCTCCAGCTCGTCGTCGGCGAACCCGCCGCCGACGGCAGCCGCCCGGTGACCGTCCACGCGCGGCCCGAGGACTCCGCCGCGGACGCGCCCTGGACCCGGCACGCCACCGGCGTCGTCGGCCCCGCCACCGCCACCGCCACCGCCACCGCGCCCGTAGAGCTAGCCGAGTGGCCGCCCGTGGGCGCGGAGCCCGTGGACATCGAGGGCTTCTACGAGCGGACGGCCGAGGCCGGTTACGCGTACGGGCCCGCGTTCCAGGGCCTGAAGGCCGCCTGGAACGCGGGCGGGACCGTGTACGCGGAGGTGGCGTTGGATTCCGCGCAGCGCGAGGAGGCGGCCGGTTTCGGCCTGCACCCCGCCCTCCTCGACGCCGCCCTCCACGCCACGCTGCTCGGCACCGACACCGCCTTCGACGGCGTCCGGCTGCCCTTCGCCTGGAGCGGAGTGAGCCTGCACGCCACCGGCGCCGCCGCCCTGCGCGTCCGCATCACCCCGGCCGCCGACGGCGAACTCGCCGTGGACCTCGCCGACCCCGAAGGCCGGCCCGTCGCCACCGTGGACGCCCTCGGCCTGCTGTCCGTCACCCCCGACCGGCTCCGTGGCACCCGCGCGGACACCCTGCACCGCGTCGCGTGGAACGAGGTCCCGACGCCCGCCGACGCGCCCGCCGGGACCTGGACCGAACTCGGCGGCGCCGACTTCCCCGACCTCGCCGCGCTGACCGCCGCCCTCGACGCCGGGACCGCCGCCCCCACCCACGTCCTCCTCACCCACCCGGCGACCGACGCCACGGGCTCCGGTCAGGACCCGGCCCGCGCCGCCCGCGCCGCCACCGCCGCGCTCCTCGGCACGCTCCGCGACTGGCTCGCCGACGAACGCCTGGCCGCCCTGCGCCTGGTCGTCACCACCACCGGCGCGGTCCGCACCGGCTCCAGCGACCCCGCGCCCGACCTGGTCCTCGCCCCGCTGTGGGGCCTCGTCCGCTCGGCGCAGTCCGAACACCCCGACCGCGTACAGCTCGTCGACCTCGACGGCACCGACGCCTCCCGGGCCGCACTGGAGCGCGCCGTCGCCACCGGCGAACCCCAGCTCGCCCTGCGTACGGGCACCGCCCGCGCCCCCCGCCTGGTCCGCGCCGACCCCGCCGCACCCGCCGGGGACACCCCCTGGAGCCCGGAGGGGACGGTGCTGGTCACCGGGGGTACGGGTGCGCTGGGTGCGCTGGTGGCCCGGCACCTGGTCACCGAGCACGGGGTGCGGCACCTGCTGCTGACGGGCCGTCGTGGTCCGGACGCCCCGGGTGCCGCGGAACTGGTGGCGGAGATAAGCGGGTTGGGGGCCAGGGCGGAGGTCGTGGCGTGTGACGCGGCGGACCGGGAGGCGCTGGCTTCGGTGCTGTCGGCCGTTCCGGCCGACCGTCCGCTGACCGGTGTGGTGCACGCGGCCGGTGTCCTGGACGACGGTCTGGTCGCCTCGCTGACCGACGAGCGCCTCGACGCGGTGATGCGCCCCAAGGTGGACGCGGCGTGGAACCTCCACGAGCTGACCCGCGACCTCGACCTCACCGCCTTCGTCCTCTTCTCCTCCGCCGCCGGCGTCCTCGGCAACCCCGGCCAGGCCAACTACGCCGCCGCCAACGCCTTCATGGACGCCCTCGCCGCCCACCGCCGGGACCAGGACCTGCCGGCCCGCTCCCTCGCCTGGGGCCTGTGGGAGACCAGCGGCCTCACCGGCCACCTCACCGCCGGGGACCTCGGCTGGGCCTCCCGCGCCGGCATCCTCCCCCTCACCGCCGCCCAGGGCCTCGCCGCCCTCGACGCGGCCACCGGTGCGGACGCCGCCGACACCGAACCCGTCCTGGTCCCCGTACGCCTGGACGCGGCGACCCTGCGCACCCGCGCCGCCGCCGGGCTGCTGCCCCCGCTGCTGCGCTCCCTGGTCCGCACCCCCGCCCGGCGCACCGTCGAAGCGGGCACCGAGGCCGAGGCCTCCACCCTCGCCCGCCGCCTCGCCGTCCTCGGCGAGGGCGAACGCGAACGCGAACTCCTCGGCCTCGTCAGCGGGCAGGTGGCGGCCGTCCTCGGCCACGCCGACCCGTCGGCGATCCGCCCCGACATGGCGTTCAAGGAGCTCGGCTTCGACTCCCTGACCGCCGTCGAACTGCGCAACCGGCTGAACGCCGCCACCGGCCTGAAGCTGCCCGCCACGCTCATCTTCGACCACCCCACCCCGGCCGCCCTGGCCCGCCACGTGCTCTCCGGGTTCCTCACCCCGCCCGCCGCCGACACCGCCACCCCCGCCCCGGCGCCCGCCCGCGCCCCCGACGAGCCGATCGCGATCGTCGGGATGGCCTGCCGCTACCCCGGCGGGGTCGGCTCGCCCGAGGACCTGTGGCGGCTCGTCGCCGAGGGCCGCGACGCCGTCGCCGGGTTCCCCACCGACCGCGGCTGGGACCTGGACGCCCTCTACGACCCCGAGGGGCGCCGACCCGGCACCTCGTACACCCGCAACGGCGGATTCCTCTACGACGCCGCCGACTTCGACCCCGAACTCTTCGGGATCTCCCCGCGCGAGGCCGTCACCATGGACCCGCAGCAGCGGCTCCTCCTCGAAGCCTCCTGGGAGGCCTTCGAACGCGCCGGCCTCGACCCCGCGGACCGCAAGGGCACGCGGACCGGCGTCTTCGCCGGAGTCATGTACCACGACTACGCCGACCACGTGGAGCGGGCCGCCGACAGCGCCGAGGGCTACCTGCTCACCGGCACCTCCGGCAGCGTCGTCTCCGGCCGCCTCTCCTACGCCTTC
Organism: Streptomyces sp. NPDC031479; assembly: GCF_055581065.1. Taxonomy (NCBI): domain Bacteria; kingdom Bacillati; phylum Actinomycetota; class Actinomycetes; order Kitasatosporales; family Streptomycetaceae; genus Streptomyces; species Streptomyces sp. NPDC031479. The sequence continues at coordinate 56,047 of NZ_JBVIKC010000019.1, forward strand.
GGGCTGGAGGGCCCGGCCGTCACCGTCGACACCGCCTGCTCCTCCTCCCTCGTCGCCCTGCACCTCGCCGCCCAGGCGCTGCGGGCCGGCGAGTGCACGATGGCCCTGGCCGGCGGTGTCACCGTCATGGCCACCCCCAGCGTCTTCGTCGAGTTCAGCAAGCAGCGCGGACTGTCGGCCGACGGCCGCTGCAAGTCCTTCTCCGCCGCCGCCGACGGCGCCGGCTGGTCCGAAGGCGCCGGTGTGCTCCTCCTGGAGAAGCTCTCCGACGCCCGCGCCAACGGCCACCGGGTCCTCGCCGTCCTGCGCGGCTCCGCCGTCAACCAGGACGGCGCCAGCAACGGCCTGACCGCCCCCAACGGCCCCTCGCAGCAGCGCGTCATCGAACAGGCCCTCGCCAACGCCCGGCTGACCACCCACGACGTCGACGCGGTCGAGGCCCACGGCACCGGCACCACCCTCGGTGACCCCATCGAGGCCCAGGCCCTGCTGGCCACCTACGGCCAGGACCGGCCCGAGGACCGGCCGCTGCTGCTCGGCTCCGTCAAGTCCAACATCGGGCACGCGCAGGCCGCCGCCGGAGTCGCCGGCGTCATCAAGATGGTCATGGCCATGCGCGAGGGCGTCCTGCCCAAAACCCTGCACGTCGACGAGCCGTCGGCCCACGTGGACTGGTCGGCGGGCGCCGTGGAACTCCTGACGGAGTCCGTGGACTGGCCGCAGACCGGCCGGCCGCGCCGCGCGGGCGTCTCCTCTTTCGGCGCCAGCGGCACCAACGCCCACGTCGTCCTGGAACAGGCGCCCGAACCGGCACCCGCCCCCGCCGCCACCCCCGACACGGACGGCGGCCCGGTCACCTGGACCGTCTCCGGCCGCGGCCCCGAAGCGCTGCGCGCCCAGGCCGCACGGCTCGCCGCGTACGCCCGTACGCACACCGGCCTGGACCCACGCGCCGTCGCGCGGGCCCTCGCCACCACCCGCTCCGCGCTCGAACACCGGGGCGCGGTCACCGCCACCGGCCTGGACGGACTGCTGGCCGGACTCGACGCCCTGGCCGGGGCCGCCAAGGCTCCCGTCCAGCCCGGAAAGCTGGCCCTCCTGTTCTCGGGGCAGGGTGCGCAGCGTCCGGGGATGGGGCGTGATCTGTACGGGGCCCAGCCGGTGTTCGCGGCCGCGTTCGACGAGGTGTGCGCGCACTTCGACTTCCCGCTGAAGGAGCTCGTGTTCGGGGGCGGGGAGGAGGTCCACCGGACGGAGTTCACGCAGCCGGCGTTGTTCGCGGTCGAGGTGGCGCTGTACCGGCTGGCGGAGTCGTTCGGTCTGCGTCCGGACTTCGTCGCCGGGCACTCGATCGGTGAGATCGCGGCGGCGCATGTCGCCGGGGTGTTGTCGCTGGCGGACGCGGCCCGTCTGGTGGCGGCCCGTGGTGCGCTGATGGGTGCGCTGCCGGAGGGCGGGGCGATGGTGTCCGTCCGGGCGACGGAGGACGAGGTCCGGGAGCTGTTGACCGCCGGTGTGGATATCGCTGCGGTCAACGGGCCGGAGTCGGTGGTGATTTCGGGTGCGGAGGAGGCCGTTCTCGCGGTGGCCGCCACGCTGGCCGATCGGGGTCGCAAGACCAGGCGGCTGACCGTTTCGCACGCCTTCCACTCGCCGTTGATGGAGCCGATGCTCGACGCGTTCCGCGAGGTCGCGGAGACCCTCACCCACTCGGCCCCCGCCATCCCGGTCGTCTCGAACGTCACGGGCGAGCAGATCACCGAGTTCTCGGCCGCCTATTGGGTCGAGCACGTCCGTGGTGCGGTCCGTTTCGCGGACGGGGTGCGCCACCTCGCCGAGGAGCAGGGTGTCGGTCACTTCCTGGAGCTGGGTCCGCAGGGCGTTCTCGCCGCCATGGCGGGGGAGTCGCTGCCGGAGGCCTTCTCCGGGCTGCTGACCCCGGTGCTGCGCAAGGACCGTCCCGAGCCGGAGGCCTTCCTCGGCGCCCTCGCCGAGGCCTGGACCCGCGGCCTTCCCGTCGACCGGGCCGCCGTGGCCGGCGGTCCGGCGGCGGCCAGCGCCCCCGTGGACCTTCCCACGTACGCCTTCCAGCGCAGCCGCTACTGGCCGCGCCCCGCCGCCACCTCGGCGGACGTGGTCGCGGCCGGGCTCGGCGCCGCCGGGCACCCGCTGCTCGGCGCCACCGTGACGCCCGCCGACGGGGGGCAGCTGCTGCTCACCGGGCGGATCTCCCTGCACAGCCACCCCTGGCTCGCCGACCACGCCGTGGCCGGCACGGTCCTGCTCCCCGGCACCGCCTTCGTCGAACTCGCCCTGCGCGCGGGCGACGAGGTGGGATGCGGCGAGCTGGACGAGCTGGCCATCGAGACCCCCCTCGTCATCCCCGACCGGGGCGCCGTCCTGCTCCAGGTGCTCGTGGGCACCGCCGACGAGGACGGCGGGCGGCCGGTGAGCGTCCACTCGCGCACCGAGGGCGCCGACGCGCTCTGGACCCGGCACGCTGCCGGACGGCTCGCCCCTGCCCCCGAAACCGCCCCCGAGCCCCTCTCCGACCTGGCCGTATGGCCTCCGGCGGACGCCGAACCAGTCGACCTCGACGGGTTCTATGAGGGGCTCGCGGCAGCCGGTTACGGGTACGGTCCGGCCTTCCAGGGGTTGGCCCGGGCATGGCGTCGGAGCGACGGTGACGTGGTGTTCGCCGAGGTGGGGCTGCCCGATGCGCAGCAGGATGAGGCGGGCTGGTTTGCACTGCATCCGGCCCTGCTCGACGCTGCGCTGCACGGGCTCGCTGTCGCCGGGCCGGCCACGGACGCGGGGCAGGTCCGCCTGCCCTTCTCCTGGAGCGGTGTGCGTCTGCACGCCGTGGGAGCGTCCAGGCTGAGGGTGCGGCTGATGCCGGCCGGCCCGGATTCCCTCTCGCTCGACATCGCGGACCCGACCGGTCACCCGGTCGTCTCCGTCGCCTCGCTGGCGACCCGTACGGTCGCCGCCGAGCAGCTCACCGCCGCCGTGGCGGGCGCCGGTCACTCCGACGCCCTCTACCGGCTCGACTGGACCGCCGCTCCGCCGGTCGCCGGCACCGCCGACGGGCCGCGGGTGGCGGTCGGCGGAGCGGGCGCGGACCACGCGGACCTCGCGTCCCTGCGGGCCGCCCTCGACGAGGGCGCCCCGGTCCCCGCGGCGGTGCTGCTGCACACCGGAGCCCCGGCCGACGCCCCCGGAACGGGACTCGCCACCGCCGCGCGCGCGGCCACCGCCGGACTGCTCGGCACCCTGCAGACCTGGCTGGCCGACGAGCGCCTCGGAGCGACCCGGCTGGTCGTCGTCACGCGCGGCGCGGTGGCGGTCCTGCCCGGCGAGGACGTCACCGACCTGGCGCAGGCCCCCCTGTGGGGCCTCGTACGGGCCGCGCAGGCCGAGAACCCCGGCCGCTTCGTCCTCCTCGACACCGACCCCGGCGCGGACACCGACGCGCGTACGGGTGGACCCGTACTCCCCGAGGCGGTGTTCGCCGGGGACGAGCCGCAGGCCGCCCTCCGCGACGGCGCGCTCCTCGTCCCGCGCCTGGTGCGGGCCGCCGCCTCCGCCGGGGGCGGTACCCCGGTCCTGCCCGCCGGTTCCTCCTGGATCCTCAACAGCACCAAGGCCGGAACCCTCGACAGCCTGGGCTTCGTCCCGTCGCCGGCCGCCGGGATGGAGCTCGCCGAGGGCGAGATCCGCGTCGCCGTCCGGGCCGCCGGCCTGAACTTCCGCGACGTGATGATCGCCCTCGGCATGTACCCGGGCCTCGCCCGCATGGGCAACGAGGGCGCCGGCGTCGTCACCGAGGTCGGCCCCGGGGTCACCGGCATCGAGGTCGGCGACAAGGTCACCGGTCTCATCCGGGGCGCGTTCGGCCCGGTCGCGGTCGTCGACCACCGCCTGGTGGTCCGCGTTCCCGACGGCTGGACCTTCGAGCAGGCCGCCGCGATCCCGACCGTCTTCCTGACCGCCTACTACGGGCTCGTCGACCTGGCCGGCCTGAAGGCCGGCGAGCGGGTCCTCGTCCACGCCACCGCCGGCGGCGTCGGCATGGCCGCCGTCCAGCTGATCCGCCACCTGGGCGGCGAGGTGTTCGGCACGGCCAGCGAGGGCAAGTGGGACGTGCTCCGCGAACTGGGCCTGGACGAGGCGCACATCGCCTCCTCGCGCGACGCCTCCTTCGAGGAGCGGTTCCGCTCCGCCACCGGCGGCGAGGGCGTCGACGTGGTCCTGGACTGCCTGGCCGGGGAACTGGTCGACGCGTCGCTGCGGCTGCTGCCGCGCGGCGGCCGGTTCCTGGAGATGGGCAAGACCGACGTCCGCGACCCCGCGGAGGTCGCCCGGCTCCACCCCGGGGTGACGTACCAGGCCTTCGACATGGTCGAGGGCGCCGGGCCCGAGCGCATCGGCGAGATGCTCGCCGAGCTGGGCAGGCTCTTCGAGGCGGACGTGCTGCGGCCGCTGCCGGTCCGCGCCTGGGACATCCGGAAGGCCTCGGAGGCGTTCCGGTTCATGAGCCAGGCCAAGCACACGGGCAAGATCGTCCTGACGGTCCCGCAGGGCTGGGACCCGGCCGGGACGGTCCTGATCACGGGCGGTACGGGCACTTTGGGCGCCCTCGTCGCCAAGCACCTGGTCACCGAGCACGGCGTACGCCACCTGCTGCTGACGGGACGGCGCGGTCCGCAGGCCCCCGGCGCCGCCGAACTGGTGGCGGAGATAGCGGAGCTGGGCGGTTCGGCCGAGGTCGTGGCGTGTGACGCCGCCGACCGCGACGCGCTCACCGCACTCCTCGCCGCCATCCCCGCCGACCGGCCGCTCCGCGCGGTCGTCCACACCGCCGGGGTCGTCGACGACGGTGTCCTCGGCTCGCTCGACGCCGACCGGCTGGCCCGCGTCCTGCGGCCCAAGGTCGACGCCGCCGTCAACCTGCACGAACTCACCCGCGACCTGGACCTGACCGCCTTCGTCCTCTACTCCTCCGTGGCCGGCGTCATGGGCGGCCCCGGCCAGGGCAACTACGCCGCCGCCAACGTCTTCCTCGACGCCCTCGCCCGGCACCGGCGGGCCCACGGCCTGCCGGGCGTCTCCCTCGCCTGGGGCCAGTGGGCCGAGTCCAGCGGCATGACCGCCGGACTCGACACCGCCGACCTCGCCCGGATGAGCCGCAGCGGAGTCCTGCCGCTGGACACCGAACAGGGCCTGGCCCTGTTCGACGAGGCGGCACGGCACGACGAGGCCCTGCTGGCGGCCGTACGCCTGGACACCACCGCGCTGCGCGGCCAGGCCGACGCCGGCACGCTGCCCGGAGTCCTCAAGGGGCTCGTCCGGGCCTCCGTACGCCGGGCCGCGGGCCAGGCGGCAGCCGCCTCCGGGGCCCAGGCCCTCACGGAGCGGCTGTCCCGGCTCACCGGCGCCGAACGCGCCGAAGCCCTCCTGGACCTGGTCCGCACCCAGGTGGCCACCGTCCTCGCCCACCCCGACCCGGCGGCCATCGACACCGAACGAGGCTTCCTCGACCTCGGCTTCGACTCGCTGACGGCCGTGGAACTGCGCAACGGACTCGGTGCGGCCACCGGTCTCCGGCTCCCCACCACGCTGATCTTCGACTACCCGTCGCCCGCCGCCCTCGCCGGTTTCCTCCACACGGAACTGGATCCGGGCGACGGCGCCGACGGCCACCGGGAGGCCGCGGTGCTCGACGCCATGGCCGGCTGGGAGGCGGCCGTCGCCGCGCTGCCGGAGGGCAGCGACGGCAGGGAACGGGCCGTCAACCGGCTCCGCTCGATCCTCTGGAAGCTCGAACAGTCCGGCACCGCGCACGACACCGACGACGAAGCACAGACCTCCGACGGGACCGCGGAGATCACCTCGGCGAGCGACGACGAGATGTTCGCCCTCATCGAGAAGGAACTCGGTCTCAGCTGATCCCCGACCCGTCGTCCTGACCGTCCCACCGGAGGCACTGCCACGATGGCCAGCAGTAACGAAGACAAGCTCCGCGACTACCTGAAACTCGTCACCGCCGACCTCCAGCAGACGCGCAAGCGCCTGCAGGCCGCGGAGGCCAAGGAGCAGGAGCCGATCGCCATCGTCGCCATGGCCTGCCGCTATCCGGGGGACGTCGGCTCGCCCGAGGACCTGTGGCGGCTGGTGGCGGAAGGCGGCGACGGCATCGTCGCCTTCCCCACCGACCGCGGCTGGGACCTCGAAGGACTCTACGACCCGGACCCGGACGCCCACGGCGCCAGCTACGTCCGGGAGGGCGGGTTCGTCCACGACGCGGCCGGGTTCGACGCGGGCTTCTTCGGCATCCCGCCGCGCGAGGCCCTCGCCATGGACCCCCAGCAGCGGCTCTTCCTGGAATCCTCCTGGGAGGTCTTCGAACGCGCCGGGATCGACCCGGCCACCCTCAAGGGCAGCCGCACCGGCGTCTTCGTCGGCGCCGGCAATCCCGGCTACCTGGGCGGCGGCACCGGAACCCCGCACCGCGAGGTCGAGGGCTACACCCTCACCGGCAACGTCAACAGCGTCATCTCCGGCCGCGTCGCCTACACCTTCGGGCTGGAAGGCCCGGCGATCACCGTCGACACGGCCTGCTCCTCCTCCCTCGTCGCCGTCCACCAGGCCACCCAGGCCCTGCGCGCCGACGAGTGCACCATGGCGATCGCTGGCGGCGTCACCGTCATGCCCAACCCGTGGCTCTTCCAGGAGTTCAGCCGCCAGCGCGGCCTGGCCGCCGACGGGCGCTGCAAAGCCTTCTCCGCCACCGCCGACGGCACCATCTGGGGCGAGGGCGTCGGCGTGCTCCTGCTGGAGAAGCTCTCCGACGCCCGCCGCAACGGACACCGCGTCCTCGCCGTCGTCCGCGGCTCCGCCGTCAACCAGGACGGTGCGAGCAGCGGCCTGACCGCCCCCAACGGCCCCTCGCAGCAGCGCGTCATCCGCCAGGCCCTCGCCAACGCCCGCCTGACCGCGCGGGACGTGGACGCCGTGGAGGCGCACGGCACCGGCACCGCCCTCGGTGACCCCATCGAGGCGCAGGCCCTGCTGGCCACCTACGGCCAGGACCGGCCCGGGGACCGGCCCCTGCTGCTCGGTTCGGTCAAGTCCAACATCGGCCACACGGCCGCCGCGGCGGGAGTCGCGGGCATCATCAAGATGGTCATGGCCATGCGGGAGGGCGTGCTGCCGCGCACCCTCCACGTGGACGAACCCACCCCCCAGGTGGACTGGTCGGCCGGCGCGGTCGAACTGCTCACCGAACAGGCCGCCTGGCCGGAGACCGACCGTCCGCGCCGTGCGGGCGTCTCCTCCTTCGGCATCAGCGGCACCAACGCCCACGTGATCGTCGAGCAGGCCCCCGCCGGCGCACCGGAGGCACCGGTCGCCCCGGCCGCCTCCGGGACGCTGCCGTGGGTGGTCTCCGCACACAGCGCGCAGGCGCTGCGCGGCCAGGCCGAGCGCCTCCTCGGCCTCGACGCCGCCCTCCCGGCGGCGGACGTCGCGGCAGCGCTCGTGACGACCCGGTCGGCGCTGGAGCACCGCGCGGTGATCCTCGCCGAGGACACCGACGGCTTCCGTTCCGGCCTGCGGGCCCTCACCGACGGGACCCCGGAAGGGTCGGTCTCCGAGGGCACGGCCCGACCCGGGAAGTCCGCCTTCCTGTTCTCGGGGCAGGGTGCGCAGCGTCCGGGGATGGGGCGTGAGCTGTACGGGGCCCAGCCGGTGTTCGCGGCCGCGTTCGACGAGGTGTGCGCGCACTTCGACTTCCCGCTGAAGGAGCTCGTGTTCGGGGGCGGGGAGGAGGTCCACCGGACGGAGTTCACGCAGCCAGCGCTGTTCGCGGTCGAGGTGGCGCTGTACCGGCTGGCGGAGTCGTTCGGTCTGCGTCCGGACTTCGTCGCGGGTCACTCCATCGGTGAGATCGCGGCGGCGCATGTCGCCGGGGTGTTGTCGCTGGCGGACGCGGCCCGTCTGGTGGCGGCCCGTGGTGCGCTGATGGGTGCGCTGCCGGAGGGCGGGGCGATGGTGTCCGTCCGGGCGACGGAGGACGAGGTCCGGGAGCTGCTGGCCGCCGGTGTGGACATCGCTGCGGTCAACGGGCCGGAGTCGGTGGTGATTTCGGGCGTCGAGGACGCGGTTCTCGCGGTGGCCGCCACGCTGGCCGATCGGGGTCGCAAGACCAGGCGGCTGACCGTTTCGCACGCCTTCCACTCGCCGTTGATGGAGCCGATGCTCGACGCGTTCCGCGAGGTCGCGGAGACCCTCACCTACTCGGCCCCCGCCATCCCGGTCGTCTCCAACGTCACCGGCGAGCAGATCACCGAGTTCTCCGCCGATTACTGGGTCCGTCACGTCCGCGCCGCCGTCCGCTTCGGCGACGGCGTCCGCCACCTCGCCGAACGAGGCGTCGGCCACTTCCTGGAGCTCGGTCCGGCCGGGGTGCTCACCGCGATGGCCCGGGAGAACCTCCCCGAGGACTTCGACGGCCTCGTCACCACCGCCCTCGACAGGACCCGCCCCGAACCCACCGCCTTCCTCGGCGCCCTCGCCCAGGCCTGGACCCGCGGCCTGCCCGTCGACTGGACGGCCCTCCTCACCCCGGCCGACCCGGCGCGCTCCGTCGAGCTGCCCACGTACGCCTTCCAGCACCGCCACTACTGGCTGACCCCCGAGGCCGGAGCCCCCCGCGACGCGGCCGAGGAGCGGTTCTGGCAGGCCGTCGACGAGGAGGACGTCGACACCCTCATCGCCACCCTGGACATCGACGGGGACAAGCCCCTGCGCGAGGCCCTCCCCGACATGGCCTCCTGGCTGCGCCGCCGCCGCGCCCCCGAGACGCGTACCGCCCTCGAGGCCCTGCACTCCGCACCCGACGAGGAGGCCGAGCGGGCCGCCGGGTCGGCGCTGCGCGAGAAGCTCCGGGACCTCACGGAGGCCGAGCAGCTGCGCACCGTCCTGGACCTCGTACGCGCCCACGCCGCCGCCGTGCTCGGCCACGACGGGCCGGCCGCCGTCGACCCGCGGCGGGCCTTCAAGGAGCTGGGCTTCGACTCGCTGGCCGCCGTCAACCTGCGCAACCGGCTGAACACCGCCACCGGCCTGCGGCTGCCCACGGCCTTCGCCTACGACCACCCGACCCCCGCCGCCGTCGCCGCGTTCGTCCGCGCCGAAGTGCTCGGGGAGCGCACCGCCGCCGTCACCGGCCACATCGCGGGTGCGGCGGCCCACGACGAGCCCATCGCGATCGTCGCCATGGCCTGCCGCTACCCCGGCGGGGTCCGCTCGCCAGAGGACCTGTGGCAGCTCGTCGACACGGGCGCCGACGTCATCTCCCCCTTCCCCGTCGACCGCGGCTGGGACCTGGAGGCCCTCTACCACCCGGACCCCGACCACCCCGGCACGACCTACGTCCGCGAGGGCGGGTTCCTCCACGACGCCGCCGACTTCGACCCCGAACTCTTCGGGATCTCCCCGCGCGAGGCCGTCGCCATGGACCCCCAGCAGCGGCTGCTGCTGGAGGCCTCCTGGGAGGTCTTCGAGCGGGCCGGCATCGACCCGACGAGCGTGAAGTCCGCACCCATCGGCGTCTTCGCGGGCGCCACCCAGCCCGGCTACTTCGGCGGGCTCCGGCAGATGGGCGGCGAAGGCGTCGAGGGCTACTCCCTCACCGGCAACCTGACCAGCGTCATCTCCGGCCGCATCGCCTACAGCTTCGGACTGGAGGGGCCGGCCGTCACCGTCGACACCGCCTGCTCCTCCTCCCTCGTCGCCCTGCACCTCGCCGCCCAGGCCCTGCGGGCCGGCGAGTGCACCATGGCGCTGGCCGCGGGCGTCACCGTCATGCCGACACCCGACCTGTTCGTGGAGTTCAGCCGCCAGCGCGGCCTGGCCGCCGACGGCCGCTGCAAGGCGTTCTCCTCCTCCGCCGACGGAACCGCCTGGTCGGAGGGGGCCGGAGTCCTCCTGCTGGAGAAGCTCTCCGACGCCCGCCGCAACGGCCACCAGGTCCTCGCCGTCATCCGCGGCACCGCGACCAACCAGGACGGCGCCAGCAACGGCCTCATGGCCCCCAACGGCCCTTCCCAGCAGCGCGTCATCCGCCAGGCCCTCGCCAACGCCCGGCTGACCGCGCGGGACGTGGACGCCGTGGAGGCGCACGGCACCGGCACCGCCCTCGGCGACCCCATCGAGGCGCAGGCCCTGCTGGCCACCTACGGCCAGGACCGGCCCGGGGACCGGCCGCTGCTGCTCGGCTCGATCAAGTCGAACATCGGCCACACCTCTGCCGCCGCCGGAGTCGCCGGCGTCATGAAGATGGTCATGGCCATGCGCCACGGCGTCCTGCCCAGGACCCTGCACGTCGACGAGGCGTCCCCGCACGTCGACTGGTCCGCGGGCGCGGTGGAACTGCTCACCGAGGCCGTGGAGTGGCCGGAGACCGGCCGCCCGCGCCGGGCCGGCGTCTCCTCGTTCGGCGTCAGCGGCACCAACGCCCACGTGATCATCGAGGAGGGCCCGCAGGAGCGCGCACCGCAGACCGAGAACGGGACCGGGGCGGGGGCCGGGACCGCGCCCGCCGCCGGCACCGCGCCCGGCGAGCTCCTGCCCTGGCTGGTCTCCGCCCGCACCCCCGACGCCCTGACCGAGCAGGCGCGCCGCCTGCGGGACCTCACCGAGGCCCGCCCCGCGCTGGACACGGCGAGCACCGCCTCCGCCCTGCTGGCCTGGCGCGCACAGCTGGAGAGCCGCGCCGTGGTCCTGGCCGACAGCCGCCAGGGCTACCTGGACGGTCTCGACGCCCTCGTGGCCGGCGCGTCGGCACCCGGCACCTTCCGCGGCGAGTCCGTCCCGGGTGCCCGTACCGCCTTCCTGTTCTCCGGGCAGGGCGCGCAGCGCCCCGGCATGGGCCGGGAACTGTACGACGCCCAGCCGGTGTTCGCGGACGCCTTCGACGAGGTCTGCGACCACTTCGAGATCCCGCTGAAGGAGCTCGTCTTCGGCGGCGGGGACGAGGTCCACCGCACCGAGTTCACCCAGCCCGCGCTGTTCGCCGTCGAGGTCGCGCTCTTCCGCGTACTGGAGTCCTACGGCATCCGCCCGGACTTCGTCGCCGGCCACTCGATCGGCGAGATCGCCGCCGCGCACGTGGCCGGGGTGCTGTCGCTGGCGGACGCGGCACGGCTGGTGACGGCCCGCGGCGCCCTGATGGGCGCCCTGCCCGAGGGCGGCGCGATGGTCTCCGTCCGCGCCACCGAGGACGAGGTCCGCCCGCTCCTGAGCGGCGACGCGGACATCGCCGCGGTCAACGGCCCGGAGTCCCTGGTGATCTCGGGTGCCGAGGACGCGGTCCTGGCCGTGGCCGCGACGCTGGCGGAGCAGGGCCGCAAGACCAAGCGGCTGACGGTCTCGCACGCCTTCCACTCACCCCTCATGGAGCCGATGCTCAACGCGTTCCGCGAGGTCGCGGAGACCCTCGACCACGGGACGCCCTCCATCCCGGTCGTCTCCAACGTCACCGGCGAGCAGATCACGGACTTCTCCGCCGCCTACTGGGTCGAGCACGTCCGCGCCGCCGTCCGCTTCGCCGACGGCGTCACGCACCTCGCCGGACAGGGCGTCACCCACTTCCTGGAACTCGGCCCGCAGGGCGTCCTCGCCGCCATGGCCGGGGAGTCACTGCCCGACACCTTCTCCGGCCTGCTGACCCCCGTCCTGCGCAAGGACCGGCCCGAGCCCGAGGCCTTCCTCGGCGCCCTCGCCGAAGCCTGGACCCGCGGCCTGCCCGTCGACTGGACACCGCCGCTCGCCGACCGCCCCGCCTGCCTGGTCGACCTGCCCACGTACGCCTTCCAGCGCAGCCGCCACTGGCTCGACGCCACCCCCGCCGGCGGCAGCGGCCCCGCCGCACAGGACGAGGTCGACACCGAGTTCTGGGCGGCCGTCGAACGCGAGGACCTCCAGGCCCTCACCGGCACCCTCCGCCTCCCCGACGAGGAGCAGCTGCGCGGCGTCCTGCCCGCCCTGTCCACCTGGCGGCGAGGCCGCCGCGAGCAGCACACCATCGACTCCTGGCGCTACCGCATCACCTGGAAGCCCGCCGCCGACCCGGCCGCCGCCACCCGCACGGCCGGACACTGGCTGCTCGTCGTACCCGACGGCGCGGACCCCACCGCCGGGCCGCTCGCCGACCGGGCCGCCGCCGCCCTCACCGCGGCCGGAGCCACCACCACCGTCCTGCGCCTCGACGCGACCGCCGCCGACCGCACCGACTGGGCCGTCCGGCTGCGCGCCGGGGCGGACACCGGCGGGGAGTTCGCGGGCGTGCTCTCCCTCCTCCCGCTCGACGTCCGCCCGCACACCGCGCAGCCCGGGGTCAGCGCCGCGCTCGCCGCGACCGCCGCCCTGGCGCAGGCCCTCGGCGACGCCGGAATCGGCGCCCCCCTGTGGAACCTGACCAGCGGCGCCGTCTCCACCGGCCCCTCCGACCCCACGGCCGACCCCACCGGCGCCCAGGCCCAGGTGTGGGCGCTCGGCCGGGTCGCCGCCCTCGAATACCCCGACCGCTGGGGCGGCCTCGTCGACGTGCCCCACGACCTCGACGAGCGGGCCGCCGCCCGCCTCGCCGCCGTCCTGGCCGCACCCGACGGGGAGGACCAGCTCGCCGTGCGCGGAGCCGGAGTCCTGGTACGCCGGCTGCGCCGCGCCCCCGCCCCCGCCGACCGGCCCGCCGCCGCACCCTGGCGGCCCACCGGAACCGTCCTGGTCACGGGCGGCACCGGCGCCCTGGGCAGCCGGCTCGCCGGCTGGCTCGCCGAAGGCGGCGCCGACCACCTGCTGCTGACCAGCCGGCGCGGCGCCGACGCCCCCGGCGCCACCGAACTCGCCGCCGCCCTGCGCGCGTCGGGCACCGAGGTGACCCTCGCCGCCTGCGACGTCTCGGACCGCGACCAGCTCACCGCCCTGCTGGCCTCCGTGCCGGCGGACCGGCCGCTGACCGCCGTAGTCCACGCCGCGGGCGTCTCCGACAACGGTTTCATGGACGAGGTCACCGCCGACCACCTGGCCCACGTACTGCGCCCCAAGGCGGTCGCCGCCGACCTGCTCGACGAACTCACCCGCGACCTCGACCTGTCCGCGTTCGTCGTCTTCGCGTCCAGCGCCGGCATGTGGGGCAGCGGCGGCCAGGCCGCCTACGCGGCCGCCAACGCCCACCTCGACGCCCTCGCCGAACGCCGCCGCGCCCACGGCCTGCCCGCCACCGCCGTCGCCTGGGGCCCCTGGGCCGAAGCCGGCATGGCGGCCTCCGAGGACATCGACGAGCACCTGCGCCGCCGCGGCGTGATCGGCATCGCGCCCGGCACCGCCATCGCCGCCCTCCAGCAGGCCCTCGACCTCGACGAGACCTGCGTCGGTGTCGCCGACGTCGACTGGGCGCTGTTCGCCCCCACCTACACGGCCATGCGGCACAGCGCCCTGATCAGCGAACTCCCCGACGTGCAGGCCGCGTTGACGGATGACGGCCCGGAGGGCGGGCAGGGCGCCGCCGCCTCGGCGTCCGCCCTCAGGCAGCGGCTCGCCGCCACCGCGCCCGCCGAACAGCAGCACCTCCTCGTCGAACTGGTCCGCGGACACGCGGCCGCGGTCCTCGGACACCGCACCGCAGACGGGGTCCAGGAGGCGCGGCCCTTCAAGGACCTCGGCTTCGACTCGCTCAGCGCCGTCGAACTGCGCAACCGCGTCGCGGCCGACACCGGCCTGAAGCTGTCCGCGACCCTCCTCTTCGACCACCCCACACCCGCCGCGCTCGCCCAGCACCTGCGCGAGCACCTCCAGGGCGGCGACATCGAGACGGACCGCTCCGTCCTCGCCGACCTCGACCGCATCGACGCGGCCCTCACCCGGCTCACCCCGGACGACGGGGCGCGCCACCGCATCGCCGGCCGGCTCCAGGTGCTGCTCACCAAGTGGGGCGGCACCAGCCCGGAGAAGGCCGAAGAAGCCGACGCCCACGACGAACTGGCGTCCGCCTCGGCAGAAGAGATCTTCGCGTTCATCCACGAAGAGCTCGGCAAGTCGTAGCCCGTGCCGGAACGTCATCCAAGGAGCTCCCGCCAGATGGACAACGAACAGAAGCTGCTCGATCACCTCAGGTGGGTGACCGCCGAGCTGAAGCAGACCCGGCAGCGGCTGCGCGAGGTCGAGGCGGACGAGCCCGAGCCGATCGCCGTCGTCGGCATGGCGTGCCGCTACCCCGGCGGCGTGCGCTCGCCCGAGGACCTGTGGCGCCTCGTCCGCGACGGCCGCGACGCCGTCTCCGGCTTCCCCGTCAACCGCGGCTGGGACCTCGACTCCCTCTACGACCCGGACCCCGACCACCTCGGCACCACGTACGTCCGCGAGGGCGGCTTCGTCCACGACGCGGGCGACTTCGACGCCGACTTCTTCGGGATCTCCCCGCGCGAGGCCCTCGCCATGGACCCCCAGCAGCGGCTGCTGCTGGAGACCGCCTGGGAGGCCTTCGAGCGGGCGTCCGTGGACCCGACGGCGGTCGCCGGCAGCCGGACCGGCGTCTACGTCGGCACCACGTACACCGGCTACGGCAGCGACCGGGAGGGGGCCGCCGAGAACGTCGAGGGCCACCTGATGACCGGCATCGCGACCGCCGTGTCCTCCGGGCGGCTGTCGTACGCCTTCGGGCTGGAGGGCCCGGCCGTCTCCGTCGACACCATGTGCTCCTCCTCCCTCGTCGCCATCCACCTGGCCGTGCAGTCGCTGCGCCAGGGCGAGTGCTCGCTCGCCCTCGCGGGCGGCGCGCAGATCATGTCGACGCCCGAGGTGTACGTCGAGTTCAGCCGCCAGCGCGGCCTCTCCCCGGACGGCCGCTGCAAGCCGTTCGCGGCAGCCGCCGACGGCACCGGCTGGTCGGAGGGCGTCGGCGTCCTGCTGCTGGAGAAGCTGTCGGACGCCCGCCGCAACGGACACCGGGTCCTGGCCGTCGTCCGCGGCTCCGCCGTCAACCAGGACGGCGCCAGCAACGGCCTGACCGCCCCCAACGGACCCTCCCAGCAGCGGGTCATCGAGGAGGCCCTCGCCAACGCCCGGCTCTCGCCCCACGAGGTCGACCTCGTCGAGGCGCACGGCACCGGCACCACCCTCGGCGACCCCATCGAGGCACAGGCCCTCCTCGCCACTTACGGCCGCAGCCGCCCCGAGGGCCGCCCCCTGCACCTGGGCTCCATCAAGTCCAACATCGGCCACTCGGCGGCCGCGGCGGGCGTCGCGGGCGTGATCAAGGCCGTGATGTCCGTACGCGACGGGGTGCTGCCCCGCAGCCTGCACATCGACGGCCCCACCCCCGAGGTCGACTGGTCCTCCGGCGCTGTGGAACTCCTCACCGAGGAGCGAGCCTGGCCCGCCACGGAGGGCCCCCGCACCGCCGCCGTCTCCTCGTTCGGCGCGAGCGGCACCAACGCCCACGTGATCGTCCAGGCCGCCGGCCAGGACACGGACCAGGACGCGGACGCCGGATCCGCCCCGCGGGCACCCGAGCGGGCCCGGCCGGTGTTCCCCGCCGCCACCCTGCCCTGGGTGCTCTCCGGCCGTACCACCGAGGGCCTGCGCGGCCAGGCGGCCCGGCTGCGCGCCTTCGCCGACACCGCCGACACCGCCGACACCGCGGTTTCCGAGGCCGCCATCGGCCTCGCCCTGGCCACGACGCGGGCCGCACTGGAGCGGCGCGCGGTCGTCCCGGCGGGCTCGCGGGCAGGCCTGGACGCGCTGGCCGCCGGGCTTCCGGCGGCGGGCGTCGTCGAGGGCGCCGTGGTCAAGGGAGCGGACCGTCCGGTGTTCGTGTTCCCGGGGCAGGGCTCGCAGTGGGCAGGGATGGCGGTGGAGCTGTACGACTCCTCGCCGGTGTTCGCGGCCCGTCTGGACGCGTGCGCGGAGGCGCTGGCCCCGCACACCGACTGGTCGTTGCCGGGGGTGCTGCGGCAGGAGGCCGGGGCTCCCGGTTTCGACCGGGTGGATGTGGTCCAGCCGGCGCTGTGGGCGGTGATGGTGTCGCTCGCGGAGCTGTGGCGTGCGGCCGGGGTCGTTCCGGCGGCCGTCGTGGGTCACTCGCAGGGTGAGATCGCGGCCGCGGCCGTGTCCGGGGCGCTGTCGCTGGAGGATGCGGCGAAGGTGTCCGCGCTGCGTGCGCGGGCCATCGTGGCGCTGGCGGGCAAGGGCGGCATGGTGTCGGTCGCGGACGCCGCCGATGCGGTGGTGGAACGTATCTCCGGCTGGGGCGAGCGTCTGGCGCTGGCCTCGGTGAACGGCCCGCAGTCGACGGTGGTTTCGGGTGATCCGGAGGCTCTGGACGAGCTGATGGCGGCCTGTGAGGCCGACGGGGTGCGGGCGCGTCGGATCAACGTGGACTACGCCTCGCACGGTCCGCAGGTCGAGTCGATCCGCGACGAGGTCATCGGACTGCTGGCGGGCATCGAGCCGCGGACCGCCGAGGTCCCGTTCTTCTCGACGGTGACGGGGGAGTGGGCCGAGGGTTCCGAGCTCGACGCCGAGTACTGGTACACGAACCTGCGCCACACGGTCCGCTTCCAGGACGCCATCAGCGGCCTCCTGGAGCGTGGCCACGGGCTGTTCGTGGAGTCCAGTGCGCACCCGGTGCTGACGATCGGTGTCCAGGAGACCATCGAGGCCGCCGGCGCGTCCGCCGTCACCCTCGGCACCCTGCGCCGCGACGAGGGCGGCCCGCAGAGGTTCCTCGCCTCCCTCGCCGAGGCCTGGACCCACGGCGCCCCCGTCGACTGGCAGGGCGTCTGCGTGACCCCGGACGCGCCGGCCGACCTGCCCACGTACGCCTTCCAGCGCCGCACGTACTGGCTCGAAGGCGCCCCGGCGGCCGACCGGACCCCCGTCGTGGACGAGGTCGAGGCCGGCTTCTGGAACTCCGTGGAGAGCGCCGACGTCGCCGCCCTCGCCGACACCCTCGCGCTCGACGACACCGGACCGCTCCGGGAACTGCTGCCCGCCCTCTCCGCCTGGCGCCGCGACCGCCGCGAGGCGAGCGCCCTCGACGCCCGCCGCTACCGCATCACCTGGCAGCACCTCCCCGACACCGACACCGCACGGCTCTCCGGCGACTGGCTGCTGCTGGCCCCCGAGGCCACCGCCGCCGCGCCCTTCGAGGAGCTGCTGACCAGCCACGGCGCCCGCCCCCACCTCCTCGCCCTCGACCCCTCCCGGGCCGACCGGGACGCGTGGGCCGGAGCCCTGCGGACGGCGCAGGACGGCCACGAGCCGTTCGCGGGAGTCCTCTGCCTCCTCTCCGCCGACGAGACCTCCGGGCTCCTCGCCACCCTCGTCGCCACCCAGGCACTCGACGACGCGGGCATCGAGGCCCCCCTGTGGACCGTCACCCGAGGGGCCGTCGCCGCCGGACCCGAGGACGCCCCGCGCAGCGCCGTACAGGCGCAGGTGTGGGGCCTGGGCCTGGTGGCCGCACTGGAGCGGCCGCGCGGCTGGGGCGGCCTCGTCGACCTGCCCGCCGACCTCGACGAGGCGGCCGCGGCGCGCCTCGCCGGGGCCCTCGCGGGCCGTGACGGCGAGGACCAGATCGCCGTCCGCACCACCGGAACCTACGTACGCCGGCTCGTGCGCGCCGCCCTGCCCGACGGCGCCCCCGCGCGCACCTGGCAGCCGTCCGGCACGACCCTGATCACCGGTGCCGCCGGCCCGCTCGGGGCCGAGACGGCCCGCCGGTTCGCCGCCGCCGGCGCCGGCCACCTCCTGCTCACCGCGGCCCCCGCCGAGTTCACCCCCGCCCTCGAAGCCCTGGCGGGCGAACTCACCGCCCGGGGCGCCGAGGTCACCCTGGAGGAGTGGGACGGCGCCGACCCGGCGGCCCTCGCCGCGCTGACCGCCCGCGCCGATCAGGCGGGACGGCCGCCCGTACGCACCGTCGTCCACGCCGCCGCGCACGTCGAACTGGCCCCCCTCGCCGCCACCACCGGCCGGCACCTGGAGGAGGCCCTCGCCGCCAAGGTCACCTCCGCCCGGGCCCTCGACGAGGTGTTCTCGGCGGACGGCCCCGACCTGGACGCGTTCGTCCTCTTCTCCTCCGTCACCGCCTGCTGGGGCGGCGGAGAACACGCCGCGTTCGCCGCCGCCAACGCCCACCTCGACGCCCTCGCCCAGCAGCGCCGCGCCCGTGGCCTGCCCGCCACCGCCGTCGGCTGGGGCGTGTGGGACCTGTTCGACGCGGACGCCCACCCCGACGAGGCACGCGAACTCCACGAGCGTTCCGCCCGGCGCGGCCTCCCGCTCCTCGACCCCGAGGCCGCCCTGCACGCCCTGCGGCGGATCCTCGACCACGACGAGACGGCCGTGGCCGTGGCCGACGTCGACTGGGACCGCTTCCTGCCCCTGTTCACCTCGGCCCGTACGGGACGCCTCACCGACGGCGTCCCCGAAGCCCGCCGGATCCTCGCGCAGCCCGGCGCGGGTGGCGCCGGCACCGGGGACGCCGGGGACACGGGAGCGGCCGAAGCGCTGCGCCACAAGCTCGCCGAACTGTCCGCCGAGGAACAGGACCGGGTGCTCACGGACCTGGTGTGCGGCCACGCCGCCGCCGTCCTCGGCCACGCCTCGGCCGGTGCCGTCGACGCCGGACGGGCCTTCAAGGACCTCGGCTTCGACTCGCTGACGGCCGTCGGCCTGCGCAACGGGCTGAACGCCGCCACCGGACTGGGCCTGCCCGCCACGATGGTCTTCGACTACCCCACCCCCGGCGCGCTCGCCGGCTACCTGCGCGGCCGGCTCCTGGACGGCACGGGCACCCGACGCGAAGAGGCGACCACGGACTCCGTCCACGGCGACCTCGACCGCATCGAGTCCGACCTGTTGTCGCTGACACCCGGCCAGGACGAGCGCAAGGACCTCACCCGCCGCCTGGAGGCACTGCTCTCCCGCTGGAAGGACGCACAGGCCGCGGCGGACGCCGAATCCGTCAGCGGAAAGCTCGACGCCGCGTCCGACGAAGAGATATTCGCATTCATCCGCAAGGAATTCGGCCGCCCGGAGTAAGGGCGTCCTCCGGCCAGTCGGTCACACGAATTCCAGCTCTATTCGAGAGGTTCAAAGAGGTCCCCATGGCGACGAACGAAGAGACGCTCCGCGACTACCTCAAGTGGGTCACCGCCGACCTGCACGAGACGAAGCAGCGGCTGCGCGAGGCCGAGGACGCCGGACACGAGCCGATCGCGATCGTCGGCATGGCCTGCCGCTTCCCCGGCGGCGTCGCGTCGCCGGAGGACCTGTGGCGCCTGGTGTCGGACGGCGGGGACGCCATCGGTCCCTTCCCCGAGGACCGCGGCTGGGACCTCGACGCGATCTACGACCCGGACCCGGAGCGCTCCGGCCGCACCTACGTGAAGGAAGGCGGATTCCTCTACGGGGCCGGGGAATTCGACCCGGGCGTCTTCGGGATCTCCCCGCGCGAGGCCCTCGCGATGGACCCGCAGCAGCGCCTCGTCATGGAAGCCGCCTGGGAGGCCTTCGAGCGGGCCGGGATCGACCCGCAGTCCGTGAAGGGCAGCCGCACCGGCACCTTC
This sequence comes from Streptomyces sp. NPDC031479, assembly GCF_055581065.1. Lineage (NCBI taxonomy): Bacteria > Bacillati > Actinomycetota > Actinomycetes > Kitasatosporales > Streptomycetaceae > Streptomyces > Streptomyces sp. NPDC031479. The sequence goes on from NZ_JBVIKC010000019.1 coordinate 75,684, forward strand.
GTCGGCTGCTACAACCTCGACTACTGCTGGTCCCTGCCCTCCATCCCCGAGGGCTACGAGGGCCACCTGACCACCGGCAGCGCGGCCAGCGTCGTCTCCGGCCGCATCGCCTACACCTTCGGCCTGGAGGGCCCGGCCGTCTCCGTCGACACCGCCTGCTCCTCGGGCCTCGTCGCCCTGCACATGGCCGCCCAGGCGCTGCGCGCCGACGAGTGCTCCATGGCGCTCGTCGGCGGCGTCACCGTCATGTCCACCCCGCTGGAGTTCATCGGCTACAGCGAACAGCGCGGCATGGCCGCCGACGGCCGCTGCAAGGCCTTCTCCGCGGGCGCCGACGGCATGGCGCTCGCCGAGGGCGCGGGCATCCTCCTCGTCGAGCGGCTCTCCGACGCCGTGCGCAACGGCCACGAGGTCCTGGCCGTCGTACGGGGATCGGCGACCAACCAGGACGGCGCCAGCAACGGCATGACCGCCCCCAACGGCCCCTCCCAGCAGCGCGTCATCAAGCAGGCCCTCGCCAACGCCCGGCTGACCGCCCAGGACGTCGACGTCGTCGAGGCGCACGGCACCGGCACGGCCCTCGGCGACCCGATCGAGGCCGGGGCGCTGCTCGCGACCTACGGGCAGCGGCCCGCGGACGCCACCCCGCTGCGGCTGGGCTCCGTGAAGTCCAACATCGGTCACACGCAGGCCGCTTCGGGCATCGCCGGCGTCATCAAGATGGTCATGGCGATGCGGGACGGCGTCATGCCCAAGACCCTCCACGTCAGCGAGCCCTCCCCGCACATCGACTGGTCCGCCGGCGCGGTGGAACTCCTCACCGAGCCCGCCGCCTGGACCGTCGACGGCCGCCCGCGCCGGGCCGCCGTCTCCTCGTTCGGCATCAGCGGCACCAACGCCCACATCATCCTGGAGCAGCACCTCGCACAGGACGGGGCCGAGGAGGCCGCCGAGAGCGCCGCACCCCAGGCCCCCGCTCCGGCTCCGGCCGTCGTCACCGGCGGGCCGGTCCCGTGGACCCTGTCCGGCAAGACCACCGAGGCCCTGCACGGGCAGGCGGCCCGGCTGCGCGCCCACGCGGAGTCCGACACCGACCTGGAACCCGCCGCCGTGGCCCGGGCCCTGGTGACGACCCGGGCCGGGCTGGAGCGGCGCGGTGTCGTCCTCGCGGCCGACCGGGACGGCTTCCTGACCGGCCTGGACGCGCTCGCCGCCGGGCTTCCGGCGACGGGGGTCGTGGACGGCGCCGTGGTCAAGGGAGCGGACCGTCCGGTGTTCGTGTTCCCGGGGCAGGGCTCGCAGTGGGCGGGGATGGCGGTGGAGCTGTACGACTCCTCGCCGGTGTTCGCGGCCCGTCTGGACGCGTGCGCGGAGGCGCTGGCCCCGCACACCGACTGGTCCCTTCTGGACGTGCTCCGGGGGAAGGACGGCGCTCCGGGGTTCGACCGGGTGGATGTGGTCCAGCCGGCGCTGTGGGCGGTGATGGTGTCGCTCGCGGAGCTGTGGCGTGCGGCCGGGGTCGTTCCGGCGGCCGTCGTGGGTCACTCGCAGGGTGAGATCGCGGCCGCGGCCGTGTCCGGGGCGCTGTCGCTGGAGGATGCGGCGAAGGTGTCCGCGCTGCGGGCCAAGGCGCTGCTCGCCCTGGCCGGCAAGGGCGGCATGGTCTCCGTCGCCGACACGGCCGATGCGGTGGTGGAACGTATCTCCGGCTGGGGCGAGCGTCTGGCCCTGGCTTCCGTCAACGGCCCTCAGTCGACGGTGGTTTCGGGTGATCCGGAGGCCCTGGACGAGCTGATGGCGGCCTGTGAGGCCGATGGCGTCCGTGCCCGCCGCATCAACGTGGACTACGCCTCGCACGGTCCGCAGGTCGAGTCGATCCGTGACGAGGTCATCGGACTGCTGTCCGGGATCGAGCCCCGGACCGCCGAGGTCCCGTTCTTCTCCACGGTGACGGGGGAGTGGGCCGACGGCTCCGAACTGGACGCCGAGTACTGGTACACCAACCTCCGCCGCACCGTCCGCTTCCAGGACGCGATCGGCGCCCTGATGGAGCGTGGCCACGGGCTGTTCGTGGAGTCCAGTGCGCACCCGGTGCTGACGATCGGGGTCCAGGAGACCATCGAGGCCGCCGGCGCGTCCGCCGTCACCCTCGGCACCCTGCGCCGCGACGAGGGCGGCCCGCAGCGCTTCCTCGCCTCCCTCGCCCAGGCCTGGACCCACGGCGCCCCCGTCGACTGGCAGACGGTCCAGGCCGCCGCGGACGACCCGGGCCGGCGCGTCGAGCTGCCCACGTACGCCTTCCAGCGCGAGCGCTACTGGCTGGAGGTGGCCGGCTCCGGATCCGGGGACGTGTCCGCCGCCGGCCTCGGCGCCGCCGACCACCCCCTCCTCGGCGCGACCGTCCGCCTCGCCGACGGGGACCAGGCCGTCCTCACCGGCCGCCTGTCGCTGCGCACCCACCCCTGGCTCGCCGACCACGCCGTGAACGGCACCGTCATCCTCCCCGGCACCGCGTTCGTCGAACTCGCCGTCCGCGCCGGTGACGAGGCCGGCTGCGACACGCTCGACGAGCTCACCCTGGAGGCCCCCCTCGTCCTGCCCGTCGAGGGCGCGGTCCGCCTCCAGCTCGTCGTCGGCGGGCACGAACCCGACGGCCACCGTCCCGTGGCCCTCTACTCCCTCCCCGAGGACGCCCCCGAGGGCACCCCGTGGACCCGGCACGCCACCGGCCTGCTGCTGAGCTCCCGCCGGGAACCGTCCTTCGACCTGGCAGCCTGGCCGCCGCCGGGCGCCGAACCCGTCGACCTCGACGGCTTCTACGAGGCCCTGGCCGGTGCCGGCTACCAGTACGGGCCCGCCTTCCGGGGCCTGACCGCCGTGTGGAAGCAGACCGGCGGCGACGAGATCTACGCCGAGGTCGCCCTTCCCCACGAGCAGCACGAGGACGCCGCCCGCTTCGGCCTCCACCCCGCCCTCCTCGACGCCGCCCTGCACGCCGGACTGGTGTCCGCCGCGCGTGGCGAGGCCGAGGGCGTACGCCTGCCGTTCTCCTGGAACGGGGTCGGCCTCCACGCGGTCGGCGCGACCGCGCTGCGCGTGCGGATCGCCCCGGCCGGTGAGGACGGCGTCGGCCTGGAGATCGCCGACGCCACCGGCCGCCCGGTCGCCACCGTCGGCGCCCTGGTGTCCCGGGCCGTCGGCGCCGCCTCCCTCGACGCCGGTCCCGCGACCGACGACTCCCTGTACCGGCTGGACTGGACGGCCGTGGAGACCGCCGACCTCCCCGAGGGCGCCGCCCCGCACGACTGGATCGTCCTCGGCGAGGACCGCCTCGGCATCGAGGCCGCCTTCCAGCGGCTCGGCGCGTTCCCGCAGGTCTTCGACGACGTGGCCACCCTCGGCGACGCCGTCGCCGCCGGGCTGCCCGCCCCCGAGGTCGTCGTCCTGCCCGTCGGCGGTGCCCCGGCCCCGGACGCGGACGCCCCGGCCGGCGCGCTCGCCGACGCGGTGCGCGAGGAGACCGCCCGCGTCCTCGTCCTCCTCCAGGAGTGGCTCGCCGACGACCGGCTGGAGGACGCCCGGCTGGCCGTCGTCACCCGCGGCGCCGTCTCCGTACGCCCCGGCGAGGACGTCACCGACCTGGTCCACGCCCCGCTGTGGGGCCTGGTCCGCTCCGCGCAGGCCGAGAACCCGGGCCGGCTGCTGCTCGTCGACCTCGACGCGGACGCGGCCGAGGCCGCCGCCGCGGCGCTCCCCACGGCCGTCGCCGCCGCGCGGCGCGCCGACGAGCCGCAGGCCGCCGTACGCGACACGGCGGTGCTCGCGCCGCGCCTGGTCCGCGGGACCGCCCCCGGCGGCATGCTGACGCCCCCGCGGTCCGCCGCCGGGTGGCAGCTCGCCTCCTCCGGAGCAACCCTCGACCACCTCGCCCTGGTGCCCGCCGGGACCCGGCCGCTTGCCGAGGGCGAGATCCGTATCGCGGTCCGGGCCGCCGGCCTGAACTTCCGCGACGTGATGATCGCGCTCGGCATGTACCCGGGCGACGCGACCATGGGCAACGAGGGCGCCGGCGTCGTCACCGAGACCGGTCCCGGCGTCACCGGACTCGCCGTCGGCGACCGCGTGATGGGCCCGTTCCCCGGCGCGTTCGGCCCGCACACGGTGGCCGACCGGCGCGTCGTCACCCGCGTTCCCGACGGCTGGTCCTTCGAGGAGGCCGCGTCCGCGCCGACCGCCTTCCTCACCGCGTACTACGCTCTCGTCGACCTGGCGGGCCTGAAGGCCGGCGAGCGGATCCTGGTCCACGCCGCCGCGGGCGGTGTCGGCTCGGCCGCCGTGCGGATCGCCCGGCACCTGGGCGCCGAGGTCTTCGCAACCGCCAGTGAGGGCAAGTGGGACGCGCTGCGCGCCGCCGGTCTCGACGACGCCCACATCGCCTCCTCCCGCGACGCCTCCTTCGAGGAGCGCTTCCGCGCCGCCACCGGCGGCGAGGGCGTCGACGTCGTCCTGAACTCCCTCGCGGGCGAACTCACCGACGCCTCGCTGCGGCTGCTGCCGCGCGGCGGCCGGTTCGTCGAGATGGGCAAGACCGACGTCCGCGACCCGCGCGACACCGAACGGGACCACCCCGGAGTCGGCTACCGGGCCTTCGACCTCGCCGAGGCGGGACCCGACCGGATCGCCGGGATGCTCACCGAGCTGGGCCGGCTCTTCGAGGCGGGCACGCTCCGGCCCCTTCCCCTGCGGAGCTGGGACGTCCGGCGGGCCCCCGAGGCGTTCCGGTTCATGAGCCAGGCCAAGCACACGGGCAAGATCGTCCTGACGGTCCCGCAGGGCTGGGACCCGGCCGGGACGGTCCTGATCACGGGCGGTACGGGCACTTTGGGCGCCCTCGTGGCCAAGCACCTGGTCACCGAGCACGGCGTACGCCACCTGCTGCTGGCCGGCCGCCGTGGCCCGCAGGCCCCGGGGGCGGCCGAACTGGTCGCGGAGATAGCGGAGCTGGGCGGTTCGGCCGAGGTCGTGGCGTGCGACGCCGCCGACCGCGACGCGCTCGCCGCACTCCTCGCCGCCATCCCCGCCGGCCGGCCGCTGCGCGCGGTCGTCCACACCGCCGGAGTCCTCGACGACGGCGTGATCGCCTCCCTCGACGCCGACCGGCTCGCCGCCGTCCTGCGGCCCAAGGCGGACGCGGCCGCGCTCCTGCACGAGCTCACCCGCGACCTGGACCTGACCGCCTTCGTCCTGTTCTCCTCCGCCGCCGGCGTCATCGGAGGCCCCGCCCAGGGCAACTACGCCGCCGCCAACGCCTTCCTCGACGCCCTCGCCCAGCACCGCTGCGCCCGGGGCCTGCCCGCCACCTCCCTCGCCTGGGGACTGTGGGACGAGGCCAGCGGCATGACCGGCCACCTCTCCGAGGAGGACGTGGCCCGCATGGCCCGCTCCGGCATGGTCGCCTTCTCCCCGGCCGAGGGCCTCGCCCTCCTCGACGCGGGCACCACCGGCGGCGCACCCCTCCTGGTGCCCGTACGCCTGGACGCGGGCGCCCTGCGGACCATGGCCACCACCCACAGCCTGCCCGCGCTCGCCCGCGGCCTGGTCCGCGTGTCCGCCCGCCGCACGGTGGAGAGCGCCGACGGCGCCGGCGGCTCCGCGCTCGCCCGCCGACTCACCGCGCTGAGCCCCGACGACCAGCTGCGCACCCTGCTCGACCTGGTCCGCACCCACGCGGCCGCCGTCCTCGGGCACTCCGCCGCCGAAGCCGTCGGCGCCGAGAAGGCCTTCAAGGAGCTCGGCTTCGACTCCCTGACCGCCGTCGAGCTGCGCAACCGCCTCGGCGGGGCCACCGGACTGCGCCTGCCCGCGACCATCGTCTTCGACCACCCCACGCCGGCCTCCCTCGCCCGCCAACTGCGCACCGCGCTCGTCGGCGACGCCGACCGCGAACAGCGGGAGGAGGACAACGCCCCCCTCACCGCCCCGGCCGCCGACGGCGACCCGGTCGTGATCGTCGGCATGGCCTGCCGCTTCCCCGACGGCGTGGACTCGCCCGAAGCCCTGTGGCGGCTCGTCACCGGCGAGGGCGACGCCATCGGCGCCTTCCCCGCCGACCGCGGCTGGGACCTCGACGCCCTCTACGACCCCGAGCCCGGCACCCCCGGCCGCACCTACGTCAAGGAAGGCGGCTTCCTGCACGACGCCGGCCGCTTCGACGCCGAACTCTTCGGGATCTCCCCGCGCGAGGCCCTCGCCATGGACCCGCAGCAGCGGCTCGTCCTGGAAGGCGCCTGGCAGGTCTTCGAACGGGCCGGCATCGACCCGGCCACCCTCAAGGGCAGCCGCACCGGCGTCTTCGTCGGAGCCGTCCCGTCCGGGTACGCCACCGAACTGCGCGAGATCCCCGAAGGCGTCGAGGGCTACTTCGGCACCGGCCTCTCCAACAGCGTCATCTCCGGCCGCGTCGCCTACAGCTTCGGCCTCGAAGGACCGGCCGTCACCGTCGACACCGCCTGCTCCTCCTCGCTGGTCGCCCTGCACCTGGCCGCGCAGTCCCTGCGCCAGGGCGAGTGCTCGATGGCCCTGGCCGGCGGCGTCGCCGTCATGTCGACCCCCGCCGAGTTCGTGGAGTTCGGACGCCAGCGGGCCCTCGCCGCCGACGGCCGTGCCAAGGCCTTCGCCGGAGCCGCCGACGGCACCGCCTTCTCCGAAGGCCTCGGCGTGCTCCTCCTGGAGAAGCTCTCCGACGCCCGCCGCAACGGACACCGCGTCCTCGCGGTCGTCCGCGGCTCCGCCACCAACCAGGACGGCGCCAGCAACGGCCTCACCGCCCCCAGCGGCCCGTCCCAGCAGCGCGTCATCCGCCAGGCCCTGGCCTCCGCCAAGCTCGCCGCGCAGGACGTCGACGCCGTCGAGGCCCACGGCACCGGCACGAAGCTCGGCGACCCCATCGAGGCGCACGCCCTGCTCGCCACCTACGGCCAGGGCCGCCCCGAGGACCGGCCGCTGTGGCTCGGCTCCCTCAAGTCCAACATCGGCCACACCCAGGCCGTCTCCGGCATCGCGGGCGTCATCAAGTCCGTGATGGCCCTGCGCCACGGCGTCCTCGCCAAGACCCTGCACGTCGACGAGCCCTCCCCGCACGTCGAATGGTCCACCGGGGCCGTCGAACTGCTCACCGAGCAGCGCGCCTGGCCCGAGACCGGCCACCCGCGCCGCGTCGGTGTCTCCTCCTTCGGCCTCAGCGGCACCAACGCCCACGTCATCCTGGAGCAGGCCCCGCGGGCCGCGACCCCGGACCACGACCGGGCGCCCGAGGACACCGCACGCCCGACGGTGGCGGGAGTCCTCGCCGCCACCGTGCCCTGGACCCTGACCGGCAAGAACCCGGCCGCCCTCCAGGCACAGGCGGGGCGGCTGCACGACCACCTCGCCGCCGACGTCGACCTGTCCCTGTCCGACGTGGCCCTGTCCCTGGCCACCACCCGGGCGCGCCTGGAGCACCGGGCCGCCGTCGTCCTCGGCAGCCGTGAGGAGGCCCTCGCCGGACTCGCCGCGCTCGCGGCCGGCGCGCCCGCCGGACGCACCGTCACCGGCGCCGCCGACACCGAGGGCAAGACGGTGTTCGTCTTCCCCGGTCAGGGGTCGCAGTGGGCGGGGATGGCGGTGGAGCTGCTGGATTCCTCGCCGGTGTTCGCGGCCCGGTTCGCCGAGGTCGCGGCGGCCGTCCAGGCGCATGTCGACTGGTCGGTGGAGGGGGTGCTGCGCGGGGACGGGGACCTGACCCGTATCGAGGTGCTCCAGCCGGTGCTGTTCACCGTGATGGTGTCGCTGGCCGAGCTGTGGCGTGCGGCGGGTGTGGTGCCGGACGCGGTGGTGGGTCACTCGCAGGGTGAGATCGCCGCTGCCGTCGTCTCGGGCGCGCTGTCGCTGGAGGACGGCGCGAAGGTGGTCGTGCTGCGTTCGCAGCTGTTCGCGGACGAGCTGGTGGGCCGGGGTGCGGTCGCCTCGGTGTCGCTGGGCGCGGACGCGGTCCGCGAGCGGATCGCCCGGTACGGGGACGCGCTGTCCATCGCGGGGATCAACGGTCCGGGCACCGTCACCGTCGCCGGTGAGGTGGCTCCCCTGGAGGAGCTCGTCGCCGCCCTGGAGGCCGACGGCGTCCGGGCGAAGATCATCCCCTCCACGGTGGCCTCCCACTGCGCCCAGGTCGACCGCCTCAAGGACCGGGTGATCGAACTCCTGTCGTTCGTCCGGCCGCGCGCCGGATCCGTCCCCCTGTACTCCACCGTCACGGGCGAGGTCCTGGACGGCTCCGAACTCACCGCCGCCTACTGGTACGAGAACTGCCGTCAGCCGGTGTCCTTCGAGCCCGTGGTCCGCTCCCTGCTGGCCGACGGACACCGCGTGTTCGTCGAGTCCAGCGCCCACCCCGTCCTCGTGTACGGGGTCATGGAGACCGCCGAGGACGCCGGATCCGAAGCCCTGGCCCTGGGCACCCTGCGCCGCGAGGAGGGCGGCCTCGCCCGCTTCTACACCTCCCTCGCCGCCGCCTGGACCCGCGGCGTCGACGTCGACTGGGACTCCGTCCTCGCCGGACGCGGCGCGCGCACCGTCGAACTCCCCACGTACGCCTTCCAGCAGCAGCGCTACTGGCTGGCCTCCGGCCCCGCCGAGTCCGCCGCCCCGCAGGGCCCGGGCGAGGAGACCGAGGGCGCGTTCTGGTCGGCCGTCGAGGCCGGCGACCTCGACTCCCTGGCCGAGACCGTCGGCCTCGACGGCGACCGCCCGCTGCGCGACCTGCTGCCCGAGCTCGCCACCTGGCGGCGCGGCCGGCGCGAACGCTCCACCGTCGACTCCTGGCGCTACGACGTCGACTGGACCCTGCTGCCCGAGGACGCCGGCGACCGGCTCACCGGAGGCTGGCTCGTCGTGGAACCCCTGCGGACGGCCGACCCGGAGCGCACCGCCGCCACCGTCGCCGCGCTCGCCGCGCACGGCGCCGACGTCCACCGCATCGCCCTCGACCCGGCCGACGCCGACCGCACGGCCTGGGCCGCGCTGCTGCCCGACGGCCCGTTCACCGGGGTGGTCTCCCTGTTCGGCGACGCCGCCGACCGGGACGCCGTCGCCACCGGCACCCTCGTCCTCGTCCAGGCACTGAACGACGCCGGCGTCACCGCGCCCCTGTGGGCGCTCACCCACGGCGCCGTCGCCACCGGGCCGTCGGACGCGCCCGCCGACCCCGTCCAGGCCCAGCTGTGGGGCCTCGGCCGGGTCGTCGGCCTCGAACAGCCCCGCACCTGGGGCGGACTCGTCGACCTGCCGGCGGAACTCGACGAGCGGGCCGCGGCCCGGCTCGCCCGGGTCCTCACCGGCCCCGGCGACGAGGACCAGGTCGCCGTCCGGGCCGGCGGAGCCTTCGGCCGCCGCCTGGTGCGCGCCCCGCTCGGCGACCGCGAGCCGGTCCGCCGCTGGGAGCCGTCCGGGACCGTCCTGGTCACCGGCGGCACCGGAGGCGTCGGCGCCCGCGTGGCCCGCCGCCTCGCCGCCACCGGCGCCGCCCACCTCGTCCTCACCAGCCGGCGCGGCGCCGACGCCCCCGGGGCGGCGGAACTCGCCGCCGAGCTCAGGGCGCTGGGCGCCGACGTCACCATCGCGGCCTGCGACGTGTCCGACCGCGCACAGCTCAAGGCGGTCCTCGACGCGATCCCGGCCGGACAGCCCCTGACCGCGGTCGTCCACGCCGTCGGCATCGTCCAGTCGACCCTCGTCGACGAGATGACCACCGACGAGTACCGGAAGATCAACGAGGGCAAGATCGACGGCGCCCGTCACCTCGACGAGCTCCTCGGCGACACCGCGCTCGACGCGTTCGTCCTGTTCTCCTCCAACTCCGGTGTCTGGGGCAGCGGCCGGCACGGCGGCTACGCCCCCGGCAACGCCTGGCTCGACGCGTTCGCCCAGCAGCGCCGGGCCCGCGGCCTGACCGCCACCTCCCTCGCCTGGGGCGCCTGGGGCGGCGGCGGCATGATGGAGGGCGAGGGCGTGGAGGAGTACATGCGCCGCCGCGGCGTCATCGAGATGGACCCCGAACTCGCCCTGAACGCGATGGTCCAGGCCGTCGAGCACGATGAGGTGTTCCGCGCCGTCGCCGACGTCGAGTGGGAGCGCTTCGCCCGCGGCTTCACCTCCGGCCGTCCCAGCCCGCTCATCCAGGGCGTCCCGGAGGCCCGCGCCGCCCTGAAGGCCTCCGACGAACCCGCCGGGACGGCGGCGGCCGCCGCCACCGGGTCCGCGGCCCGGCTCGTCGAGGAGCTCACCGCGGCGAACCCCGCCGAGCGCGAGACGATCCTCCTCGACCTGGTGCGCGAGAAGGTGGCCGGCGTCCTCGGCCACGACTCGGGCGACGCCATCGAACCCGGGCGCGCCTTCAAGGGCCTCGGCTTCGACTCGCTGACCGCCGTCGAGCTGCGCGACCGGCTCGGCGCCGCCACCGGTCTGAAGCTCCCCGCCACCATCGTCTTCGACTACCCCAACCCGGCGGCCCTCGCCGGCCACCTGCGCGGCGCCCTGCTGCCCGAGTCGACGGCACCCGTCGGCTCGGTCCTCGACGAGCTCGACCGCCTCGAAGGCGCGCTCGCCGCCGCCGCGCCCGACAGCGACACACGCACCAAGCTCAGGCAGCGCCTCGAAGCCCTGCTGTGGACCGTGGGCGGCACCGAAGCCGCCCCGGACGAGAGCACCGGCGACGGCCTCCAGGGCGCCACCGCCGACGACATGTTCGCCCTGCTCGACAAAGAGCTGGGCACCTCCTGACACATCCGGGAGGGGTGTCTCCCCGGCCGGGCCACGGCCCGTCCGGGGAGGCACCCCTTCCCCCATCCCACCCGCCGGCCAGCGATCCGCCCCACGGGGCCCACGGAGATACCGACCATGGCGAACAACGAAGAGAAGCTCCTCGAATACCTCAAGCGGGCGACGGCCGACCTGCAGCAGACCCGCAAGCGGCTGCAGGCCGCCGAGTCGGCCGGCCACGAGCCGATCGCGATCACCGGCATGGCCTGCCGCTACCCCGGCGGGGTGAGCTCCCCAGAGGACCTGTGGGAGCTCGTCGCCGCCGGCGGCGACGCCGTCGGCGACTTCCCCGTCAACCGCGGGTGGGACATCGAGTCCCTCTACGACCCCGACCCCGACAAGCCCGGCACCAACTACGTGAAGGAAGGCGGCTTCCTGCACGACCTCGACGCGTTCGACGCCGGCTTCTTCGGGATCTCCCCGCGCGAGGCCCTCGCCATGGACCCCCAGCAGCGGCTGCTGCTGGAGACCGGCTGGGAGGCCGTCGAACGCGCCGGGATCGACCCCACCACCCTCGCCGGCAGCCTCACCGGCACCTTCGTGGGCTTCAGCGCCATCGACTACACCACCGGCATCCTCCAGGCCCCGGAGGAACTGGAGGGGTACCTCGGCACCGGCAACCTGGCCAGCGTCATGTCCGGCCGGCTCTCCTACTCCCTCGGCCTGGAGGGCCCGGCCGTCACCATCGACACCGCCTGCTCCTCCTCCCTCGTCGCCCTGCACATGGCCGCCCAGGCGCTGCGGGGCGGCGAGTGCTCCATGGCCCTCGCCGGCGGTGTCACCGTCATGTCGAACCCCGCGGGGTTCGTGGAGTTCAGCCGCCAGCGGGCGCTGGCCGCCGACGGCCGCTGCAAGGCCTTCGCCGCCGCCGCCGACGGCTTCGGGCCCGCCGAGGGCGTCGGCATGCTCCTCCTCGAACGGCTCTCCGACGCCCGCCGCGCCGGCCGCCGCGTCCTGGCCGTGATCCGGGGCACCGCCGTCAACCAGGACGGCGCCAGCAACGGGCTCACCGCCCCCAACGGGCCTGCCCAGATGCGGGTCATCAAGCAGGCCCTCGCCAACGCCCGCGTCTCCGCCGCCGACGTCGACGCCGTCGAGGCGCACGGCACCGGCACCACCCTCGGCGACCCCATCGAGGCGCAGGCCCTCCTCGCCACCTACGGGCAGAACCGGCCCGCCGACCGGCCGCTGTGGCTCGGCTCCGTGAAGTCCAACATCGGCCACACCTCGGCGGCTTCGGGCGCGGCCGGCGTCATGAAGATGGTCATGGCGATGCGCGGCGGCCTGCTCCCGCAGACCCTGCACGTCGACGCGCCCTCCCCGAAGATCGACTGGGCCTCCGGCGCCGTGGAGCTGCTGACCGAGGCGCGCGCCTGGCCGGAGACCGGCCGTCCGCGGCGGGCCGGGGTGTCCGCGTTCGGCATCAGCGGCACCAACGCCCACGTCATCCTGGAACAGACCCCCGAGGACACCGGAGCGGACACCGGAGCCGACACCGAGGGCGAGCCGGCCGAGTCCGGCTCCGGCCGTCCCGCCGTCCTGTCCGCCCCCGTGGCGGGAACCCCGTGGCTCCTGTCGGCCCGCACCGCCGCCGCCCTGCGCGGCCAGGCCGGACGGCTCGCCGCGCACGCCGCGAAGCACCCCGGCGCGCACACCGCCACCGGCATCGCCCTGGCCACCACCCGGGCCGCCTTCGACCACCGCGCGGCGATCACCTCGCCGGGCTCCGCCCAGGACACCGAGCGCGCCCTCGCCGCCCTCGCCGGGGGCGACACCGCGACGGGCGTGCACCAGGGGCAGGCGGGCACCGGCAAGACGGTCTTCGTGTTCCCGGGGCAGGGCTCCCAGTGGGCGGGGATGGCGGTGGAGCTGTACGAGGCCTCGCCGGTGTTCGCGGCCCGTCTGGACGCGTGCGCGGAGGCGCTGGCCCCGCACACGGACTGGTCGCTGCTGGACGTGCTCCGGCAGAAGGAGGGGGCTCCCGGTTTCGACCGGGTGGACGTGGTCCAGCCCGCGCTGTGGGCGGTGATGGTGTCCCTCGCCGAGGTGTGGCGTGCGGCCGGGGTCGTTCCGGCGGCCGTCGTGGGTCACTCGCAGGGCGAGATCGCCGCCGCCGCCGTCTCCGGCGCGCTGTCGCTGGAGGACGCGGCGAAGGTGTCCGCGCTGCGCGCGCGGGCCATCGTGGCGCTCGCCGGCAAGGGCGGCATGGTCTCCGTCGCGGACACGGCCGAGGCTGTGGCGGAACGTATCTCCGCCTGGAGTGAGCGGCTCGCGCTGGCCTCGGTGAACGGTCCGCAGTCCACGGTGGTCTCGGGTGATCCGGAGGCCCTGGACGAGCTGATGGCGGCCTGTGAGGCCGACGGCGTCCGGGCGCGTCGCATCAACGTCGACTACGCCTCGCACGGTCCGCAGGTGGAGTCGATCCGCGACGAGGTCATCGGTCTCCTCGCGGGCATCGAGCCGCGGACGGCGGAGGTCCCGTTCTTCTCCACGGTGACGGGGGAGTGGGCCGACGGCTCCGAGCTCGACGCCGAGTACTGGTACACCAACCTCCGCCACACGGTCCGCTTCCAGGACGCCATCGGCGGCCTCCTGGAGCGCGGCCACAAGGTCTTCGTCGAGGCCAGCGCCCACCCCGTCCTCACCATCGGCGTCCAGGAGACCATCGACACCACGGAGCCGGCCGCCGTCACCCTCGGGACCCTGCGCCGCGACGAGGGCGGCCCGCAGCGCTTCCTCGCCTCCCTCGCCGAGGCCTGGACCCACGGCGCCCCCGTCGACTGGCAGACGGTCCACGCCGGCCAGGACGTCTCCGGCGTGGAGCTGCCCACGTACGCCTTCCAGCGCGAGCGCTACTGGCTGACGGCCACCGGCGCGGGCTCCGCCGCCGCCGACGTGGCCGCCGCCGGTCTCGGCGCCGCCGACCACCCCCTCCTCGGGGCGGCCGTCCGCCTCGCCGAGGGCGGCCAGACCGTCCTCACCGGCCGCCTGTCGCTGCGCACCCACCCCTGGCTCGCCGACCACGCCGTCGCCGGAGCCCGGGTGCTGCCCGGCGCCGCGTTCGTCGAACTCGCCGTCCGCGCCGGTGACGAGGCCGGCTGCGACACCCTCGACGAACTCACCCTGGAGGCACCCCTCGTCCTGCCCGACGAGGGCCCCGTACTGCTCCAGATCGTCCTCGGCCCGCCCGACGCCGCCTCCAGGCGCACCGTCGCCGTGTACGGCCGCCAGGACGCCGCCGACGGCCCCTGGACCCGCCACGCCCAGGGCGTCCTCAGCCGCGCCGAAACCCCCGAACCGGGCCGCGAGCTCACCGTCTGGCCCCCGGCCGGCGCCGAGCGGGTGGACCTCGACGGGTTCTATGAGGGGCTGTCGGGGTCGGGGTACGGGTACGGCCCCGCCTTTCAGGGGTTGGCCGAGGTCTGGCTCCCGGGCGACGGTGTCGGGGTGTACGCCGAGGTGGTGCTGCCCGAGGATCAGCAGGAGGACGCCGACCGGTTCGGCCTCCACCCGGCCCTGCTCGACGCCGCGCTCCACGCGCTGGCGGTGAGCGGGCCGGAAGCGGAGGACGGAACGGCCTGGCTGCCGTTCGCGTGGAGCGGCGTGCGCCTGCACGCCACGGGCGCCTCGCGCGTGCGCGTGCACCTGACCCCGGCCGGACCGGACGAGGTGGCCCTCACGGTCGCCGACGCCACCGGCCGCCCCGTGGCCACCGTCGCGTCGTTCGCGTCGCGGCTGGTGTCCGCCGGGGAACTGACCGCCGCCGCGGCCGCCGCCGGAGCCACCGGCGGGGCGGGCACCGCGACGCGTACGCCCGTACGCCGGACGGCCGCCTCGCAGGACGCGGCGGAGGCCGACACGTTCGCACAGCGGCTGGCCGCGCTCTCCCCGCAGGAGCAGGAGCGCACGGTCACCGACCTCGTCCGTACCCGGGTGGCCGCGGTCCTCGGCCACCAGGAGACGGAATCCGTGGAGGCCGAACGGGCCTTCCGGGAGCTCGGGTTCGACTCGCTGACCGCGGTCGAACTGCGCAACCGGCTCACCGCCGCGACCGGCCTGTCCCTGCCCGCGACCCTCGTCTTCAGCCACCCGACCCCACTCGCCCTCGCCCGGCACCTCCTCGACCAGCTGGGCACCGCCCGCGGCGCGCAGGCGCCCGGACTGCGGGAACTCGCCGCCCTGGAAGCCGTACTGGGGGACGCAGCCCCGGACGGCGCCGCCCGCGACACCGTCACCAAGCGGCTCGAAGCGCTGCTGTGGAAGTGGCGCGCCACCGAGACGGAGGCGGACGTCCTCGACGACGACGCCCTCGCCGCGGTGACGGACGACGAGATCTTCGCACTGATCGACAAGGAACTGGGAGCTTCCTGACCTGCTCCTGCGTCCCATATCCACTTAGGAGTACCGAGCATGTCGACGAGCAACGAAGAGAAGCTCCGTGAATACCTCAAGCGCGTCACAGCCGATCTGAGCCGTACCAAGCAGCAGCTGCGCGACGCGGAGGACGCCGGGCACGAGCCGATCGCCATCGTTTCGATGGCCTGCCGCTTCCCGGGCGGGGTCACCGACCCCGAGGGCTTCTGGAACCTCGTGGCGTCCGGTACCGACGCGATCGGCCCCTTCCCGGCCGACCGCGGCTGGGACACCGACCTGTACGACCCCGACCCCGACGCACCCGGCAAGACGTACGTCCGCGAGGGCGGCTTCCTCCAGGGCGCCACCCTCTTCGACCCGGAGCTCTTCGGCATCTCACCGCGCGAGGCGGCCGCCATGGACCCGCAGCAGCGGCTGTTCCTGGAGACCGCCTGGGAGACCCTGGAGCGCGCCGGGTACGACCCGACGTCGCTGAAGGGCACCGAGACGGGCGTCTTCGTCGGCGCCGTCGCCTCCGACTACGCCTCCCGGCTGGACGCCCTGCCGGACGGTGTCGAGGGCTACATCGGCACCGGCACCATGTCGAGCGTCCTGTCGGGGCGGGTCGCCTACGCCTTCGGGCTGGCCGGCCCCGCCGTCACCGTCGACACGGCCTGCTCCTCCGGCCTCGTCGCCCTGCACCTGGCCGTGCAGGCCCTGCGCCAGGGCGAGTGCTCGCTCGCCCTGGCCGCCGGCGTGGCCGTCATGTCCAGCCCCGCCGCGTTCGTCGAGTTCAGCCGCCAGCGCGCGCTGGCCGCCGACGGCCGCTGCAAGGCCTTCGGCGCCGACGCCGACGGGACCACCTGGTCCGAGGGCGCCGGCGTGCTGCTCGTGGAGCGCCTCTCCGACGCGCGCCGCAACGGCCACCGGGTCCTCGCCGTCATCCGCGGCTCCGCCCTCAACCAGGACGGCGCCAGCAACGGCCTCACCGCCCCCAGCGAGCCCGCCCAGCAGGAGGTCATCCGCCGGGCCCTCGCCAACGCCCGCCTCACCCCGCAGGACGTCGACGCCGTCGAGGCGCACGGCACCGGCACCTCCCTCGGCGACCCCATCGAGGCCCAGGCCCTCCTCGCCACCTACGGGCAGGAGCACACCGCCGACCAGCCCCTGTGGCTCGGCTCGTCGAAGTCCAACATCGGGCACGGCGGCCCCGTCGCCGGCCTCGCCGGCGTCATCAAGATGGTGCAGGCGCTGCGCCACGGCGTCCTCCCCAAGACCCTCCACGCGGACGAGCCGTCCCCGCACATCGACTGGTCCTCCGGCGGCGTCCGGCTGCTGAACGAGTCCCGGGACTGGACGCCCCGCGGCGACGAGCCCCGCCGGGCCGGCGTCTCCTCCTTCGGCGTCAGCGGCACCAACGCCCACGTCATCCTCGAAGAGGCCGCCCCCGCCGACCGGCCGGAGCAGCCGTCCCCCGGGGAGGAGACCGGCGGCCCCGTGCCGTGGATCCTCTCCGCCCGCACCCCGGCCGCCCTGCGCGAGCAGGCCGCCCGCCTGCTGGCCCACGTACGGGACGGGGCCGCGCCCGCCTCCACCGGCTTCTCGCTGGCCACCACCCGTACCGCCCACCCGGTGCGCGGCGCGGTCGTCGCCGCCAAGCACGAGGAGTTCCTCGCCGGGCTCGCCGAGCTCGCCGAGGGCGACACCACCGGCGTCACCGCCGCCGCGGGCGCCGACCGCCCCGTCCTCGTCTTCCCCGGCCAGGGCTCCCAGTGGGTGGGCATGGCCGTGGAGCTGTACGAGGCCTCCCCGGTGTTCGCGGCCCGCCTCGACGCGTGCGCCGAAGCCCTCGCCCCGCACACCGACTGGTCGCTGCTGGACGTGCTCCGCCAGAAGGACGGCGTCCCCGGTTTCGACCGGGTCGACGTGGTCCAGCCGGCGCTGTGGGCGGTGATGGTGTCCCTCGCCGAGCTGTGGCGCTTCCACGGGGTGCGCCCGGCCGCCGTGCTGGGCCACTCGCAGGGCGAGATCGCCGCCGCCGCCGTCTCCGGCGCCCTGTCCCTCCAGGACGCGGCGAAGGTGTCGGCGCTGCGGGCCAAGGCGATCGTGGCCCTGGCGGGCAAGGGCGGCATGGTGTCGGTGGCCGACGTCGCCGACGCCGTCCGCGAACGCATCTCCGCCTGGGGCGAGCGGCTCTCCCTCGCCTCCGTCAACGGCCCCCGCTCCACGGTCGTCTCCGGTGACCCGCAGGCCCTGGACGAACTGATGGCGGCCTGTGAGGCCGACGGCGTACGGGCCCGCCGCATCAACGTGGACTACGCCTCGCACTCCGCGCAGGTCGAGACCATCCGCGACGAGGTCACCGGTCTCCTCGCCGGCATCGAGCCGCGCACCGCCGAGATCCCCTTCTTCTCCACGGTGACCGGCGACTGGGCCGACGGCTCCGAGCTGGACGCCGAGTACTGGTACACCAACCTGCGCACCACCGTCCGCTTCGAGGACGGCGTCCGCAGCCTCCTCACCGCCGGCCACGGCCTGTTCGTCGAGGCCAGCGCCCACCCCGTCCTCACCATCGGCGTCCAGGAGACCATCGACGCCGCCGAGGCCCCGGCCGCCGCGTCCGCCGTCACCCTCGGCACCCTGCGCCGCGACGAGGGCGGCCCGCAGCGGTTCCTCACCTCCCTCGCCGAAGCCTGGACCCGCGGCGCCGGCGTCGCCTGGCCCACCGTCTTCCCCGACGGCGCACAGCGGGTCGACCTGCCCACGTACGCCTTCCAGCACCGCCCCTACTGGCTCGACACCACCCCCGCCGACCCGGCGGCCCCCGCCGTCGCCGCGCACGGCGGCGACGAGGTCGACGCCGCCTTCTGGGCGGCCGTGGACAGCGGCGACCTGGCACCCCTCGGCGTCGGCGCCGACCAGCCCCTCGGCGAGGCCCTGCCCGCCCTGGCCGCCTGGCGCCGCACCCGCCGCGAGAAGTCCGCGATCGACTCCTGGCGCTACCGCACCGTGTGGACGGTCGCCGAGACCGCCGCACCCCGGCTGACCGGCACCTGGCTGATCGTGGAGTCCGAGGGCGGCGACGACGCGCTCGCCGCGGCCGCCGCCGACCGCCTCGCCGCCCAGGGCGCCCGCACCGTCCGCGTCCCCGTCGACGTCTGGGCCTCCGACCGCTACACCCTCGCCCAGCAGCTCCACCAGGAACTCACCGTCGAGGGCGAGGACTCCGTCACCGGGATCCTGTCCCTGCTCCCCCTCGACGAGCGCCCCCACCCCGACCACCCCGAGCTCCCGCTCGGCCTGGCCGGCACCGTCACCCTCGTCCAGGCGATCCTCCAGGTCCGCGAACTCGCCGAGTTCGACGCCCCGGTGTGGGCCCTCACCCAGGGCGCCGTCTCCGTCGGCGACTCCGACGCGCTGACCAGCCCCGTCCAGGCCGCCGTCTGGGGCCTGGCCCGGGTCCTCGTCCAGGAGCACCCGCGGCTGTGGGGCGGCATCGTCGACCTGCCGCAGCAGCCCGACGAGGAGGCCTGGAACCGGCTCGCCGGTGTCCTCACCGAACCCGGCGACGAGGACCAGCTCGCGGTACGGTCCTGGAACGTCCTGGTCCGCCGCCTGGTCCGGGCGCCCCTCGGCGATACCGGCCCGGCCCGCACCTGGCAGCCGTCCGGCACCGCCCTGATCACCGGCGGCACCGGCGGACTCGGCGCGCAGACCGCCCGCTGGCTCGCCCGCGCCGGCGCCGAACACCTCCTCCTGATCAGCCGCAGCGGACCCGCCGCCCCCGGCGCCGCCGCCCTCGAAGCCGAACTCACCGCCCTCGGCGCCAGGGTCACCCTCGCCGCCGCCGACGTCAGCGACGCCGCCGCCCTGGCCGCCGTCATCGACGCGATCCCCGCCGACGCCCCGCTGACGTCGGTGTTCCACACCGCCGCCGTCCTCGACGACGGCATGGTCGACTCGCTCACCCCCGACCGCATGGAGCGCGTCCTCGCCGTCAAGGTGCGCGGCGCCCTCAACCTCCAGGAACTGACCCGGGACAAGGAGCTCACCGCCTTCGTCCTGTTCTCCTCCTTCGGCGCCGCCTACGGCTCCGCCGGCCTGGGTAACTACACCCCCGGCAACACCTTCCTCGACGCCCTCGCCGAGCAGCGCCGCGCCCTCGGCCTGCCCGCCACCGCCGTCGTGTGGGGCACCTGGGAGGGCAGCGGCATGGCCGACAACGGCGTCGGCGAACGCGCCCGCCTCCAGGGCGTCTGGGAGCTCCCCCCGGAGCTCGCCACCGCCGCGCTCCAGCAGTCCCTCGACCACGAGGAGACCGCCCCCGTCATCATCGACATCCGCTGGGACAGCTTCTCGCTGGGCACCAACACCGAACGCAACAGCCCCCTGTTCGAGATGGTCCCCGAGGCGGCGCGGCTCCTCGCCCGCGCCGAGGCCACCGCGGCCGCCGAGGCCGAGGAGGCCGACGGAGCCGCCGACGCCCTCCTGCACCGGCTCACCGGCCTCCCGGCGGCCGAGCAGGACCGCCTCCTGCTCGACCTCGTCCGCAAGCAGGCCGCCTCCGTCCTGGGCCACGGCACCACCGGCCCGGAGGCCCTGGCCGCCGTAGGACCCCAGCGGGCCTTCCGCGAACTGGGCTTCGACTCCCTCAGCGCGGTCGAACTGCGCAACCGGCTCGGCGCCGCCACCGGCCTGAGCCTGCCCTCCACCCTGGTCTTCGACCACCCGACGCCCGTCGAGCTCGCCGCCCTGCTGCGCACCGAACTCCTCGGCGACACCGACGGCCTGGACCCGCTGCTCGACGACATCGACCGGCTCGGCGGCGCCCTCGCCGCGGCCGCGCAGGCCACCCCCGAAGACCGCGGCCGGATCAGCGGCAGGCTCCACGCGCTGCTCGCCGCCTGGAACGCCACCGGAGCGGACGCGGCGCCCGCCTCCGACGCCGACCTCGACTCGGCCTCCGACAGCGAGCTCTTCGACCTGCTCGACGACGAGTTGGAGACGCAGTGACCCCGCGCCCGCAACGACCGCGCCGTGTTGGCTTCCCGTTCCCGGTAGGTGAGTGACGTTGAGCACGAACAATGAAGACAAGCTCCGCGAATATCTGAAGCGGGCCACCGCCGACCTGCGCAACGCGCGCCGGCGCGTCAAGGAGCTCGAAGAGCCCGAGCCCGTCGCCATCGTCCGCATGGCCTGCCGCTTCCCCGGACAGGTCGGCACGCCCGAACAGCTGTGGGACCTCGTCGCCGACGGCCGCGACGGCATCGGCGGCTTCCCCGAGGACCGCGGCTGGGACCTGGACGCCCTCTACGACCCCGACCCCGACCGGATCGGCACCTCCTACACCAAGCAGGGCGGGTTCCTCCAGGACGTCCCGCGCTTCGACGCGCAGCTCTTCGGCATCTCGCCGCGCGAGGCCCTCGCCATGGACCCGCAGCAGCGGCTGCTGCTGGAGACCTCCTGGGAGGTCCTGGAGCGCGCCGGATACGACCCGACGTCGCTCAAGGGCAGCCGCACCGGCGTGTTCGTCGGCGCCTCCTCCTCCAGCTACGCCACCGACCTCGACTCCGTCCCCGACGACGTCGAGGGCTATCTCGGCACGGGCAGCGCGGCGGCCGTCGTCTCCGGCCGCCTCGCCTACACCTTCGGCCTGGAGGGGCCGGCCGTCACCGTCGACACCGCCTGCTCCTCCTCCCTCGTCGCCCTGCACCTGGCCGTGCAGGCCCTGCGCCAGGACGAATGCTCCCTCGCCCTGGCCGCCGGCGTCACCGTCATGTCCACCCCCGGCCTGTTCGTCGAGTTCAGCCGCCAGCGCGGCCTGGCCGCCGACGGCCGCTGCAAGGCCTTCGCCGACTCCGCCGACGGCACCGGGTTCGCCGAGGGCATCGGCGTCCTGCTGCTGGAGCGGCTCTCGGACGCCCGCCGCAACGGACACGAGGTCCTGGCCGTCGTCCGCGGCTCCGCCGTCAACCAGGACGGCGCCTCCAACGGCCTGACCGCCCCCAACGGCCCCTCCCAGATCCGCGTCATCAAGCAGGCCCTCACCAACGCCCGCCTCGGCGCCCAGCAGATCGACGCCGTCGAGGCCCACGGCACCGGCACCACCCTCGGCGACCCCATCGAGGCGCAGGCCCTGCTCACCGCCTACGGGAAGAACCGCCCCGAGGACCGGCCGCTGTGGCTCGGCTCCGTGAAGTCCAACATCGGCCACACCCAGGCCGCCGCCGGCATGGCCGGCGTGATGAAGATGGTCATGGCCATGCGCCACGGTCTGCTGCCCCGCACCCTCCACGTCGACGCGCCCACCAGCCAGGTCGACTGGTCGGCCGGCTCCGTACGGCTGCTGCGCGAACCCGTCGAGTGGACCTCCCGCGACGGCGGCCCGCGCCGCGCCGGAGTCTCCGCCTTCGGCGTCGGCGGCACCAACGCGCACGTCATCCTCGAACAGGACGCCCCCGACGGCCCGGACACCGATGCCGACGCCGGGAACGCGGACGCCGGGAACGCCGCCGCCCCCGCCGCCGTCCTGTCCACCCCGCTGATCCCGTGGCCCCTCTCCGGCCACACCCCGGGCGCCCTGCGCGCCCAGGCGGACCGGCTGCGCGCCTTCGCCGCCCGGGAGGACGCGCCCGGCCCCGCCGACGTCGCCCACTCCCTGGCCACCACCCGCGCCGCCCTGGAGCAGCGCGCCGTGGTCGTCGCCGTCGGCGACCACGGCTTCCAGGAGGGTCTCGCCGCCCTCGCCGACGCCGCACCCGGATCCACCACCGTCGTCCAGGGCGCCACCCTGCCCGGCTCCGGAGTCGTCCTCGTCTTCCCCGGCCAGGGCTCCCAGTGGGTGGGCATGGCCGTGGAGCTGTACGAGGCCTCCCCGGTGTTCGCGGCGCGCCTCGACGAGTGCGCCGAAGCCCTCGCCCCGCACACCGACTGGTCGCTGCTGGACGTGCTCCGCCAGAAGGACGGCGTCCCCGGCTTCGACCGGGTCGACGTGGTCCAGCCCGCCCTGTGGGCCGTGATGGTGTCCCTCGCCGAGCTGTGGCGGGCCGCCGGGGTCGTTCCGGCCGCGGTCGTCGGCCACTCGCAGGGCGAGATCGCCGCCGCCGCCGTCTCCGGCGCCCTGTCCCTCCAGGACGCGGCGAAGGTGTCGGCGCTGCGCGCGCGGGCCATCGTCGCCCTGGCGGGCAAGGGCGGCATGGTGTCCGTCGCCGACACCGCCGACGCCGTCCGCGAACGCATCTCCGCCTGGGGCGAGCGGCTCTCCCTCGCCTCCGTCAACGGCCCCCGCTCCACGGTCGTCTCCGGTGACCCGCAGGCCCTGGACGAGCTGGAGGCCGCCTGCGCGGCCGACGGCGTACGGGCCCGCCGCATCAACGTGGACTACGCCTCGCACTCCGCGCAGGTCGAGACCATCCGCGACGAGGTCACCGGCCTCCTCGCCGGCATCGAGCCGCGCACCGCCGAGATCCCCTTCTTCTCCACCGTCACCGCCGGATTCGTCGACGGCACGGAACTCGACGCCGACTACTGGTACACCAACCTGCGCACCACCGTCCGCTTCGAGGAGGCCGTCCGCGCCCTCCTCGGCGAGGGCCACGGCATCTTCGTCGAGGCCAGCGCCCACCCCGTCCTGACCGTCGGCGTCCAGGAGACCATCGACACCACGGCCGCCGCCGCCGTCACCCTCGGCACCCTGCGCCGCGACGACGGCGGCTCGCGCCGCCTGCTGACCTCCCTCGCCGAGGCCTGGGTGGGCGGCGCCGGCGTCGACTGGGCCACCCTCGTCGCCCCGCACGGCCCCCGCACCGTCGAACTGCCCACCTACGCCTTCCAGCAGCAGCGGTACTGGCTGGAGGCGGCCGATGCCGCCCCCGCCGATGCCGCGACCCTGCCCGCCGACGAGGCCGAGGCCCGCTTCTGGGACGCCGTCGAACGCGAGGACCTCGAAGCCCTCGCCGGCACCCTCGACCTGGAGGAGCGCCGCTCCCTGGGCGAACTGCTGCCCGCCCTGTCCTCCTGGCGGCGCCGCCGCCGCGAGCGGTCCACCGTCGACTCCTGGCGTTACCGCGTCTCCTGGGACCGCCTCCCGGAGCCCGCCCCCGCACCCCTGACCGGCACCTGGCTGGTCGTGCTGCCCGCCGACCCGGCCCACGAGTCCCCGGCCGCCGACTGCGCCGCCGCGCTCGCCCGGCACGGCGCCTCGACCGTGACCGTGCGCGCCGGCGGCACCGACCGCGCCGCCTTCGCCGAACTGGTCCGCACCGCCGTCGCCGGCACCGAAGTCACCGGGGTCCTCTCCCTGGCCGGCCTCGGCGCCGACGGCGCCCTGCACGGGCTCGTCCTGGTCCAGGCCCTCAGCGACGCCGGCCTCACCGGCGCCCCCGTGTGGACGGTGACCCGCGGCGCCGTCTCCACCGGCCGCTCCGACGAAGCCCCCGAGCCCGCCCAGGCCCAGGTCTGGGGCCTGGGCCGGGTCGTCGCCCTCGAACGGCCCCGCGGCTGGGGCGGACTCGTCGACCTGCCGCGGGCCGCCGACGACCGCGCCCTGACCCGGCTCGTCCAGATCCTCGCCGGCGGCGCCGGCGAGGAGGACCAGATCGCCGTCCGCGGCTCCGGCACCTTCGGCCGCCGCCTGGTCCGCGCCGCCCTCGACGATCGCGAACCCGTCCGCGACTGGCGCCCCCACGGCACCGTCCTCGTCACCGGCGGCACCGGCGGAGTCGGCGCCCACGTGGCCCGCTGGCTCGCCGCCGCAGGCGCCGAACGCCTCCTGCTGGCCGGCCGCCGCGGCCCCGACGCCCCCGGCGCCGACGGACTCCTCGCGGAGCTGCGGGCCCTGGGCGCCGAGGCCGAAGCCGTCGCCTGCGACGTCGCCGACCGCGACGCGGTCGCCGCGCTGCTGGCCTCCGTACCCGCCGCCACCCCCCTCACCGCCGTCGTGCACGCCGCCGGAGTCCCCCAGTCCACGGTCCTGGAGGAGGTCACGCCCGAGGAGTTCGAGCGGGTCCTCGCCGGGAAGGCCGCCGGCGCCACCCACCTCGACGAACTCCTCGGCGACACCGCCCTGGACGCCTTCGTCCTGTTCTCCTCCAACTCCGGTGTCTGGGGCGCCGCCGGGCACACCGCCTACGCGGCCGCCAACGCCCACCTCGACGCGCTCGCCGAACACCGCCGGGCCCGCGGCCTCACGGCCACCTCCGTCGCCTGGGGCGCCTGGGGCGGCGGCGGCATCATGGAGACCGCCGGCGCGCAGGAGTACATGAGCCGCCGCGGCGTCCTGGAGATGGACCCGGTGACGGCCCTGTCCGCGATGGTCCAGGCCGTCGAACACGACGAGGCGTTCGTCGCCGTCGCCGACGTCGACTGGTCCCGCTTCGCGCCCGGCTTCACCGCCACCCGGCCCAGCCCGCTGCTCACCGGCATCCCGGAGGCCCGCAAGGCCGTCGACACCGCCCGCCCCGACGAGGTCACCGACGCGGACGACCCCGCCGCCGAGTTCGCCCGGCGCCTGCGGCAGGCCCCCGAGGGCGAACGCGACACGATCCTGCTCGACCTGGTCCGCCGGGAGGCGGCCGCCGTCCTGGGCCACCCCTCCCTCGACGCGATCGAGCCCGGACGCGCCTTCAAGGCCACCGGCTTCGACTCGCTGACCTCCGTCGACCTGCGCAACCGGCTCACCGCCGCCACCGGCCTCACCCTGCCCGCGACGATGGTCTTCGACCACCCCACCCCCCAGGCCGTCGCCGAACTGCTGCGCACCGGACTCCTCGGCGACACGGACACCGCCGCCGAGGCCGGCTCCGCCACCGCCCCGGCCGCCGCCTCCGACGAGCCCATCGCCATCGTCTCCATGAGCTGCCGCTACCCCGGCGGGATCACCTCCCCCGAGGACATGTGGCAGCTCGTCGCCGAAGGCCGCGACGCCATCGGCGACTTCCCCACCGACCGGGGCTGGAACCTCGACGGCTTCTACGACCCCGACCGCGCCAAGGCCGGTACGAGCTACGTCCGCGAGGGCGGCTTCGTCGACACCGCCACCCACTTCGACCCCGGCTTCTTCGGCATCTCGCCGCGCGAGGCCCTCACCATGGACCCGCAGCAGCGCCTCCTCCTGGAGACCGCCTGGGAGGTCTTCGAACGCGCCGGCCTCGACCCGGACGCCCTCAAGGGCAGCAGCACCGGCGTGTTCATCGGCGCCGGGTACCCCGGCTACGGCCACGACGTGCAGATGCCCGAGGGCTCCGACGGCCAGATGCTGTTCGGCGCGTCCGCCGCCGTCGCCTCCGGCCGCCTCGCCTACACCTTCGGGCTGGAGGGCCCGGCCGTCACCGTCGACACCATGTGCTCCTCCTCCCTGACCGCCCTGCACCTCGCCGTGCAGGCCCTGCGCACCGGTGACTGCCGCATGGCGCTCGCCGGCGGCGCGATGGTCATGTGCTCGCCCGGTGTCTTCATCGGCTTCAGCCAGCAGGGCGGACTCTCCCCGTCCGGCCGCTGCAAGTCCTTCTCCCAGGACGCCGACGGCACCGGCTGGTCCGAGGGCGTCGGCGTGATCATGCTGGAGCGGCTCTCCGACGCACAGGCCAACGGCCACCAGATCCTCGCCGTCATCCGCGGCACGGCCGCCAACCAGGACGGCGCCAGCAACGGCCTCTCCGCCCCCAGCGGGCCCGCCCAGCAGCGCGTCATCCGCGCGGCCCTCGCCGACGCGGGCCTCGACCCCGCCGACGTCGACGCCGTCGAGGCGCACGGCACCGGCACCACCCTCGGCGACCCCATCGAGGCACAGGCCCTGCTCGCCACCTACGGCCGGGCCCACACCGCCGACCGGCCCCTGTGGCTGGGCTCCCTGAAGTCCAACCTGGGCCACTCCCAGGCCGCCTCCGGAGTCGCGGGCGTCATCAAGACCGTCATGGCGCTGCGCCACGGCGTCCTGCCCAAGACCCTCCACGTCGCCGAGCCCGCCCACGAGATCGACTGGGCCTCGGGCGCCGTGGAACTGCTCACCGAAGCCCGCCCGTGGCCCGAGACGGGCCGCCCGCGCCGGGCCGGCGTCTCCTCCTTCGGCGGCAGCGGCACCAACGTCCACGTCGTCCTGGAGCAGGCGCCTCCCACCGAGGAGCCCGCCCGCGTGCCCGCCGTCCCGGCCTTCCCGGCCGCCGCCCTGCCCTGGATCGTCTCCGGGCGCGGCACGGACGGCCTGCGCGGCCAGGCCGAGCGGCTGCGCGACTTCGCCGGGGCCGAGGGCGCCGAGGCGCTGCGCCCGGCGGACGTCGCCTGGTCGCTGGCCACCACCCGGGCCGCCCTGGAACGCCGTGGCGCGGTCCAGGCCGACGACCGCGAAGGACTCCTCGCCGGGCTCACCGCCCTGGCCGAGGGCACGGCCGGTGTCGGCGTCACCGAGGGCGCCGTCGTCAAGGGCACGGGCCGCCCCGTGTTCGTCTTCCCCGGCCAGGGCTCCCAGTGGGCGGGGATGGCGGTGGAGCTGTACGACTCCTCGCCGGTCTTCGCAGCCCGCCTCGACGACTGCGAGCGGGCCCTCGCCCCGCACACCGACTGGTCCCTTCTGGACGTGCTCCGCCAGAAGGACGGCGCGCCGGGCTTCGACCGGGTCGACGTGGTCCAGCCCGCCCTGTGGGCGGTGATGGTCTCCCTCGCCGAGCTGTGGCGGGCCAACGGGGTCGTTCCGGCGGCCGTCGTCGGCCACTCGCAGGGCGAGATCGCGGCCGCGGCCGTCTCCGGCGCCCTGTCGCTGGAGGACGCGGCGAAGGTGTCCGCGCTGCGGGCCAAGGCGCTGCTCGCCCTGGCTGGCAAGGGCGGCATGGTCTCCGTCGCGGACGCCGCCGATGCGGTGGTGGAACGTATCTCCGCCTGGGGCGAGCGCCTGGCCCTGGCTTCCGTCAACGGTCCGCGGTCCACGGTCGTCTCCGGTGATCCGGAGGCCCTGGACGAGCTGATGGCGGCCTGTGAGGCCGATGGCCTCCGTGCCCGCCGCATCAACGTGGACTACGCCTCGCACGGTCCGCAGGTCGAGTCGATCCGCGACGAGGTCATCGGACTGCTGTCCGGGATCGAGCCCCGGACCGCCGAGGTCCCGTTCTTCTCCACGGTGACGGGGGAGTGGGCCGACGGCTCCGAGCTCGACGCCGAGTACTGGTACACCAACCTCCGCCACACCGTCCGCTTCCAGGACGCCATCGGCGGCCTCCTGGAGCGCGGCCACAAGGTCTTCGTCGAGGCCAGCGCCCACCCCGTCCTCACCATCGGCGTCCAGGAGACCATCGAGGCCGCCGGCGCGTCCGCCGTCACCCTCGGCACCCTGCGCCGCGACGAGGGCGGCCCGCAGAGGTTCCTCGCCTCCCTCGCCCAGGCCTGGACCCACGGCGCCCCCGTCGACTGGCAGGCGGTGCACGCCGGCCAGGACGCCCGGCGGGTCGACCTGCCGACGTACGCCTTCCAGAACGAGCCCTTCTGGCCGGACCCGCTGCCGCCCTTCTCCGGCGACGCCACCGGCTTCGGGCTCTCGGACGCCGGGCACCCGATGCTCGGCGCGGCCGTGGGCCTCGCGGGCGGCGAAGGCCTCCTGTTCACCGGCCGGATCGCCCCCGACACCCAGTCCTGGCTCGCCGACCACGCGGTCTCCGGCACGCCCATCCTCCCCGGCACCGCCTTCGTCGAACTGGCCGTACGCGCCGGCGAGGAAGCCGGGTACACGCTGCTGGACGAGCTCACCCTCGAAGCGCCGCTCGTCCTCCCGGCCCGCGGCGGCGTCCACCTCCAGGTGCTCGTCGGCCCCGACGGCGGCTCCGGCACCCGCCCCGTCACCGTCCACTCCCGCGCCGAGGACGCCCCCGCCGACCTGCCCTGGACCCGGCACGCCAGCGGCGTCCTCGCCCCCGGGGACCGCGCACCCGGACACGACCTGACCGCCTGGCCGCCCGCCGGCACCGAACCCGTGGACCTCGACGGCTTCTACGCCGCCGCGGCCGAGACCGGCTACCAGTTCGGCCCCGCCTTCCAGGGCCTGCGCGCCGCATGGCGCCACGAGTCCACCGGGGACGTGTTCGCCGAGGTCGCGCTGCCCGACGGCCACCAGGGCGAAGCGGCCGCCTACCTCCTGCACCCCGCCCTGCTCGACGCCGCGCTGCACGCCATGCGGCTCGGCGAGTTCATCGAGCTGACCGGCCAGGCCCGGCTGCCCTTCGCCTGGAGCGGAGTCAGCCTCCACGCGGCCGGCGCCGGCACCCTGCGGGTCCGCGTCAGCGCGGCGGGCACCGACACCATCGCGGTGGACGTCGCCGACGCGGCCGGCGCACCGGTCGCCACCGTCGACGCGCTCGTCCTGCGCCCCGTCGACACGGCCACCCTGCGGCAGGGCGGCGACGGCGGCACCGACGGACTGTTCCGCCTCGACTGGACGGCGCTGCCCACCGGCGCCGACGCCTCCGCCGCCGGGAACTGGGCCGTACTGGGCTCCGGCGCGTCCGCCGTCGTCGCCGCGCTGGAAGGCGCGGGCGCGGTCGTCGACCGGTACGAGGACCTCGCGGCCCTCGCCGCCGCCGACGGCGCGGCCCTGCCGCAGACCGTGGTCCTCCCCTGCGGAGACCCGGCCGACGGCCCCGCCACCGGCTCCGACGGCGCCCTCCCCGAGGTCCACGCCGAGGCCGCCGCCCTGCTGGCCACCGTGCAGGAATGGGTGGCCGGGGAACGCTTCGCCGGATCCCGCCTGGTCGTCCTCACCCACGGCGCGGTCGCCACCCGTACCGGCGAGGACGCCACCGGCCTCGCGCACTCGCCCGCCTGGGGCCTGATCCGCTCGGCACAGGCCGAGAACCCCGGCCGGCTCCTGATCGCCGACCTCGACACCACCGAGGAGTCGGCCGCCGCCCTGCGGGGCGCGGTCGCCACGGCCCTCGTCCACGACGAGCCGCAGACCGCGCTGCGCGCCGGCACCGCCCTGGTGCCGCGCCTGGTCCGGTCCGGCGCGGGCACGGCCCTGCCCGTACCGGCCGGTGCCGCCGCCTGGGCCCTGGACACCACCGCCGCCGGAACCCTCGACCACCTGTGCCTGCTGCCCCGGCCCGAGGCGGCCGGAGCGCTGCCCGAGGGCGCGGTGCGGATCGCCGTGCACGCCGCCGGGCTCAACTTCCGCGACGTCCTCGTCTCCCTCGGGATGTACCCGGGCGGCGGGTTCATGGGCTGCGAGGCGGCCGGTGTGGTCGTCGAGACCGCCCCGGACGTCACCCACCTCGCCCCCGGCGACCGGGTGGCGGGCATGGTCCCGCACGCCTTCGGGCCGCTCGCCGTCGCGGACGCCAAGATGGTGGCCCGCATCCCCGAGGGCTGGTCCTTCGAGAAGGCCGCCTCGGTGCCCGCCGCCTTCCTCACCGCGTACTACGCGCTCGTCGACCTGGCGGGCCTGAAGGCCGGGGAACGGGTCCTGGTCCACGCCGCCGCGGGCGGTGTCGGCTCGGCCGCCGTGCAGATCGCCCGGCACCTGGGCGCCGAGGTGTTCGGCACGGCGAGCGAGGGCAAGTGGGACGCGCTGCGCGCCGCCGGTCTCGACGACGCCCGCATCGCCTCCTCCCGCGACGCCTCCTTCGAGGAGCGCTTCCGCGCCGCCACCGGCGGCGGGGGCGTCGACGTCGTCCTGGACTGCCTGGCCGGCGAGCTGGTCGACGCCTCGCTGCGGCTGCTGCCGCGCGGCGGCCGGTTCGTCGAACTCGGCGCCACCGACGTCCGCGACGCCGGACAGGTCGGCCTCGACCACCCGGGCGTCCACTACCGCCGCTTCGACCTGGCCGAGGCCGGCCCGGAGCGCACCGCCGGGATGCTCGCCGAACTGGCGGGCCTCTTCGAGGCGGGCGCACTGAGCCCGCTCCCCACCCGCACCTGGGACGTCCGGCGGGCCCCCGAGGCCTTCCGGTTCATGAGCCAGGCCAAGCACACCGGCAAGATCGTCCTGACCGTCCCGCAGGGCTGGGACCCGGCCGGAACCGTGCTGATCACCGGCGGAACCGGCACCCTGGGCGCCCTCCTCGCCAAGCACCTGGTCACCGAGCACGGCGTACGGCACCTGCTGCTGGCCGGCCGCCGCGGCCCGGACGCCCCCGGCGCGGCCGAACTCGTCGCGGAGATGGCGGAGTCGGGCGCCACCGCCGAGGTCGTCGCCTGCGACGCCGCCGACCGCGACGCGCTCGCCGCCGTCCTCGCCGCGATCCCCGCCGACCGGCCGCTGACCGGTGTGGTGCACGCGGCCGGGGTCGTCGACGACGGGGTCTTCGCCTCGCTGACCCCGGCCCGCATGGAGCGCGCCATGCGGCCCAAGGTGGACGCCGCCTGGAACCTCCACGCGCTCACCCGCGACCTGGACCTGCGCCACTTCGTCCTCTACTCCTCGGCGGCCGGCGTGACCGGGAACTCCGGACAGGCCAACTACGCCGCCGCGAACACCTACCTGGACGCGCTCGCCCACCACCGCCGCTCCCAGGGCCTGCCCGCCACCTCCCTCGCCTGGGGCATGTGGCACCAGACCAGCGAGCTCACCGCCGGACTCGACGACACCGACCTGGCCCGGTTCGGCCGCGGCGGCGTCACCCCGCTCACCGCGGAGCAGGGCCTCGCCCTGTTCGACGCGGCCGTGGACCGGGACGAGGCACTGAGCGTCCCCGTCCGGCTCGACCCGGCCGCGCTGCGCGACTCCGCCGGCGGGGCCGGCCTGCCCGCGCTGTACCGCTCGCTCGTCCGCACCCCGGTGCGCCGGGCCGCGGGCACGGCCGCCACGGCGGAACCGGACGGCTCCGCGCTCACCCGCAAGCTCGCCGGACTCTCCGCCGAGCGCCGCCGCGACGTCCTGCTGGACCTCGTACGGACCAACGTCGCGGCCGTCCTGGGCCACGCCAACCCCGGATCCATCGAGGCCGACCGGGCCTTCAAGGAGCTCGGCTTCGACTCGCTGACCGCGGTCGAGCTACGCAACCGGCTCGGCGCGGCCACCGGACTGCGGCTGCCCGCGACCATCGTCTTCGACCACCCCACCCCGGTCGAACTCGCGGAACACCTGAGGGACGAACTCGCCCCGCAGACCGGAGCGGACACTGCGGCCACGGCCGGCACGGGCACGGGCGCGCCGGTCGACGAGGCACACCTGCGGCGGGCCCTGGCCACCCTCCCGCTGGCCCGGCTGAGCGAAGCGGGCGTCCTCGACACCCTGCTGCGCCTGGCGGGCAGCCCGGCGGCCGAACCGGCCACGTCCGACCACACCGGGGCACGGGAGGACTCGATCGCCACGATGGACCTCGACGATCTCGTGTCCCTGGCCCTGGACGGCGACAACCACTGATCCGCGAAGACGAGATCCGGAGATCACACCCATGAGCACCCCCTCGGAAAAGGTCGTCGAAGCGCTGCGGGCGTCGCTGACGGAGACGGAACGGCTGCGCCGGCAGAACCAGCACCTGGTGGACGCCGCGCACGAGCCGATCGCCGTCGTCGCCATGAGCTGCCGCTTCCCCGGCGGCATCGAATCCCCCGAAGACCTCTGGGAGTTCGTCGCCGAGGAGGGGGACGCGGTCTCCGGCTTCCCCGACAACCGCGGCTGGGACCTCGGCGACACGGGAACGGTGCGCGAAGCCGCGTTCGTCCCCGACGTCGACGAGTTCGACGCCGCGTTCTTCGGGATCTCGCCGCGCGAGGCCCTCGCGATGGACCCCCAGCAGCGGCTGCTGCTGGAGGCCTCGTGGGAGACGCTGGAGCGGGCCGGCATCGACCCGCTCCGGCTCAAGGGCAGCCAGACCGGCGTCTACATCGGCGCCTCCCAGCCCTCGTACGCCCAGAGCCTCGGCGACGAGGCCGAGGGCGCCGAGGGGCACCTCGTCACCGGCTCCGTAGCCAGTGTGATCTCCGGCCGCCTCTCCTACACCTACGGGTTCGAGGGTCCCGCCGTCACCATCGACACCGCGTGCTCCTCCTCCCTGGTCGCCGTGCACCTCGCGGCCCAGGCGCTGCGCCAGGGCGAGTGCTCGCTCGCCCTGGCCGGCGGGGTCACCGTCATGGCCTCCCCCGGCCTGTTCGTCGGCTTCAGCGCCCAGGGGGTCATGGCGTTCAGCGGCCGCTGCAAGGCGTTCGCGGCCGGCGCCGACGGCACCTCCTTCTCCGAGGGCGTCGGCCTGGTCCTGCTGGAGAAGCTCTCCGACGCGCGCCGCAACGGCCACGAGGTCCTCGCCGTCATCCGCGGCTCCGCCATCAACCAGGACGGCGCCAGCAACGGCCTGACCGCCCCCAGCGGCAAGGCCCAGCAGCGCGTCATCCGGGCCGCGCTCGCCAACGCCCGCCTCACCCCCGACCAGGTCGACGCGGTCGAGGCGCACGGCACCGGCACCACCCTCGGCGACCCCATCGAGGCCAACGCCCTGCTCGCCACGTACGGACGCGGCCGGCCCGAGGGCAAGCCGCTGTGGCTGGGCTCCATCAAGTCCAACATCGGGCACACCCAGGCGGCGGCCGGCGTCGGCGGCATCATCAAGACCGTCATGTCGCTGCGCCACGGGGTGCTCCCCAAGACCCTGCACGTCGACGCGCCGTCCCCGCACATCGACTGGGCCGCCGGCGACGTCGAACTCCTGCTGGAGTCCAGGACCTGGCCCGAGACCGACCACCCGCGCCGGGCCGCCGTGTCCTCCTTCGGCCTCAGCGGGACCAACGCGCACGCCATCCTGGAAGCCGCCCCCGAGGCACCCCCCGCTCCGGAGCGGGATGCGGAGCCCGCGACGGCCCCCGCCGTGGGCACGGGCGGTCCCGTCCCGTGGGTCCTGTCCGGCAAGGGGGCGGCGGCGCTGACCGCGCAGACCGCCCGCCTGCGCCGTTTCGCCGGGGCGGACCCCGCGCTGCGCCCGCAGGACGTGGCGCTCTCGCTGGCCGCCACCCGCTCGGCGTTCGACCACCGGGCCGTGGTGCTCGGCTCCTCCCGCGAGGAGCTCCTCGCCGGGCTCGACGCGCCCGTCGTGGCCGGTGTCGCGGACGCGGGCGGCAAGACGGTGTTCGTCTTCCCCGGCCAGGGCTCGCAGTGGGCCGGGATGGGCGTCGAACTCCTCGACTCCTCACCGGTGTTCGCGGCTCGCTTCGCCGAGGTCGCGGCGGCCGTCGAGGAGCATGTCGACTGGTCGGTGGAGGGGGTGCTGCGCGGGGACGGGGACCTGACCCGTATCGAGGTGCTCCAGCCGGTGCTGTTCACCGTGATGGTGTCGCTGGCCGAGTTGTGGCGGGCCGCCGGCGTGCGGGCCGACGCGGTGGTGGGTCACTCCCAGGGTGAGATCGCCGCCGCCGTCGTCTCGGGCGCGCTGTCGCTGGAGGACGGCGCGAAGGTGGTCGTGCTGCGTTCGCAGCTGTTCGCCGACGAGCTGGTCGGCAACGGCGCCGTCGCCTCCGTCTCCCTGTCGCGCGCCGAGGCCGAGTCCCGGCTCGCCCCGTACGGGGACGCGCTGTCCATCGCCGGGATCAACGGTCCGAGCGCGGTGACGGTGGCCGGTGAGGTGGCTCCGCTGGAGGAGCTGGTCGCCGCCCTGGAGGCCGAGGGGGTGCGCGCGAAGATCGTGCCGTCCACGGTGGCCTCCCACTGCGCGCAGGTGGAGCCGCTGAAGGAGCGGATCCTGGACCTGCTGGGCTTCGTGGAGCCGCGGACCGGTTCCGTCCCGCTGTACTCCACCGTGACCGGCGAGGTCCTGGAGGGCCCCGAGCTGACCGCGGCGTACTGGTACGAGAACTGCCGCCGGCCGGTGTCCTTCGAGCCGGTGGTGCGTTTCCTGCTGGCGGACGGGTTCCGGGCGTTCGTGGAGTCCAGCGCGCACCCGGTACTGACGTACGGGCTGGTGGAGACGGCGGAGGCGGCCGGCGCCGGGATCCTCGCGACCGGCACCCTGCGGCGCGGTGACGGCGGCCTCGCCCGCTTCACCACCTCCCTCGCCACCGCCTGGACCCGCGGCGTCGACGTCGACTGGACCGCCCTCAGCGGCCCGGACGCCACCGCCGTGGCCCTCCCCACGTACGCCTTCCAACGCCAGAGCTACTGGCTCAAGCCCGCCCCCGTCCGGCCCGAGGCGCCGGCCGCCGGACCCGTCGGCGCCGACGAGACCGAGGCCCGCTTCTGGGCCGCCGTCGAGGCCGAGGACCTGGAGGCCCTGGCCGGCACCCTCGCCCTCGACGAGCGCCGGGCCCTCGGCGAGCTGCTGCCCGCCCTCGCCACCTGGCGGCGCGGACAGCAGGCCCGCTCCACCCTCGACTCCTGGCGCTACAAGGTCACCTGGACCCCGCTGACCGCCGGGCCCGCCGGCGCGGCCGCCCCGGCCGGCACCTGGCTGATCGTCGCCCCGCCCGCCGCGGGAGGCGTGGCGGGTACGGTCGCCGCCGGCCTCGCGGCCCGCGGCGTCGAAACCGTCCTCCTCGAAACCGACCCGGCCGCCGGCGACCGCGCGGCCCTCACCGCCCGGCTCGGCGAGACCACCGCCGCCCTGCCCGGCCTCGGCGGCGTCCTCTCCCTCCTCGCCCTCGACGAGGCGGCCGGCGCCACCGGCACCCACGTCCTCGTCCAGGCCCTGGCCGACGCCGGGATCACCGCCCGGCACTGGGCCGCCACCCGGGGAGCCGTCGCCGCCGGCCGCGCGGACGCCCCGGCCGTACCCGCGCAGGCCCGCGTCTGGGGCCTCGGCCGGGTGGTCGCCCTCGAACAGCCGGGCAGCTGGGGCGGTCTCGTCGACCTGCCGCCGGCCCTGGACCAGCGGGCACTGGACCGGCTCGCCCGGCTCCTCGCCGGCGGCTACGGCGACGAGGACCAGGTCGCCGTCCGTACCAGCGGCGTCCTCGGCCGCCGCCTGGTGCGCGCCCCGCTCGGCGACCGCGAACCGGTCCGCCGCTGGGAGCCGTCCGGGACCGTCCTGGTCACCGGCGGCACCGGAGGCGTCGGCGCACAGGTCGCCCGCCGCCTCGCCGCCACCGGCGCCGCGCGCCTCGTCCTCACGAGCCGGCGCGGCCCCGACGCCCCCGGAGCGGAGGAACTGGCCGCAGAAATACGGGCGCTGGGCGCCGAGGTGACCCTCGCCGCCTGCGACGTGGCGGACCGCGCGCAGCTGGAGGCGGTCCTCGACGCGATCCCGGCCGGACAGCCCCTGACCGCGGTCGTCCACGCCGTCGGCGTCCCGCAGTACACCCTCGCCGGCGAGACCACGGCGGAGGAGTTCGAGGAGCTCTCCGCCGCCAAGGTGGCCGGCGCCGACCACCTCGACGCCCTCCTCGCCGACGCGGACCTCGACGCCTTCGTCCTCTTCTCCTCCAATTCCGGGGTGTGGGGCGCGGCCCGGCACACCGCCTACGCCTCCGCCAACGCCTACCTCGACGCCCTCGCGCAGCGGCGCCGGGCTCGCGGCCGGAGCGCCACCTCCCTCGCCTGGGGCGCCTGGGGCGGCGGCGGCATGATGGAACTGGAAGGGGCCGAGGAGTACATGCGCCGCCGCGGCGTCCTCGAAATGGATCCGCGGGCCGCCCTGAACGCCATGGTCCAGGCCGTCGAACACGACGAGACCTTCATCGCCGTCGCCGACGTGGACTGGGCCCGCTTCGCCCCCGGCTTCACCTCCGAGCGCCCCAGCGCCCTGCTCACCGACCTCGTGCCGCAGGCCGCGCCCACCGCGCCCCGGCCCGCCGACGAGTCCTCCTCCGAGCTGGTCCGCAGCCTGCGGGCGGCCTCCCCGGGCGAGCGCACCACCCTGCTGACCGACCTCGTACGGGACCGGGCGGCCTCCGTGCTCGGCCACGCCTCGGGCGAGGCGATCGAAGCGGGCCGGGCCTTCAAGGAACTCGGCTTCGACTCGCTCACCGTCGTCGAACTGCGCAACCGGCTCACCGACGCGACCGGACTGACGCTCCCGGCCACCCTGGTGTACGACCACCCGAGCCCGGTCGCCCTCGCCCGCTTCCTCGGCGCCGAACTCCTCGGCTCCGGCGAGCAGGAGCCGTCCGCTCCCGCCGCCGACGGCCACGGCGCCGCCGGGGACGAGGACCCCGTCGTCATCGTCGGGATGAGCTGCCGCCTCCCCGGCGGCATCGAGACCCCCGAACAGCTGTGGCAGGCCGTCTCCGAGGGCGAGGACCTCGTCGGGGACCTGCCGCGCGACCGCGGCTGGCGGATCGCCGACGCCGCCACCGGGGGCGCGGCCGAGGGCGAGGAGGGCTTCCAGGCCGTCAAGACGCTCAGCCAGGCCGGACTGCTGCGCGGCATCGGCGAGTTCGACGCCGCCTTCTTCGGCATCTCCGAGGCCGAGGCCCTCGTCATGGACCCCCAGCAGCGGATCCTCCTCGAAACCGCCTGGGAGGCCTTCGAGCGCGCCGGGGTCGACCCCCGCGGACTCACCGACGAGCAGATCGGCCTCTACCTCGGCGTCGGCTACCAGGGCTTCCTGCCCACGGAGCGGATCCCCGAGGAGAGCGAACCGCACTTCGGCAGCGGCATCGCCCCGGCCATCGCCTCCGGCCGGGTCGCCTACGCCCTCGACATCCACGGCCCCACCCTCACCGTCGACACCGGCTGCTCCTCGTCCGGCGTCGCCCTGCACCTGGCCGTCCAGTCGGTCCGGCGCGGCGAGTGCGCGATGTCCCTCGCCGGCGGAGTCACCGTCCTGTCCGCCCCGGTCGCCTGGCATCACATGGGCGGCGCCGCCGCCGACGGCCGCTGCAAGCCCTTCTCCGAGGACGCCGACGGCACCGGCTGGGGCGAGGGCGCCGGCATGGTGCTCGTCGAACGCCTGTCCCGGGCGCGGCGCCTGGGCCACCCGGTCCTGGCCGTCGTACGGGGCTCCGCGGTCAACCACCA
Source organism: Streptomyces sp. NPDC031479 (assembly GCF_055581065.1). Classification (NCBI taxonomy): domain Bacteria; kingdom Bacillati; phylum Actinomycetota; class Actinomycetes; order Kitasatosporales; family Streptomycetaceae; genus Streptomyces; species Streptomyces sp. NPDC031479. The sequence continues at coordinate 112,750 of NZ_JBVIKC010000019.1, forward strand.
CGGCGCCGGCAACGGCCTCACCGCCCCCAGCGGCGTCTCCCAGCAGCGCCTCATCCGGCAGGCCCTGGCCGACGCCGGCCTGAGCGCCCGGGACGTGGACGCGGTCGAGGGCCACGGCACCGGAACCCCGCTCGGCGACGCCATCGAGGCCGAGGCCCTGCTCGCGACGTACGGCCAGGACCGCCCGGCGGACCGGCCGCTGCTGCTGTCGACCGTCAAGTCCAACATCGGCCACCCGCAGTCCGCCTCCGGCGTCACCGGCGTCATCAAGACGGTGCTGGCCCTGCGCCACGCCCTGCTCCCGCAGACGCTGAACGTCAAGGAGCCCACCAGCCGCGTGGACTGGTCGGCGGGCGCCGTACGCCTGGTCACCGAGCCCACCCCGTGGCCGGAGACCGGCCGCCCGCGCCGGGCCGGGGTCTCCTCGCTCGGCGCCAGCGGCACCCAGGTCCACCTGATCCTCGAAGCCCCGCCCGCCGAGGAGCCGGCGCGGGCCGGCCGGTCCGGCGGCGCCCCGGGCGCCGTCGCGGTCCCGCTGTCCGGCCGCACCCCGGGGGCGCTGCGGGCCCAGGCGGCGCGCCTGGGCGCGGCACTCGCCGAGGACCCCGCCCTCGACCCCGCCGACGTCGGCTTCACGCTGGCCACCGGCCGGGCCGCCTTCGAACACCGGGCGGTCGTGCTCGCCGCGGACCGCGAGGAGCTGCTGGGGGCGCTCGGCTCGGTCGAACGGGGTGAGGACGATCCCCGGGTCGTCTCCGCAGGCTCCGCGCGGATCGCGTTCACCGGAGCCGTACGCGGCCTCGCCAACGCCCCGTACGCGGCCCGGCCCGTCTTCGCCGACGCCCGGGACGCCGTACGGGCGCACCTCGATGTCCGGCTGGCGGCCCCCTTCCCGCCCGTCGCCGAGGCCTTCGCCGAGGAGGTGGCCCTCTTCCGGCTGTACGAGAGCTGGGGGCTGGCTCCCCAGGCGCTGCTGGTGTCCGGCCCCGGCCGGCTCGCCGCCGCGCACGTCGCGGGCGCGCTCGGCCTGGAGGAGGCCGTCGAGGCGCTGGCCGTCCTCGCGGAGGGCGGGCGGCCCCGGGTGACGGCTACGGCGCGGCCGGAAATCGCCCTCCTGGACGCCGAGTCCGGGGAACCGCTCGGCGAGGACTGGACCGAGGGCCTCGCCGAGGCCCTGGCCGCCCCGGCCCCCGCCCCGGCCCCGGACCCGGACCGGGCGGCCGACGCGCCGCTGGCCCTGGCCGCCGCCTTCCACAGCGCCGGCGAACCGGTCGACTGGGCGGCGGTGTTCGAGGACAGCGGGGCCCACCGCGTGGACCTGCCGACCTACCCCTTCCAGCGCGAACGGTTCTGGATCTTCGGCTAGCCGCCGGCGCCCGGCGGACCGCGCGTCCGCCCCGTACCCGTCCACCCCCGGCTCCTGACGGCCGGGGGTGGACGTATGTCCGGAGCCGCCCGCGCGCGGGGTCTTAAGCGCGGCTTTAAGCCACGCGCCTACGGTCACGCCCGCGTACGTACGTACGTCGATCACGACCGTGGAGGAACCCCATGCTGGACGAGCAGAAGCGCAAGGAGATCGTCGCGGAGTACTTCCGCAAGGTGAACGAGGGCGACATCGACGCCATCCTCACCCACTTCACCGAGGACGCCCGGATCGAGGACCCGGTCGGCCGCGAGCCCCGTGTCGGCCGCGCCGCGCAGCGCGAGTACTTCCACAGCAACGTCGCCGCCGAGGTCACCGTCGCCCCCGGCCACGCCTCCGTGGGCCAGGACGGCAAGCAGGTCGCCGTCCCGGTCGCCGCGACGATGACCAACATCCTCGACCCGAACCGCACCCGCACCAACATCAACGCGGTCGACGTCTTCACCATCAACGCCGACGGCCTGATCGAGGACATGCGCGTCTTCTGGGGCATGAGCGACATCGGCGTCTGAGCCACCCCACCGCGCCGCCGGCACCCCGGTGCCCCGGCGCACCCGACAGGCGATCACGACCGAGGAAAGGTACGGAGATGAGCACCCCCGACGAGCACAGCGACCTGTGGATCCGGCGATTCCACCCCGCGCCGGAAGCGCACCACCGCCTGGTGCTGCTGCCGCACGCCGGTGGCAGCGCCTCCTTCTTCTTCTCCCTCTCCAAGGAGCTGGCCGGGCACGCCGAGGTACTGGCGGTGCAGTACCCCGGCCGCCAGGACCGCCGCGCCGAACCGCCCCTGGACGACGTGGCCGCGCTGGTGGAGCAGATCCACCGCGCGCTCCAGCCCTGGACCGACAAGCCGCTGGTGCTGTTCGGGCACAGCATGGGAGCGGTGCTCTCCTTCGAACTCGCGCGGAGGTTCGAGCGCGAGGGGGCTCCGCTGCTCGGCCTGATCGCCTCCGGCCGGCGCTCCCCGACCGTCCGCCGCGAGGAGAACGTCCACACGCGCGGCGACGACGCGCTGATCGCCGAGATCCGGGCCCTGAGCGGCACCGACGCGGGCCTGCTCGCCGACGAGGAGCTGCTGCGCATGGTGCTCCCGGCGATCCGCAGCGACTACAAGGCCATCGAGACCTACCGCTACCGCCCGGACGGTCCCGGACCGGCCCTGAACTGCCCGATCAGCGTGCTCACCGGCGAGTCCGACCCGCGCGTCAGCGTCCCCGAGGCGGCGGAGTGGCGGGAGCTGACCGGCGGCGCGTTCGGCCTGCGCACCTTCCCCGGCGGGCACTTCTACCTCACCCCGCAGCAGGCCGGCGTGACCCGGGCGGTCATCGAGGACCTCGCGGCCTTCACCTCGGTGCCCGCGGGGCGCTGAACCCCGCGCGCCGAACCCCGCGCGCCGGCGGCCGCCGCCGCGGCCACTGCCGTACCGAACGAGCGAACGAACGAACGAACCGAGACGGGTGTCCCCATGCAGACCAAGGTGCAGTTCAGCGCGGCGACGAGAAACCTCCTCGTCGCCCTCTACTCCCGGGCCCATGACGCCAAGTCGGGACGCCCGATCCTCAACGACCGCCTCGCGGTCCGGGCGGTCGAGTCCATCGAGGACTACGACGAGCTGAAGGTCCAGCTCAAGATGCGCGACGACGACGCGATCTCCCTCGCCATCCGCGGCAAGGAGGTGGACCGCTGGGTGCAGGACTTCCTCATCCGCAACCCGCGCTCCGTCGTCCTCCACCTCGGCGCCGGCCTCGACGGCCGCGTCTTCCGCATCGAGCCCTCCGACGACGTCGAGTGGTACGACCTGGACCTGCCGGAGATCGCGCAGATCTACCGCGACCTGTTCCCGGAGCGCGACCACCACCACGTCATCGGCGCCTCGGCCCTCGACCCCGACTGGCTGGACTCGATCCCCTCCGACCGCCCGGTGCTCGTCGTCGCCGAGGGCGTCCTCGTGTACTTCACCGAGGACCAGGTCCGTGACCTCATCACCCGGATCGTCGGCCGCTTCCCCAAGGGCGAGCTGCTGTTCGACGCCTACACCCCGTTCTCGGTGAAGGCGATGAACAAGCACTGGACGGTCAAGGCGACCGGTCAGCGCTTCATCTGGGGCCTGGAGGACCCGAAGACGCTGGAGCAGTGGGACCCGCGGATCGAGCACAAGCTGGAGTGGACCTTCACCGACTCCCCGTACGTGTCGCACATGCCGTGGACCTCCCGGATCATGTGCAAGATCATGAACGCGATCCCGGTGCTGCGGAAGTACAACCGCGTGATGCGCTACACCTTCTGACGGTCCGTGGGGCGCGCCCGGCACCGGCCGGCCGCGCCCCGCGGCGTCGCCCCGGCACACGGAAGGGGCCCGGGAGCCGACCGGCTCCCGGGCCCCTTCCGCGCACCCGCTCACAGCTCCGGGGCGATCACCGTTCCGGTCGCCACCTCGGTGAGCCGGATGGCCTCCACCGGGCAGTTCAGGGCCGCGTCCAGCAGCCCCGCGTCGGCGTCCGCGGTCCCGCACAGGGCCTCGGCGCGGCCCTCCACCAGCCGGAAGTACGCCGGCGCCGCGTGCACGCACATGCCCGTGCCCGTACACGCCGCCCGGTCCACGCTGATCTGCCAGCGCGTCTTCTCCAGGGTCTCGGTCGTCATGCTCGTCCTCTCCTGTCCTCGTCGTTACAGCGGTGCCGTCACCGGGTGCGCCGTCACCAGCGGACCGGCAGTTCCAGGGGCCCGCGCACCAGCAGGCTGGCCCGCCAGGCGATGGCGTCGTCCTCGATCCCCAGCTCCAGGGTGGGGAAGCGGTCCACCAGGGCCTTGACGGCCACCCCGAGCTCCATGCGCGCCAGCTGGGCCCCCACGCAGAAGTGGACCCCGTGCCCGAAGCCCATGTGGTGGTTGTCCTCACGGGTCAGGTCGAGCCGCTCCGGGTCGGCGAAGGCCGTCGCGTCGTGGTTGGCCGAGTGGATGTGGACGTACACGGCCTCGCCCTCGGCGATCGTGGTGCCGCCGATCTCCAGCTCCTCCGTGGCGATCATCGCCGCGTGGTGGCCGGTGCCGAGCGGGATGTAGCGCATCAGCTCGTCCACGGCCCGCGGCAGCAGCTCGGGCCGCTCGCGCAGCAGCGCCAGCTGGGCCGGGTGGCGCAGCAGCGTGTACACGAAGTTGGTGATCTGGTTGGCGGTGGTCTCGTGGCCGCCGGCCAGCAGCACCACCGTCAGCGAGACCAGCTCCTGCTCGGTGAGCCGGTCGCCCTCGTCCCGGGCCTGGATCAGGGCGCTGAGCATGTCGTCCGAGGGACTGGTCCGGCGACGCGCGATCAGGTCCATGATGTAGAAGCACAACTCGTGGACGCGCGAGGTGAATTCGGCGTGCGGCAGGGTGTCGCCCTGCATCAGCGCGTCCGCGCCGCGCCGGAACACCTCCCGGTCCTCGTACGGGACGCCCAGCAGCTCGCAGATGACCCGGGTCGGCAGCGGCCACGAGTAGTGCGCCACCAGGTCGGCGGGGGACCCCTGGGACGCGAGGTTTCCGGCCAGTTCCGCGGCGATCTCCTCGACGCGCGGACGCAGTTGCTCGACGCGCCGCTTGGTGAACGCCTTGGTCAGCAGGCGGCGCAGGCGCGAGTGGTCCGGCGGGTCCATGTACATGATGCCCTCGGGGCCCACGAGCATCTTCTGGCGGCGCGGTACGTCCTTGTTCACCACGGCCGCGCGGCTCAGTCTCTGGTCCGCGAGGGCGGCCCGGACGTCCTCGTACCTGGTCACGAGCCAGGCGTCGCCGCCGTAGGGAAGGGTGATGCGGCTGACCGGTTCCTCCCGGCGGAGGTCGGCGAGGACCGGCTCGATGTCGAGGCCGCGGATGGGGGTGAAGGGGAAATTCCGCAGCGCGGTGATCATCCGGGGGTCGATGGTGACGGTAGACATGACGCTCCCTCATCTTTTCCGTGTGCCCTGCAACGGTCCGGATTGGCGAGGGGTGGGTCAACCCCTACCCGACACCCGTACGCACCCCTGAATCCGGTCACGGGCACGCCCTCACATTGCTCCGGAAAGCCGATCGGCGGAATGCTGATCCGGGCCGCAACCTGGCCGCGGTGCCGTCGTCTTCGGGAGTCGCACGGACGACGACTCCGATGAACACGACATCGTGAAAGGTGGTGTGCGGTGGCACCGAGCGAGAACGCGATCGCCGCAACAGGACTGATCAAGAACTTCGGGAAGTTCCGGGCACTCGACGGACTCGACCTGACCGTACGCACGGGCGAGGTGCACGGCTTCCTCGGCCCCAACGGGGCCGGCAAGTCCACCACCATCCGGGCCCTGCTGGGCCTGCTCAGGCTGGACGGCGGACAGGCCTCCCTGCTCGGCAAGGACCCCTGGGCCGACGCGGTGGACATCCACCGCCGGCTCGCCTACGTCCCCGGCGACGTGAGCCTGTGGCGCAACCTCTCCGGCGGCGAGGCCATCGACACCCTCGGCGCCCTGCGCGGAGGCATCGACCAGGACCGCCGGAATGAGCTGGTCGAACGCTTCCAGCTCGACCCGACCAAGAAGTGCCGCACCTACTCCAAGGGCAACCGGCAGAAGGTCGCCCTCGTGGCCGCCTTCGCCTCCGACGCCGAACTCCTCATCCTCGACGAGCCCACCAGCGGCCTCGACCCGCTGATGGAGGCCGTCTTCCAGGACAGCGTCAAGGAGGTCAAGCGGCAGGGCCGCACCGTCCTGCTCTCCAGCCACATCCTCGGCGAGGTCGAGGCCCTGTGCGACCGCGTCAGCATCATCCGCAAGGGCCGCACCGTCGAGACGGGCACCCTCACCGAGCTGCGCCACCTCACCCGCACCGCCCTCTCCGTCGAGTCCGAGCGCGCCGTCACCGGCGTCGAGGCGCTCGCGGGCGTCCACAACGTGCGCGCCGAGGGCCACCACGTCCGCTTCGACGTGGACAACGGCAACCTCGACACCGTGCTCTCGCACGTGGCCTCCTTCGGCGTCCGCGCGCTCACCAGCACCCCGCCCACCCTCGAAGAGCTCTTCCTGCGCCACTACGGCGACCACGTCGAGGAAGGCGGCGAGCAGCCGAGCGGACGGCGCGCCAAGGCGGGAGCGGGCGCGCGATGAGCGAGTACGCGAACACCCAGCCGCTGCTCAAGCTCGCGCTGCGCCGGGACCGCATCCAGCTGGCCGTCTGGCTCTACGGCACCGCGGCGCTCGCCTACAGCGCGGCGAGCAGCGTCGGCAAGACCTACGCCGACGAGGCCGCCCGCACCGACGCGGTCAAGCTGCTCACCGACAACCCGGCCCTGCTGCTCACCCGCGGCGCGCCCGTCGGCACCAGCGAGGGCGCGCTGGCCATGGTCCAGGTCCTGACGTTCCTGTGCGTCCTGGCCGGTCTGATGAACACCTTCGCCGTCGTGCGGCACACCCGCCAGAACGAGGAGAGCGGCCGCGCCGAACTCGTCGGGGCGGCTCCCGTGGGCCGCCAGGCGGGCCTCGCCGCGGCCCTGCTGCTGGCCCTCCAGGCCAACGTGGGGCTGTTCATCTTCCTCGGCATCGTGCTGCCGCTGGCCGGGCTGCCCATCGGCAGCTCGCTCGTGGCCGCCGCGGCCGTCGCCGCGACCGGACTCGCCTTCGCGGGCGTGGCCGCCATCACCGCCCAGCTGGCCGGTACCTCGCGGGGCGCCAACTCGCTGGCCGGCGCGGTGATCGCCGTCGCCTTCCTGGTCCGCGGCATCGCCGACGCGGGCGGAGAGGTCCAGGCGTCGGGCACCGTCGTGGAGAGCTCCTGGCTGTCCTGGCTGTCCCCGATCGGCTGGGCCCAGCAGGCCGGCCCGTTCGGCGAGGACCGGTGGTGGGTCCTCGTGCTCCCGCTGCTGTTCGCCGCCGTCACCGCGGCCGTCGCCGTACGCCTCTCCGCGCGCCGCGACCTCGGCGCCGGCGTGTTCGAGGACCGTCCGGGCCCGGCCGCCGCCGCTCCCGGGCTGCTCGGCGCGTACGGGCTGGCCCGGCGCCTGCACCGCGGCTCGCTGATCGGCTGGGCCGTCGGCGTCGCCGTGCTCGGGGCGGTGATCGGCGGCATGGGCAAGTCCGCCGGGGACGCCCTGAAGGACAACGCCGACCTCACCGAGACCCTCGGCAAGATCGGCGGCGGGGGCGGTGCCCCCGTGGACACCTTCTTCGCGTCGATGATGGTCATGGTCGGGGCGATCACGGCCGGCTTCGTCGTCCAGGCGCTGCTGCGGCTGCGCGCCGAGGAGACCTCCGGCCGGCTGGAGTCCCTGCTGGCCACCGCCGTCGGGCGGGGCCGCTGGGTGGCGAGCCACGTGGTCGTCGCCGTCGCGGGCTCGCTGGTCCTGCTGCTCGTCGCCGGACTGGCCGCGGGCCTCACCTACGGGGCCGCGGCGGGCGACGTCGGCGCGGGCGTGGCCGACCTGACCGGGGCGGCGCTGGTCCAGGCCCCCGCGGTGCTGGTCCTCGCCGGTGTCGTGGTGCTGGTGTTCGGCCTCGCGCCGGGCGCCTCCTCCGGCGCCGCGTGGGGCGCGCTCGCCCTCTGCCTGGTCGTCGGACAGCTCGGCGCCCTGCTGAAGCTGCCCCAGGCGGTGCGCGACGTCTCCCCGTTCAGCCACCTGCCGGCGCTGCCCGCGGTGGACGTACGGGTACTGCCGCTGCTGCTGCTGACCGCCGTGGCCGTGCTGCTCCTGTGGGCGGGCACCGCCCTGTTCGGGCGGCGCGACCTGGCCGCCTGAGCAGACGCCGTGACCCGGCGCACGAAGAGGCCGTCCGTACCGGAGCATCCCGGTGCGGACGGCCTCTTCGTACGGGCGCGGCGCCGTGTCACTCCTGCCCGGGGTCGAGCAGGGACAGGTCCGACTTCCCCCAGTACACCCACACCGCTTCGATCAGACCGTGCGAACCGGTCCGGAAGATGCTCGTGAGCGCGAATTTGATGCGCTTGCGGAACGGGTCCGCGGGCTTGTCCAGATAACCGTGCTTCGTCAGCGCGGGACCCAGCGGAAGGTAATTCATGTACACCGACACCGGAATGGCCACGTGCAGACCGTCCTGTGCGGCCACCGGAACACCGGCGACGTCCACCGTTTTCGCTTCCGCGGCCCGCTGGAAATGCACGCGCAATGCGTCGTGCCCGATCATGGGAACCGAACCGACCGGGTCCTCGAACCGTACGTCCTTCGTGTAGAGCTCCAGCATGTGGTCCACGTTGCCGCTGCTCATGCGACGGCAGTGCTCCAGCGCCAGTTCCTTGCGGGTCGCCTCGTCCAGCATCTCTTCCTCCCCTAAGCCGCGTCGACGAGGGAGACGTCGCTCGCCCCCCAGTAGGCCTTCATGTCCTCGATGAGCCCGTCGTCCCCGGCCCGGATCACCATCACGAAGCGGAACAGCATCCGCTGCCGCGCGGGATCGGCCGGAACCGGCAGTACGCCGTGCCGCGTCAGGATCGGCCCGAGCGGCAGGTAGTCCATCGTGGCGGCGACCGGAACGGCGGCGTGACGCCCGTCCTGGGCCGCCACCGGCGGACCCGGCACCTCCACCGTGTTGCCGGTCACCGCACCGGTCGCGTGCGCGCGCAGCGCCGCGTGGCCCTGCTGCGCCCCGGCGCCCACGGGGTCCTCGAAGCGGACGTCCGGCGAGTACAGCTTCAGCAGCCCCTCGACGTCCCCCGCGTTGACCCGGCGCGTGTGTTCCAGGATCAGGTCCTTCAGCGCCGCCTCGTCCAGCATGAATTCTTCTCCTTTCGGCAGGCCGGACCATCGTCGCGGCGAGCACCACGATCCCGCCATAGGCGCCTTGTTTGATAGGGGTTCGTAGGGGTTCAGGGCATTGTGGGCGAGTGCTAGCGTCGCGGGGATCGGGAATGCCTGCACCGGCTCCCGGGAATTCGAATTCGACGGTGCGCAATGCGTCTGACGGATGGAAGGGTCACGCTCTCATGACCGCAGAAACACGCGCAGTGGTAATCGGCGGCGGCCTCGCCGGGATGCTGGCGTCCGCGGTGCTCGCGCGGCACGTGGACCGCGTCACCGTGGTGGAACGGGACGTGTTCCCCGACGGGCCGGAGCTGCGCAAGGGCGTCCCCCAGGCACGGCACGCCCACCTCCTGTGGTCCGGCGGCGCCCGCGCCATCGAGTCCCTGCTGCCCGGCACCCTCAAGGAGCTGGCCGACGCGGGGGCCCACCGCCTCTACCTGCCGCGCGACATCGTCTGGTTCACCCCGTACGGCTGGCAGACCCGCTTCCCCGGCAGCCAGTTCATGATCACCGCCAGCCGCGCCCTGCTCGACTGGGTGGTCCGCGAGCAGGCGCTGAAGAACCCGCGGATCGAGGTGCTCCAGGAGACCGGAGTCACCGGCCTCCTCGGCTCCGCCGCCCGCGTCACCGGCGTCCGCCTGCGCGACGCCGCGGGCCGGGAGGGCGAGCTCGCCGCCGACTTCGTCGTCGACACCGGCGGCCGCCCCTCCCAGACCCTCAAGTGGCTTCCCGAGCTGGGCCTGCCGGAGGTCGAGGAGGACGTCGTCGACACCGGCATCGCCTACGCCACCCGCGTCTACCGGGCCCCCGCCGGCGCGGAGACCTTCCCCATGGTCAACGTCGCCGCCGCCCCCGGCACCGGCGAGCCCGGCCGCAACGGCGCCCTCGTCCCCATCGAGGGCGGCCGCTGGCTGGTCACCCTCGCGGGCACCCGCGGCGCCGAGCCGCCCACCGAGGACGAGGCGTTCATTCCCTTCGCGCGCGGCCTGCGCCACCCGGTCATCGCCGACCTGCTGGAACGCGCCGAACCCCTCGGCCCGGTCCAGGGATCCCGCTCCACCGTCAACCGCCGCCGCTACTACGAGCGCCTCGCCGCCTGGCCCGAGGGCCTCCTGGTGCTCGGCGACGCCCTCGCCGCCTTCAACCCCGTCTACGGACACGGCATGAGCTGCGCCGCCCTCAGCGCCCGCGCCCTGGACACCGCGCTGACCCGCGGCGGCCTGGGCGACGGCACCGCCGACGCCGCCCGGCACGCCGTTGCCAAGGTCGTCGACGACCCGTGGCTGCTCGCCACCACCCAGGACATCTGCTACCCCGGCACCCGCAACCACGCCAAGGACCCTCGGATCGCCCCGCGCCCGCAGGACGCCCAGCAGTTCGCCGACCTGCTCGGCACCGCCGCCCTCTACGACCCCGTGGTCAACGCGGCGGCCATGCAGGTCACCTCGCTCGCCGCGCCCGTGGCCAGCCTGGAGTCCCCGCACCTGGTCGCCGCCCTGCGCAAGGCCGGCGCGGCCGGCGCCTTCAGCGAACTCGACGGCCCTCCGTTCACCCCGGCCGAGCGGGCCCTCCTCGACGCCCCCGAGGACGCGTCCGCCCCGGCCCTCACCGGCGCCTGAGACCCGTCGTCGCGAGCGGCGACGACCGGGCGCCGCCCGCGACGACCGGGTGTACCACGCGTTCCGCTTCCCGTGCGCCACCACCCCCGAGAAGGGCGTGATCACGCCTCCGCATTTCCTGCCGGGCAACTAGTGACCGGCGCCGGACCCGCCAACTCCAGCGGGTCTCAAGGCATCGTTTGCTGCGGTTCGAGGCACAGCAATGCGGAGGGGGCGGACCATGAGGCTCAGGTGCAGGGACGACGTATGTGCGCAGCTCGAAGGCGCGCTGACGGCATGTACGTCCGGGACGGCGGGCCTCGTGCTCCTGGAAGGCGCGGTCGGCTGCGGGAAGACGGAGATGCTCCTGCACGTGGCCGAAACCGCCGAGCGGCTCGGCGCCCTGGTGCTGCGGGCCGCCGGTTCCACCCGGGAACGCGACGTCCCCCACGGCGTCCTGCGCCAGCTGACCGCGGGACTCCCCGACGACACCCTCCCGGCCGCGGCCGGTGGCCGGGAGCCGCTCACGGGCCGCGAGTTCATCGCGGCGCTGCGCACCGCCGCCGAGCGGACCCCCGTCGTCCTGTGCGTGGACGACCTCCACCACACCGACCCCGCGTCCCTCGAACGACTGCTGGACGTGGCCCGCGCCGTACGCGGCGAACGGCTCCTGCTGGTCCTGGCCGACGCGCCCCACGAGCACGCGGACAGCCCGCTCGCCCGCACCGAGTTCCTGCGCCACCCCGGCTTCGTCCGGATCCCGCTCGGACGGCTCGACGAGAGCGGCACCGCCGCCCTGCTGGAGGACCACACCGGCCGCCCCGCGACGGCCGAGGGCACCGCCTGGCTGTACGGCGCCACCGGCGGGAACCCGCTGCTGCTGCGCGCCCTGCTCAGCGAACGGCCCCGCTCCGTACGCGGCCCCGCCGACCGGTGGCCGGAACCCGCACCGGGCGGCCCCTTCACCCAGGCCGCGCTGACCTGCCTGCACCGCGACGGCGCGGACTCCCGCACCCTCGCCGTGGCCCTCGCCGCCCTCGGCGACGACGCCACCCCCGAACTGACGGCCCGGCTCGCCGGCACCGGCCCCACCGCGGCCGCCCGCGCGGCCGCCGCCCTGGAGGCCTCCGGGCTCACGGACGACGGGCGGCTGCGCCACCCCGCCGTCGCCGCCGCCGTCCTCGACGGCGTCTCCCGGCACGAACTCGCCCTGCTGCGCACCCGCGCCGCCCACGTCCTGCACGAGGCGGGCGCCCGGGCCGCCGCCGTCGCCCCGCACCTCCTCGCCGCCTCGGAGGCCGGAGCCGGATCCGAGGAGGCACCGCGCGGCGACTGGCCCGTCCGGGTCCTGCGCGAGGCGGCCCTCCAGGACCTGGTCGACGACGAGACCTGCGACCGGGCCGCCGCCTACCTGGAGCTCGCCCGCACCCTCTGCGCGGACGAGCAGACCGGCTGGGAGATCGGCCTCCAGCTGGCCGCGGTGACCTGGCGCAAGCACCCCGCCGCCGCCGAACGCCACCTCGACGGGCCGCTCGCGGCACTGCGCCGCGGCGGCCTCGGCCCCGCCGCGGCCGGCCGGCTCGCCCGGCTCCTCGTCGCGCAGGGCCGCATCGAGGACGCCGCCGAGGCCCTCGAACGCATGGCGGACCCGCGTACCGCCGCCCGTACCACCCGCGAGGACCCGCTGCGCGAACTCTTCGCGCTGCCCCCGGCCACGGCCCCCGCGGGCGCCCCGGCCGCCGGACCCGGCTCGCCCGGCGACCACCCGGGCAGCCCCTCCCGTACCGGCACCGCCGAACTGCGCTCCTCCGCCGCCCTGTGGACCCACCCCGACAGCGCCGGCGACGAACAGGCCGCCGAACGCCTCCTCAAGGGCACCCCGCTGGCCCACGCCACCTTCGACCCCATCGTCCAGGCCGTCCGCACCCTCGTGCACGCCGACCGCCCCGACCGGGCCGTCGTCTGGTGCCGGCGCCTGCAGACCGAGGCGCAGCCCGCCGACAACCCCGGCTGGCAGTCCGTGTTCGGGCTCGTGCACTCCGAGGCACTGCTGCGCCTGGGCGACCTCGCCGGCGCCGAGCGCGAGGCCTCCGCCGCCGTCGACGCCGTCGCCGACCGGGGCGGACTGTTCCTCTTCGGCCCCGTCGCCACCCTCGTCACCGCCCTCACCGCGATGGGCCGCTACGACGCCGTGGCGCGCCGCCTCCAGATGCCCGTCCCCGAAGAGCTCTTCTCCAGCGTCTACGCCCTCAACTACCTCAGGGCGCGCGGCTACTACTACCTGGCCACCCACCGCCACCGCGCCGCCCTCGGCGAGTTCCTCGACGCCGGCCGGCTCGCCCAGCGCTGGGGCCTGGACCGGCCGCGCCAGCTCCCCTGGCGCACCGACGCCGCCGAGGCCCTGCTGCGGCTCGGCGAGCACCGCCAGGCCGAACGCTTCGTCGTCGAGCAGCTCGCCACCTCCGGCGTGCGCAGCCCGCGCGTGCGCGGCGTCTCCCTGAGGCTGCGCGCGGCCACCTCCGAACTGCGCCAGCGCCCCAAACTGCTCACCCGGGCCGTCGACGAACTCAGCCGCTCCGGCGACCGGCTGGAACTGGCCAAGGCCCTCGCCGACCTCGGCCGCGCCCTGCTCCTGCTCGGCGAGGGCACCCGGGCCGGCATGGTCACCCGCCGGGCCTGGCACCTGGCCGCCGACTGCGGGGCCCTGCCGCTGTGCGAGCAGATCATGCCGGGCCAGACCGGGACCGAGCAGCGCCCCGCGCCCGTCCAGCGCACCGAGGAGTCCCCGGAGGCCGAGCAGCTCAGCGAGTCCGAGCGGCGGGTCGCGGCGCTGGCCGCGTACGGGTACACCAACCGGGAGATCTCCGCCAAGCTCTACGTCACCGTCAGCACCGTCGAGCAGCACCTCACCCGCGCCTACCGCAAGCTCGGCATCTCGCGCCGCCAGGACCTGCCCATGGACCTCCAGTTCGACAGCCTCGAAAGCGCCTTCCCCGGGGCGGGGGTCGCGTAGCGGCCGGCGGGCGAGTCCGCCCCGGCCCGGGTCCCGGCGCCCGGACTGGGGTGGCCAGGGGCCCCGGCAGGGGTGGGTCCCGGGCACGCGCCGCCGTAACGTCGGGCGCGACGCGTGCAAGCGAGCGATGTTGGGGGAACCGTGGTCCGTCGGCCTTGGGACGTGGAGTGCCCGGACGCACCCGTACGGCTGTTCTGCCTTCCGTGGGCCGGCGGCAGCGCGGTGACGTACCGGCGCGGCTGGCCGCAGGCGCTGGCCCCCGACGTCGACGTCCACGCCGTCGAACTGCCCGGCCGCGGAACCGAGTTCGGGGACCCGCCGCCGCGCCGCGTCGAGCCCCTGCTCGACGCGCTGATGACACGGGTCGTCCCGCTCGTCGACCGCCCGTACGCGGTCTTCGGCCACAGCATGGGCTCCATGCTCGGCCTGGAGCTCACCCGCCGGCTGGTCGCCGCCGGCCTGCCCGAGCCGATCCGGATGTTCGTGTCCGGCAGCGGCATGCCGGGCCGCCGCCCCCGCACCGGGGGCACCCCGCTGCACGAGCTCCCCGAGAACGAGTTCCGCGAGTGGCTGCGCACCACGGGCGGCACCCCCGCCGAGGTCTTCCGCAACCCCGAACTCCTGGACCTCGTATCCCCCCTGCTGCGCGCCGACTTCGAACTCTGCGACGCCTACCGCCACCGGCCCGCGCCGCCCTTCGGCTGCCCCGTCACCGCGATCGGCGGCGACGCCGACCCCTACGTGCCGGTCGACGCGCTCGCGGAGTGGGCCGAGATCACCACCGGCCCCTTCGACCGCCTGGTGCTGACCGGCGGCCACTTCGCCTTCCAGGACCACCTGGACCGGGTCCACGCCTTCGTCGCCGCAGCCCTGCGCAGCGCCGTACGCGGCCTCACCCACTGACCGGCGGCCGGCGGCGGCACAGGGGTGGACGGGGGACGGACAGGGGTGCCCGGAGCGGACGCAGGGGTGTCCGCGCCCGGATCAGGGGTGAGGACCGGGCCTGCGGTGATCCAGTCTTGGAAGGGGCCGTACGCGTCAGGAATGATGATCATCTCTTGATCGCACGTGCGCATCGGGATTCGGTACCAAGGGGAAACTGGTGATCATCAGTTGATGCGGGAGTTCGAGAACGCCGCCCGGCAGGCAGGCTTCGTCCTGGACGACGCCCAGCGACAGGCCGCCCTCAGGCTCGGTGAACTCGGCGCGGACGTCACGCGCAAACGGGGACTGTTCGGCCGCGGCGCCAAACCCCCGCGCGGGGTGTACCTGTGGGGGTCGGTCGGCCGCGGCAAGAGCTGGCTGACCACCACCCTGTACGAGGCCGTGCCCCTGCGGAACAAGCGACGGCTGCACTTCCACGACTTCTTCCGCGAGTTCCACGCCGCCTACCACCGCCACCAGGGCGACCGCCGGGTCACCGACCTCGCCGTCACCGAACTGCTGGGCGACTGCCGCTTCCTCGTCTTCGACGAGTTCCACGTCCACGACGCCGGTGACGCGATGCTGATCGGCCGCGTCCTGCGCTCGATCCTCGACCAGAGGATCACCCTGCTCACCACCTCCAACTACCCCCCGGCCGGACTGCTCCCCAACCCCGTCTTCCACGAGATGTTCCTGCCGACGATCAAGATGCTCGAAGAGACCATGGACGTCGTCGAGCTCGGCGGCGGACGGGACTACCGGGCCGAGTACGCGCCGGGCACCGCCCGCTCCGAGTTCGAACGAGGGGCCTACCTCTGGCCCGGCACCGAGGAGCAGCTCGCCGAACACGGCCTCGGCCTCCCGCGGGCCGGCGACCGGCAGCAGGTGGAGGTGACCGGTGGCCGCACCGTCCAGGCGCTGGCCGTCGACGACGAGCGGATCTGGTTCGACTTCCACGACCTGTGCGACCGGCCGAACTCGACCGGCGACTACCTCGCACTGACGGACCGCCACCCCGTCTGGGTGCTCTCCGGCCTGCCCCGCCTGGCCGGCGAGGACCGCGACGCGGCCCAGCGGTTCGCCAACCTCATCGACGTGCTCTGCGACCGGGACGTACGCCTCGTCCTCGTCGGAGAGGCACCGCTCGACGAGGTGCTGCGGGGGGAGTCCCTGCCGCTCGACGTCAACCGGACCGCGAGCCGCCTGTCGCTGCTGTCCGCCACGGCCGACTCCGACGTGCACTGAGCGGGGCCCGGACGGTGCGGAACGCGCGGCCCCCTCCGCAGCTGTTTCCGACATCAGACAACAAAGGGCAATGCCGATGGCGACCGAACAAGAACTCCGCGACTACCTGAAGCGCGCGACCGTCGAACTGCGCTCCGTCAAGCAGCAGCTCCACGATGCCGAGGAAGCGGGCCACGAGCCCATCGCCATCGTCGGGATGGGCTGCCGCTTCCCCGGCGGGGTGACCTCGCCGGAGGACCTGTGGCGGCTGCTCGACGGGGGAGTCGACGCGATCTCCCCCTTCCCCGCCGACCGCGGCTGGGACCTCGACGCGCTGTACGACCCGGACCCCGAACGGCCCGGGACCACGTACACCCGCGAGGGCGGGTTCATCGACCGCGTCGCCGAGTTCGACGCCGCGTTCTTCGGCATCAACCAGCGCGAGGCCCTCGCGATGGACCCCCAGCAGCGCCTCCTGATGGAGACCGCCTGGGAGGTCGTCGAACGGGCCGGGATCGACGCCGCCTCGCTGCGCGGCAGCCGCACCGGCGTGTTCCTCTCCGTGATGTACCACGACTACGCCAACCTCCTGGAAGGCCGGGAGAACCTGGCCGGCTACGTGATCAACGGCAGCGCCGGCAGCATCGCCTCGGGACGCATCGCCTACACCTTCGGCTTCGAGGGCCCCGCCCTCACCGTGGACACCGCCTGCTCCTCCTCGCTGGTGACCCTGCACCTGGCGGCCGAGTCGCTGCGCCGCGGCGAGTGCTCGCTGGCGATGACCGGCGGCGCGACGGTCATGTCCACCCCCGCCTCCTTCGTCGAGTTCAGCCGCCAGCGCTCGCTCGCCCCCGACGGCCGCTGCAAGCCCTTCTCCGCGCACGCCGACGGCACCGGCTGGTCCGAAGGAGTGGGCATGCTCCTCCTGGAACGGCTCTCCGACGCCCGCCGCAACGGCCACGAGGTCCTCGCCGTGATCCGCGGCTCCGCCGTCAACCAGGACGGCGCGAGCAACGGCCTGACCGCCCCCAACGGCCCCTCGCAGCAGCGGGTCATCGGGCAGGCCCTGGCCAACGCCCGGCTGACCGCCGACCAGGTCGACGCGGTCGAGGCCCACGGCACGGGCACCTCCCTCGGCGACCCGATCGAGGCGCAGTCGCTGCTGGCCACCTACGGCCAGGAGCGCCCGGCGGACCGGCCGCTGTGGCTGGGCTCCCTCAAGTCCAACATCGGCCACACCCAGGCCGCCGCCGGCGCCGGCGGGGTCATCAAGATGGTCATGGCCATGCGGCACGGCGTCCTGCCGAAGTCCCTGCACGCCACGGAGCCGACCCCGCACGTCGACTGGGCCTCCGGCGCGGTGGAACTGCTGGCCGAGGCCCGGCCGTGGCCCGAGACCGGACGCCCCCGACGCGCCGCCGTCTCCTCCTTCGGCATCAGCGGCACCAACGCCCACGCCATCCTGGAACAGGCACCCGCCCCCGGCCCGGCCCCCCTCCCCGCCGAGGCCCCCGCGGCCGGCGGCGAGGACACCGCCGCGCCCGCCGCCCTCCCCGCCGCCTTCGCCCCCGGCGCCGCCGCCACCGCCTGGCCGCTCTCGGGCCGCACCGCCCCGGCCCTGCGCGCACAGGCCGGGCGGCTGCGGGCCCTCGTCCGGGCCGACCCGCACCTCGACCCGTACGACGTGGGCGGCGCCCTGCTGCACGCCCGCTCGGCCTTCGAACACCGCGCGGTCCTCCTCGCCGACGGCCGCGACGGCTTCCTCGGCGGCCTGGACGCCCTGGCCTCGGACGCGGACGGGAACGCGGACGGGGACGCGGGCCGGCTCACCGCCGGCCGGCTCCCCGCCGGGCCGGTCACCGGCGTGGCCCGGTCCTCCGGCGTCCGGCCGGTGTTCGTCTTCCCCGGCCAGGGCTCGCAGTGGACCGGCATGGCCCTCGAACTCCTCGACACCTCCCCGGTCTTCGCCGCACGCGTCGAAGCCTGCGCGGCCGCGTTCGCCCCCCATCTGGACTGGTCGCTGACCGACGTCCTGCGGGCGGCGGACGGAGCGCCCTCCCTGGACCGGGTGGACGTCCTGCAGCCCGCCCTGTTCGCGGTGATGGTCTCCCTCGCCGAACTCTGGCGGGCCTGCGGCGTCGAACCGGCCGCCGTGGTCGGCCACAGCCAGGGCGAGGTCGCCGCGGCCGTCGTCGCCGGCGCGCTCTCCCTGGCCGACGGGGCCAGGATCGTCGCCCTGCGCAGCCAGGCCCTGCTCGAACTGTCGGGCACCAGCGCCATGGCCTCCGTCGCCCTGCCCGCGGACCGCGTCGAGGACCTGCTGCCCGCGTGGGACGGCAGGCTCTCCCTCGCCGCCGTCAACGGACCGACCTCCGCGGTCGTCGCGGGCGACCGCACGGCCCTGGACGAACTCCTGGAGAAGCTCACGGCCGACGGCGTCTGGGCCCGGCGGGTCCACGGCGTGGACACCCCGGGGCACTCGGCCCGCATCGAGGAGGTGCGCGAGCGGATGCTCGACGCCCTCGCCCCGGTCGCCCCCGCCGGATCCGCCGTCCCCTACTACTCCACCGTGACCGGCACCCTGCTGGAGACCGAGGAGCTGGACGCCGGCTACTGGTACCGCAACATGCGCCAGACCGTCCGGCTGGAACCGGCCGTCCGGGCCCTGGCCGCCGACGGCTACGCCCACTTCCTGGAGATCGGCCCGCACCCGGTGCTCGGCGTGGGGCTGGCCGAGACCCTCGAACAAGCCGGCACCGACGCCTTCCTGGGCGAGACCCTGCGCCGCGACTCCGGCGGCCCCGCCCGCTTCCTGACCTCGCTCGCCACCGCCCACGTCCACGGCGTCGACGTGGACTGGGCCGCGGCGCGCTCCGGCCGGCCGGCCCGGCCCGTCGACCTGCCCACGTACGCCTTCCAGCGCAGCCGGTACTGGCCGGAGGCCTTCGCCCCCGCCGGCGACGCCACCGCGCTCGGCCTCGGCTCCGCCGGACACCCCCTGCTCGGCGCCGCCGTCCCGCTGCCCGACACCGACGGCTTCCTCTTCACCACCCGCCTCTCGCGCACCTCCCATCCCTGGCTCGCCGACCACGCCCTGCTCGGCGACGCGCTCCTGCCGGGCACGGCCTTCCTGGAACTGGCCCTGCACGCCGGCCGCCGGCTCGGCTGCCCCCGGGTGGAGGAACTCGTCCTGGAGGCCCCGCTGCCGCTGCCCGAGCAGGGCGGTGTCCAGGTCCAGCTCACCGTCGGCGCACCGGACGACGCCGGCCGCCGGCCGGTGGCCGTGTACGCGCGCGGCGACGGCCCGGACGGCGGCGACGGCCCGGACGGCGACCCGGCCGGGGCCGGGCGGCCGTGGACCCGCCAGGCCGGCGGGCACCTCGCCCCGGACACCGCCCCCGCCACCGCCGGCTTCGGCGTGTGGCCGCCCGAGGGGGCGCACCCGGTCGACGTGACGGACCTCTACGACCGCTTCGCCGAGGCGGGCTTCGGGTACGGGCCCGTCTTCCGGGGGCTGCGCGCCGCGTGGCGCCGGGGCGACGAGGTCTTCGCCGAGGTCGGCCTCCCCGAGGACCAGCGGGACCCGGCCGGCCGCTTCGGCCTGCACCCCGCCCTCTCGGACTCCGCCCTGCACGCGATCCCGCTCGGCGCGCTGCCCGGCGGGGACGGCGGGGACGGCGGGGACGGCGGGATCGGCCAGGGGCGGATGCCCTTCTCCTGGCACGACGTGACCCTGCACGCCACCGGCGCCACGGCCCTGCGGGTCGCCCTCGCGCCCGCCGGCAACGACGCCGTCTCCCTCCAACTCGCCGACCAGACCGGCCTCCCGGTGGCCACCGTCGCCTCCCTGGTGCTGCGCCCGCTGACCCGCGACCGGCTCGCCGCCGCCCGCTCCCGGCACGCCGACGCGCTGTTCCGCCTCGACTGGACCCCGCTCCCGGCCGCGCAGGCGGCCCCCGGCGGCCCCTGGGCGGTGCTCGGCGGCGCCACCCCCGGCCCGGCGGCCGGCGCGCAGCGGATCGGGCACCTCGCGGAGCTCACCGCCGCCCCCGCGCTCGTACTGGCCTCGCCCGCAGCGGGCGCCCCCGACGTGCGCTCCGCTACCGCCGCCACCCTGGAACTGCTGCGGTCCTGGCTCGCCGACTCCCGCCTCGCGGACTCCCGCCTCGCCGTCGTCACCCGGGGCGCCGTGATGACGGGGGAGGCCGACGGGGCCCCGGACCTGGTCCAGGCCGCCGTGTGGGGCCTGGTGCGCTCGGCGCAGTCGGAGCACCCCGAGCGGTTCCTGCTGATCGACCTGGAGCCGGCCGCCGGGGACACCGCCGAGAGCGCGCTCGGAGCCGCCGACGAGAGCGCCCTGGGCCGGGCCGTGGCCTCCGCGGAACCCCAGACCGCGCTGCGCGGCGGTACGGTCCACGCCCCGCGCCTGGCCCGTACGACCACGAGCGCGACCGCCGCCACCGCGACGGACGCCGCCCCCGCACCGCGCGAGCCGCTCCTGGCACCCGGCGGTACCGTCCTGGTCACCGGCGGCACCGGAACCCTCGGCCGGGCCGTCGCCCGCCACCTGGTCACCGAACACGGCGTACGCCACCTCCTGCTGGCCTCCCGCTCCGGCGGCGCCGAGGACCTCGTCGCCGAACTGTCCGAGGCGGGCGCCTCGGTCACCGTCGCCGCCTGCGACACCGCCGACCGCGACGCCGTGGCCGCCCTCCTGGCCTCGGTCCCGGCGGCCCACCCGCTCACCGCCGTCATCCACACGGCGGGGGTCCTGGACGACGGTGTGATCGAGTCCCTCACCCCGGAGCGCTTCGACGCGGTCCTGCGCCCCAAGGCCGACGCGGCCGGGCACCTCCACGAACTCACCGCCGGCCTGGACCTGTCGGCGTTCGTCCTCTTCTCCTCCGCCGCGAGCCTGTTCGGCGCCCCCGGCCAGGGCAACTACGCGGCGGCCAACGCCTACGTCGACGCCCTCGCCCAGCACCGGCGCTCCCTCGGCCTGCCCGCCCAGTCCCTCGCCTGGGGCCTGTGGGCCGAACGCAGCGGCATGACCGGGCACCTCGACGGGGCCGGCATCGCCCGCATCGAGCGCGCGGGCGCCCAGGCCCTGACGACCGCCGAGGGCCTGGAACTCCTGGACGCCGCCCTCACCCGCGACGAGGCCGTGCTCGTGCCGATGCGGGTGGACCTCGCGGCGCTGCGCGCCCAGGCCGCGGCCGGCGAGAGCGTGCCGTCGCTGCTGCGCGCCCTGGTCCCCGTACCGGTGCGCCGGGCAGCGGCCGTCGAGGCGGCGCCGCCGACCTCCCTGGCGCAGCAGCTGGCGGGACTCCCGGAGAACGAGCGCACGCGGATCCTGTCCGACCTGGTGCGCGGCCACGCCGCCACCGTCCTCGGCCACGCCGGGCCGCAGGCCGTCGAGGCCGACCGGGGCTTCCTGGAACTGGGGCTGGACTCCCTCACCGCGGTCCAGCTCCGCAACCGCCTCGGCACCGCCACCGGGCTGCGCCTGCCCACCACCCTCGTCTTCGACTACCCGACGCCGGCCGCGCTCGCCGCCCACCTGCGCGGCCTGCTCGTCGTCGAGGAGGTCCGCCCGCCGGTGTTCGGCGAACTGGACCGGCTGGAGGGCACCCTGCGGGCGGTCGCCTCCGACGCGTCCGAGGACGTACGGGCGGATGTTTCCGCGCGCCTGAACGGCCTGCTGGCGCTCCTGGCGACGGCATCGCCCGCCGGGCCCGCGGACGGGACGGACGCGGACGGGGGCACCGGTGCCACCGCGGCCCTGGGCACCGCCTCCGCCGACGAGATCTTCGACTTCATCCGGGCGGAGTTCGGCAAGTAGGGACAAGCAGGAGGGCCTGCGCCGGGCGGAACGATCCGCCGGGCGCAGGCCCTTTCCTTTTCCCGCTTCCCGCTACGGGCGCAGTCGCACCGGAAGCGTCTCCAGGCCCTGCATCATGAAACTCTTGCGCCAGCGCAATTCCGAATCCGGCACGGCGAGGGAAAGGCCGGGGAATCGGGTGAGGATATCGCGCAGCGCGATTTCCATTTCCGCACGGGCGAGCGGCGCGCCGACGCAGTAGTGGATTCCGTGCCCGAATCCCAGATGTCCGTTGGTGGACCGGGCCACATCGAGCATGTGCGGGCAGGCGAACTTCGCCTCGTCCCGGTTGGCCGACCCGAGCAGCACCGACACGTATTCGCCCGCCCCGACGGTCACGCCGCCCAGTTCCAGCGGCTCGGTCGCGTAGCGCAGGGTCGCCCGGTTCCCCGGACCCTCGTAGCGGAGGAATTCCTCGTTGGCGGCCGGAATGAGGGCCGGGTCCTCGCGGACCGCCGCGAGCTGTTCCGGATGGTTCAGCAGCGCCCGCACGCCGTGCCCGATCATGTTCACGGTGGTTTCGTATCCCGCCACCACCAGCAGGAAGACCGTCGAGACCAGTTCCACGTCGGACAGCTGGTCCTGGTCGTCGCGGGCGGTCACCAGGGCGCTGATGAGGTCGTCGCCCGGATCGGCCCGCTTCTGCTGGATCATCGCGCCGATGTGCTGCCCGAACTTCGCCATGTTCGCGCCGGCGTTCTCGTTGTCGTTCGACATGATGGCGCCCGTCAGCCCCACCAGGATCGGCAGGTGCTCGGCCGTGATGCCCAGCAGCTCCCCGAGCACCTTGACCGGGAACACCGCGGTGTAGTGCTCCACGAGGTCCACGGTGCCGTCGCCCGATTCCGCGGCGGCCTTCTCGGCCGCGTCCAGCAGGTCCGCGCTGATCCGCTCGATCGTGGGCCGCAGCCGCTCCACGCTCCGCGCGGTCAGGGCCTTGTTGACCAGCTTGCGCAGCCGGGTGTGGCCCGGCGGGTCCATGTTGAGCATGTGCCGGCCCACCGAGCTGTGCTCCAGCCGGGGTGTGCCGCCGGCGCTCATCTCGCGGTCGAAGTAGCCCAGCTCGACGGAGGTGTCGATGTCCTTGGACAGCGCCGGGTGGGTCATCGCGACCCGGGCCTCCTCGTGGCTGACAACCGCCCATACCCGCAGGCCGCTGGGCAGCAGCATCCGGTGCACCGGCCCCTGCGCCCTGAGGCCGGCGAAGGCCGGATAGGGGTTGCTCAAAAACTCGTCATCCATTATCGGAAGGGACACGAATACTCCTCGGATTGCTTTATAGGGGTTGCCTGGCGGGCTCTGGTAGGGGTTTCCTCAGGGGTTTATAGGGGCTGATAGGGGTCGCCCTGGGTAACACCACTATTGAAGTTGATCTCGCTTGTCGGTTCGCATAGTATCGGCCGCCTGGCGGGGGAAGCCAAAGAAATTCATAAAGCTTTCTCCCGTTCGGTAAGAGCATTGGTCCGGATCAATGTGGTCGATCGGATGCGAGGGACACGCAATGGGGGAGCAGGGTGTGCGGGCCGGCCTTGTCAGGCCGATCTCGGAACTCCTCCGGGAGCACGCACGCGAGCGCGCCGCCCGGACCGCCTACTCCGACGGGACGCGCGGCGTCACGTACGGGGAACTGGCGACGACGACGGGCCGGCTCGCCGGTCACCTCGCCGCCCTCGCGGACGGCCGCGGCCGACGCGTCCTCGTCCACCTGGGCAACCGGGTGGAGACGGTCGAGGGATTCCTCGCCGCGACCCGGGCGTCCCTCGTCGCCGTACCGGTCAACCCGCACGCGGGGGACGCGGAACTGAGGCACGTCCTCGACGACTCCGAAGCCGTCCTCGTCATCACCGACGCGCCCCGCCTCGCGCAGTACCGCCGCCTGGACGCGGTCGGCCACGGCATCCGCTTCGTCGTCCTCTCCGCACCGGGCGACACCCCCGAGGACACCCACGAGGACACCCCCGCCACCCCCGCCACCCACGACGTCCACGACTTCGCGCGGCTGTGCGCCACCGACCCGGCCGTGCCCGCCCCGGACGACCTCGGCCTCGACGAGGTCGCCTGGATGCTCTACACCTCCGGCACCACCGGCGCCCCCAAGGGCGTCCTGTCCACCCAGCGCGCCGGCCTCCGGTCCGTCGCGGCCGGCTACCCGGCGGTCCTCGGCATCACCGAGGACGACCGGCTGCTGTGGCCCCTGCCGCTGCACCACAGCTTCGCGTTCAACCTTTGCGTCCTCGGCGTCACCGCCACCGGCGCCTCCGCGCGGATCATGGCCGACTTCACTCCGGGCGAGGTGATCGCCGAACTGCGCGCGGCCCCGTACACCCTGATGGCGGCCGTCCCGACGCTGTGCCACCACCTGCTGGACAGCGCGGGCGAGGGCGAACCGGCCCTCACCGGACTGCGGGCGTTCCTGGTGGCCGGCGCGGTGACCGGCGCGGCCCTCGGCGAACGCTTCGCCGAGGCCTTCGGCGTCCCGCTGATCGACAGCTACGGCAGCACCGAGACCACCGGCGTCATCACCTGCAACCCGCTCACCGGACCGCGCGTCCCCGGCTCCTGCGGCCGCCCCGTACCGGGCCTGGGCCTGCGCGTCGTCGACCCGGCCACCCGGCTCGACGTCCCCGGCGGCGACGAGGGCGAGATCTGGGTCGACAGCCCCAGCCTGATGCTCGGCTACCACCACGCCCCCGAGGCGACCGCGGCGGCCTTCCACGACGGCTGGTACCGCACCGGCGACCTGGGACGGCTCGACGCCGACGGCTTCCTGACCATCACCGGACGGCTCAAGGAACTGATCATCCGGGGCGGCGAGAACATCCACCCCGCCGAGATCGAGGACCTGATCCGCGCCGACGAAGCCGTCGCCGACGCCGCCGTCGTCGCGCGCCCCCACCCCGGACTAGGCGAGGTCCCCGTCGCCTACGTGGTGCCCAAGGACGGCCGGAGCCTGTCGCCCGCGGACATCCTGACCCGGTGCCGCGAGCAGCTCGCCTACTTCAAGGTGCCCGCCGCGCTCCACCTCACGACCCGCATCCCCCGGACCGCCTCCGGCAAGACCGTCCGCGGCCTGGTCGGGAACGGCTCCGAGCCCTCGCGGCTCCTCGCGGCCGGCTCCACCCACCACGAGCGGGTCGGCCGGACCCTGCCCGAACCGGCGCCGCTGCCCGCCTCGCTCCCCGCCGACGACACGAGCGCACTGGCCGGCACCCCCGTGCTCCTGATCACCGGACCGGGCGAGCAGGACCGCGCCGCGGCCCTGGCCGCCCACCTGACCGGCGCCCACCTGTGCCCGGACGTCGTCCGCGCCGCCTGCGACCCCGCCGACGCCGAGGCGGCCGACCGTGCCCTGACCGGCTTCGACACGCACGCCGTGGTCCTGCTCACCCCCACCGGGCCCGGTGCCGTACCCGGTACCGTCTTCGACGCCGTCGCCCGGCGCCTGCGCGCGGACGGCCGTACGGCGCTCTCCCTGAGCGCGGCACCGGAGGTCACCGGGCGGGAGCTGGCCGAAGGCCTCGACGCCGCGCTGATCGAGGGCGAACCGGCCGTCCGCGTCCACGCGTTCGGCGACGAGCCGGCACGCGCCACCGCCACCGCCACGGCCACCGGGGACCCGGCACTGACGCTGAGGCTGACCGCGGAACTGGCCCCCCTGGGCGAGGCCGGCCGCGAACGGCGCCTGCTGCGCATCGTCGCCGACGCCATCGCCGACGTCCGCGGCACCGCCCCCGCCTCCGACCCCCGCGAGCGGTCCCGGCCGCTCGGCTTCGACTCCATGGCCTCGGTCAGGCTGGCCACGCGCCTGTCCACCGCCACCGGCCTGCGGCTTCCGGCCTCGCTGGCGTTCGACCACCCGAGCCCGCTCCTGCTGGCCCGCTTCCTGCGCGGCGCACTCCTCGACGGGACCTCCGCCCCCGCGCCGGGGGAGCGGGCCGGGCAGGACCCGCGGGCCGACGCCGCCGACCCGGTCGTCGTGGTCGGCGCCGCCTGCCGGTTCCCGGGCGGTGTGGGATCGCCCGAGGAACTCTGGCGGCTGGTCGCCTCCGGCGCCGATGCCGTCGGTCCCTTCCCGCAGGACCGCGGCTGGGACCTCGACGGCCTGTTCGACGCCGACCCCGACGCGCCCGGGACCACGTACACCCGCGACGGCGGGTTCCTCGACGGGGCCGCCGACTTCGACGCCGGCTTCTTCGGGATCTCCCCGCGCGAGGCCCTCGCCATGGACCCCCAGCAGCGGCTGCTGCTGGAGACCTCCTGGGAGCTGTTCGAGCGGGCGGGCATCGACCCCGACTCCCTGCGCGGCAGCCGCACCGGCGTCTACGCCGGGCAGATGTACCACGACTACGCGCCCCGGCTCGCCGGGGAGAGCGGCCTGGAGGGGTACCTCAGCACGGGCGGCGCGGGCAGCGTCCTGTCGGGCCGGCTGTCCTACTTCTACGGGTTCCAGGGCCCCGCGCTGACCGTCGACACGGCGTGCTCGTCCTCCCTCGTCGCCCTGCACCTCGCGGCCGAGGCCCTGCGCCGGGGCGAATGCTCGCTCGCCGTGGCCGGCGGTGTCGCCCTGATGTCCACCCCGGCCTCCTTCGTCGACTTCAGCCGCCAGCGCGGACTGGCCCCCGACGGCCGCTGCAAGCCCTTCGCCGCCGCCGCCGACGGCACCGCCTGGTCCGAGGGCGTCGGCCTGCTCCTCGTCGAGCGGCTCTCGGACGCCCGCCGCAACGGCCACGAGGTCCTCGCGGTCCTCAAGGGGTCCGCGGTCAACCAGGACGGCGCATCCAACGGCCTGTCCGCCCCCAACGGCCCCTCCCAGCAGCGCGTCATCCGCCAGGCCCTCGCCAACGCCGGCCTGACGGCCCGCCAGGTCGACGCCGTCGAGGCCCACGGCACGGGCACGACCCTCGGCGACCCCATCGAGGCGCAGGCGCTCCTCGCCACCTACGGACAGGACCGGGCGGCGACGGACCGGCCGCTGTGGCTGGGCTCCGTCAAGTCGAACCTGGGCCACACCCAGGCCGCGGCGGGCATGGCCGGCGTCATCAAGATGATGACGGCGATGCGCCACGGCATCCTGCCCCGCACCCTGCACGTCGACGCGCCCACCCCGCACGTCGACTGGACGGCCGGCCGGGTCGAACTGCTCGGTGAGAGCGTCACCTGGCCCGAGACGGGCGAACCCCGCCGGGCCGCCGTCTCCTCCTTCGGCATCAGCGGCACCAACGCCCACGTCATCCTGGAGGAAGCACCGCCCCTCAGCGCGCCGGAGCCGCCGACGGCGGACGCCCCCCTGCCCCTGTGGGTGCTGTCGGGCCGGGACGCGCAGGCGGTGCGGGCGCAGGCGGGCCGGCTGCTGGAGCGGGTGACGGCGGACACGGACCTGCACGTGGCGGACGTGGCCTTCTCGCTGGCGACCTCGCGGGCGGCCCTGGGCACCCGGGCGGCCGTGGTGGCGGCGGACCGGGACGGTCTGCTGTCCGCCCTGGAGGCCCTGGCCGCGGGCCGTCCGGCGTCCGGGGCCGTCGAGGGCGCGGTGTCCGGCGGGAAGCTTGCCTTCCTCTTCTCCGGCCAGGGCGCGCAGCGTCCGGGGATGGGCCGTGAGCTGTACGGGGCGCAGCCGGTGTTCGCCGGGGCGTTCGATGAGGTGTGCGCGCACTTCGACCTGCCGCTGAAGGAGCTGGTGTTCGGGGGCGGCGAGGAGATCCACCGCACGGAGTTCACCCAGCCGGCCCTCTTCGCCGTCGAGGTGGCGCTGTACCGCCTGCTGGAGTCCTACGGCATCCGCCCCGGCTTCCTGGCGGGTCACTCGATCGGCGAGATCGCCGCCGCGCACGTGGCCGGGGTGCTGTCGCTGGCGGACGCGGCCCGGCTGGTGTCGGCCCGCGGCGCGCTGATGGGCGCGCTGCCGGAGGGCGGCGCGATGGTCTCCGTCCAGGCGGCCGAGGCCGAGGTCCGCCCGCTACTCCGCTCCGATGTGGACATCGCGGCGGTCAACGGGCCCTCATCAGTGGTGATTTCAGGCGCCGAGCGGGCCGTACTGGAGGTGGCCGCGCAGCTGGCCGAGCGGGGTCACAAGACCAAGCGCCTCACGGTCTCGCACGCCTTCCACTCCCCGCTGATGGAGCCGATGCTGGAGGCCTTCCGCGAAGTCGCCGAGTCCCTGACCTATGCGGCTCCGGCGATCCCGGTCGTCTCCACCCTCACGGGCACCCTCGCCACCGCCGGGGAACTGACCTCCCCCGCCTACTGGGTGACGCACGTCCGCGAGGCCGTCCGCTTCCACGACGCCATGCGCCACCTGGAGACGGCCGGCGTCCGCACCTACCTGGAGATCGGCCCCGACGCCGTCCTCACCGCCATGGGACAGGCCTGCCTCGACGAACCCGCCACCCTCCTGCCCCTGCTGCGCCGCGACCGCGCCGAGACGGTCACCCTGACGTCCGCCCTCGCGGGAGCGTTCGTCCGCGGCTTCGACCCCGACTGGACGCGCCTGCTGTCCGGTCGCCGCGTCGACCTGCCGACGTACCCGTTCCAGCGGCAGCGCTACTGGCCCGCCGCGCCCCTGACGGCCGCCTCCGGTCGCCTCCCCGAAACGGACGACGACCTGCTCTACCGCGAGACGTGGGAGCGCCTCGACGACCCCTCCGAGGCGCCCGCAGCGCCCGGCTCCTGGCTGGTCGTCACGGACGCCGGCCGCCGGGCGGGGGCCACCGACGCCGTCCTCGCCGCGCTGGCCGACCGGGGCGCCCACGTCGTGGAGCTGCCCCTGACCGCCGCCGAGCACGACCGGACCGTCCTCGCCCGGCGGATCGCCCCCGCCCTCCCGGCGGACGGCCTCGCGGGCGTGCTGTCCCTCCTCGGCGTCGACACCGGCGTCAACACCGACACCGGCACCGGCGTCGGCACCGGCGGAGAGACCGCCGACAGCGCCGACGCGACGGCCGCCACCCTCGCCCTGATCCAGGCCCTCGGGGACACCGGCCTGTCGGCGCCCCTGTGGATCGCCACGCGCGGAGCCGTCGCGGTCGACGGCCACGACGACGGCCCCGTGCGTCCCCGCCAGGCCCAGCTCTGGGGCCTGGGCCGGGTGGCCGCGCTGGAACTCCCCGCCGGCTGGGGCGGCCTGGTCGACCTGCCCGAGGAGCCCGACGCCGACGCCCTGCGACGGCTGTGCGCCCTCCTGTGCGGCGGCGCCGACGAGGACGAGACCGCCCTGAGGCCCTCCGGGCTCCACGCCCGGCGGCTGGTGCGGACCGGCTGGTCGGGGTCGCAGCCCGCCCGCGACTGGTCGCCGCGCGGCACCGTCCTGGTCACCGGCGGCACCGGCGCCCTCGGCGGCCACGTCGCCCGCCGGCTCGCCGAGGCCGGCGCCGACCACCTGCTGCTCGTCAGCCGGCGGGGCGCCGACGCCCCCGGCGCCGCCGCGCTCGTCGAAGGCCTGGCCGCCCTGGGGGCCGAGGTCACCCTCGCGGCCTGCGACGTCTCCGACGAGGACGCCCTCGCCGCCCTGCTCGCCGAGGTGCCGGCCGAACATCCGCTGACGGCCGTCTTCCACACGGCCGGAGTCCTCGACGACGGCGTGCTGAGCGCCCTCACCCCCGCGCAGCTCACCGGCGTACTGGCCGGCAAGACGGACGCCGCCCTCACCCTGCACCGGCTCACGCGCGGCCTGGCCCTCGACGCGTTCGTCCTCTTCTCCTCGCTCGCCGGCGTCCTCGGCGCCGCCGGACAGGGGAACTACGCGGCGGCGAACGCCGCCCTGGACGCCCTCGCCCGGCAGCGCCGCCGCGAAGGCCTGCCGGCCACCGCCGTCGCGTGGGGCGCCTGGGACGGCGAGGGCATGGCCGCGGCCGACGCCGTCGTCCGCGAACGCATGCGCCGCACCGGCTTCCGCCCGATGAGCCCGCGGCGGGCCCTGCGGCTGCTGGACGGCGCGATCCGCCACGGCGAAACCGCCGTACTGGCCGCCGACATCGACTGGGACCGGTACGCACGGGCCCACGGCCCGGCGGCCCGCCGGGCCGTCCTGCGGGCGATCACCGGCGCGGCGCTCCCCGGACCGGCGTCCGGATTCGCCGGCACGCTGGCAGGCCTGAGCCCGGACCGGCAGCGCGCGGCCCTCGTCGAACTGATCCGCGGGCACGCCGCCGACCTGCTGATGCACCCGTCACCGGACGCCATCGCCCCCGAGCGGTCCTTCCGGCAGCTGGGCTTCGACTCGCTGGCCTCGGTGGAACTCGGCAGCCGGCTCGGCGCGGTCACCGGACTGCGCCTGCCGGCCTCCCTCGCCTTCGACTACCCCAGCCCGGTCGCGCTGGCGGAGTTCCTGCGGGGCGAACTGGTCGGTTCGGTGACCGAGGCCGCCGTGGCGGGCCCGGTGGCGGACGCCGCCGACCCCGTGGTGGTCGTCGGGGTCGCCTGCCGCTTCCCGGGCGGGGTCACCTCGGCCGACGGCCTGTGGACCCTGCTGGCGGACGGCGTCGACGCCGTGGGCCCGTTCCCGCAGGACCGCGGCTGGGACCTCGACGGCCTGTTCGACGAGGACCCCGACGCGCCCGGGACCACGTACGCGACGGCGGGCGGCTTCCTGCCCGCCGTGGGCGACTTCGACGCCGGCTTCTTCGGGATCTCCCCGCGCGAGGCCCTCGCCATGGACCCCCAGCAGCGGCTGCTGCTGGAAACCTCCTGGGAGCTGTTCGAGCAGGCGGGCATCGACCCCGACTCCCTGCGCGGCAGCCGCACCGGCGTCTACGTCGGATCCAACGGCCAGGACTACACGGCCCTGGTGGCGCGGTCCGCCGAGGACCTGGAGGGCTACCTGGGCACGGGCGGCGCGAGCAGCGTCGTCTCGGGCCGGATCGCGTACAGCTTCGGCTTCGAGGGGCCCGCGCTGACGGTGGACACCGCCTGCTCGTCCTCCCTCGTCGCCCTGCACCTCGCGGCGGAGGCCCTGCGGCGCGGCGAGTGCGGACTCGCCCTCGTCGGCGGGGTGACCATCATGTCCACCCCCGACGCCTTCGTCGACTTCAGCCGCCAGCGCGGCCTGTCGCCCGACGGGCGGTGCCGGGCGTTCGCGGCGGCGGCCGACGGCACCGGCTGGTCCGAGGGCGTCGGCCTGCTCCTCGTCGAGCGGCTCTCGGACGCCCGCCGCAACGGCCACGAGGTCCTGGCGGTCCTCAAGGGGTCCGCGGTCAACCAGGACGGCGCCTCCAACGGCCTGTCCGCCCCCAACGGCCCCTCCCAGCAGCGCGTCATCCGCCAGGCCCTCGCCAACGCCGGCCTGACGGGCGGGCAGGTCGACGTGGTGGAGGCGCACGGCACCGGGACGCCGCTCGGCGACCCGATCGAGGCCCAGGCCCTGCTCGCCACCTACGGGCAGGACCGCCCGGCCGACCGTCCGCTGTGGCTGGGCTCCCTCAAGTCCAACCTCGGCCACACCCAGGCCGCGGCCGGCGTGGCCGGCGTGATCAAGATGATCCTCGCGATGCGGCACGGCCTCGTCCCCAAGACCCTGCACGTGGACGCCCCGACCCCGCAGGTCGACTGGACGGCGGGCGCGGTCCGGCTGCTGACCGACCCCCTGGCCTGGGCCCCGGCGGACGAGCCGCGCCGCGCGGCCGTGTCCTCCTTCGGGATCAGCGGCACCAACGCGCACGTCATCCTGGAGGAGGCACCCCCCGCACCCGCCGCCCCCGCACCCGCAGCCCCCGCCGGGCCGTCGGACCGCTCTCCCGCCGCCGCGCCCTGGCCGCTGTCGGGCCGTGACGCGGACGCGCTCCGCGCCCAGGCCGAGCGGCTGCTGGCCCGGGTGTCGGCCGATCCCGGGGCCGACCTCACGGCCGTGGGCCGGTCGCTGGCGGTGAGCCGCAAGGCCTTCGAGCACCGTGCCGCCGTGGTCGCACACGACCGGACCGAGGCCCTGGCCGCCCTGGAGGCTCTGGCCGGCACGGCCCCCGACCCGGCCACCCCGGGCAGGTCCGCCTTCCTCTTCACCGGCCAGGGCGCGCAGCGCCCCGGTATGGGCCGTGAGCTGTACGAGGCCCAGCCGGTGTTCGCCGCCGCGTTCGACGAGGCGTGCACCCACTTCGACCTCCCCCTGAAGGACCTGGTGTTCGGGGGCGGCGAGGAGATCCACCGCACGGAGTTCACCCAGCCGGCCCTCTTCGCCGTCGAGGTGGCGCTGTACCGCCTCGCGGAGTCGCTGGGCCTGCGTCCGGACTTCGTCGCCGGTCACTCGATCGGCGAGATCGCCGCCGCGCACGTGGCCGGGGTGCTGTCGCTGGCGGACGCGGCCCGGCTGGTGTCGGCCCGCGGCGCCCTGATGGGCGCGCTGCCGGAGGGCGGCGCGATGGTCTCCGTCCAGGCGGCCGAGGCCGAGGTCCGTCCGCTGCTGTCGGCCGACGTCGACATCGCGGCGGTCAACGGTCCGTCGGCGGTGGTGGTTTCGGGCGCCGAGGCGGCCGTCCTGGAGGTGGCCGCGCAGCTGGCCGAGCGGGGCCACAAGACCAAGCGCCTCACGGTCTCGCACGCCTTCCACTCCCCGCTGATGGAGCCGATGCTGGAGGCGTTCCGTGAGGTCGCGGAATCCCTCACCTACCACGCCCCCGAGATCCCGCTCGTCTCCACCCTCACGGGCACCCTCGCCACCGCCGGGGAACTCACCTCCCCCGCCTACTGGGTGACGCACGTCCGCGAAGCCGTCCGCTTCCACGACGCCGTCCTCCACCTGGAGGCCGCCGGCGTCCGTACGTACCTGGAGATCGGCCCCGACGCCGTCCTGACCGCGATGGCCCAGCAGTGCGTCACCGAGGCCCACGCCGGGGCGACCGGGTTCGTCCCCCTCATGCGCCGCCGCCAGGCCGAGGAGCACACCCTCGCCGCCGCCCTGGCCGCGCTGTTCGCCCGGGGCACCGACCCCGACTGGGCCGCGTACTTCGGCCCCGGTACCCGCTCGCCCGGCGTGCCCGGCTACGCCTTCCAGCGGCAGCGCTACTGGCCGCGCCCGCGCCCGGCCGGAGCGTACGAGCCGGACGCGCACCCGCTGCTCACCACCGTGCTCGACCACGCGGCCTCCGACGAGGTGGTCCTCTCCGGCCGCCTGTCGGCCCGTACGCACCCGTGGCTGGCCGACCACGTGGTCAACGGCACGGTGATCGTGCCCGGCACCGCCTTCGTGGAGATGGCCCTGCGCGCCGGCCGCGAGGCGGGCTGCGACACCCTCGACGAGCTGACCGTCCTCGCCCCGCTGCGCCTGCCCGAGGCCGCCGTGGCCGAGGTCCAGACGGTGCTGGCACCCGCGGACCCCGACGGGGAACCCGGGCCCCGGTCGGTGGCCGTGTACGCGCGGCCGGCCGGTGACCCCGACGCGGCCTGGACCCGGCACGCGAGCGGGATCCTCACCGGCTCCGCGCCGGCCGTCGTCCCGCCGGCCGGGTCGCTGGTGTGGCCGCCGGACGGTGCCGAACCGGTCGGGGCGGGCGACGCGTACGTCCGCGCCGCCGCCATGGGATTCGACTACGGCCCGGCGTTCCAGGGCCTGAAGGCCGCCTGGCGCCGGGGCGACGAGATCTTCGCCGAGGTGGCCCTGCCCGCGGCGGACGCCGACGACGCGGCACGGTTCGCCTTCCACCCCGCCCTCTTCGACGCCGCCCTGCACACCGGCTTCATCGAGTCGCCCGGCGGGTCCGACGACGCCGGCCGGCTGCCGTTCACCTGGCAGGGGATGACCCTCCACCGGCCGGGCGCGGCCTCGGTACGGGCCCACCTGACGCGGACCGACGCCGACACCCTGTCGCTGGAGATCACCGACGCGCTGGGCGAACCGGTGGCCTCGGTCACCTCGCTGACCCTGCGCCGGATGCGCCCGGAGGACCTCGCGGGCGACGCCGCGGCCCTGCTGGAGACCGACTGGCAGCCGCTGGAGCCGGGCCCCGCGCCCACGGGCGCCGTGGCACTGCTCGGGCCCGACCCGGCGTCCGCCCCGACCACCGACCCGTCGTCCGCCCCGACCACCGACCCGGCGTCCGCCCCGACCACCGCCCCGGCGTCCGCCCTGGCCGATGCGCTCGCACCACTCGGCGTAGCCGTCACCACACACCCGGACCTGGAGGCACTCGAACGGGCCGCCGAGGCCCCCACCACGGTCCTGCACCTGCTGGAACTGCCCGAGCCGGCCGACCGGGACGACCTGGCCCGCCACGCCCGCGAGGCGTCCTGGCGGACCGCCTGCCTGCTGCGGCGGTGGACCGGGTCCCCGCTCGCGGAGACGGCCCGGCTCGTCCTGGTCGTCCCGAACGGCGACCCGGCCGGCACGACCCGGGGAGCCGTCCGCGCCCTGCTGCGCACCGCACAGGCCGAGCACCCCGGAAAGTTCCTCGTCGTCGAACTCGACGGGCGGCCCCGGTCCTGGGCCGCGCTGCCCGGCGCCCTCACCGTGGACGAGCGGGAGGCCGCCGTCCGCGACGGGAAGCTGCTGGCCCCCCGCCCGGTCCGCAGGGCCCAGAGCCCGACGCCCCCCGGGACCGCCCCCGCCGCCCCGGCGCCCGCCATCGACGGCACCGTCCTGATCACCGGTGGCACCGGCGGCCTCGGCGCGGTCGTCGCCGAGCACCTCGTACGCCGGCACGGCGCCACCGACCTGCTGCTGCTCAGCCGCAGCGGCGCCGACGGCCCGCGCGCCGGGGAACTCGCCGCGGACCTGCGCGGACTCGGCGCCCGCGTGACGCTCGCCGCGTGCGACGTCGCCGACCGCGAGGCCCTCGCCGCCGCGCTGGCCGCGCTGCCCCCGGACCGCCCCCTCAAGGCGGTCGTCCACGCGGCCGGCGTCGTCGACGACGGACTGCTCGGCACCCTGACGGAGGAACAGTTCGAACGCGTCATCCGGGTCAAGGCCTCCGGCGCCGTCGCCCTGCACGAGCTGACCAAGGGCGCCCCCCTTGACGCGTTCGTCCTCTTCTCGTCGGCGGCCGCCGTCATGGGCAGCCCCGGCCAGGCCAACTACGCCGCCGCCAACGGCTTCCTGGACGCCTTCGCCCACCACCGCCGCGCCCTCGGCCTGCCCGCCCAGTCCCTCCAGTGGGGCCCCTGGGCCGAGGAACGCGGCATGGCCGGCCGGCTCGGCCCCGAGGCCGTCGCCCGCATGGCCCGCCACGGCACCGTCCCGCTCACCAACGCCGAAGCCCTCGCCCTGCTCGACGCGGCGCTCGCGCTGCCCGACGTACCCAACCTCGTCGCCGCCCGGCCGGCCGCCGCCCCGGCCCGCACCCCGGCCGGCGCCCGCCCGCCCCGCAAGCAGCCCGCCGCCGAGCGCGGCGTGTTCGCCCGCAGGCTCGCCGGAGCGGACGCGGACACCCGCCGCAGGCTCCTCGTCGACCTGGTCCGCAACCAGACCGGATCGGTCCTCGGCCACGGAACCTCCGCCCACGTCCCGGCGGAACGCTCCTTCCGGGAACTGGGACTGGACTCGCTGGCCGCCATCGAACTGCGCAACCGGCTCGGCGCGGAGACCGGACTGCGGCTCTCGCCCACGCTCGTCTTCGACCACCCCAGCCCGGTCGCCCTGGCCGAGTTCCTCGACCGCGAGCTGGCACCGGCCGGCGACCGGCCGGACCCGGCCGTCGTGCGCCGGCTCGACGACCTCGCGGCGGGCCTGCGCACCGCCGCACCCGACCCCGTCACCGCCCGCTACCTGGAGGACCGGCTGCGCGCCCTGCTCGCCCAGGTCGGCGGCCCGGTCCGGCCACCGGCCGCCACCGATGTGGACGACGTCAGCGACGAGGAGCTCTTCGACATCCTGAACGGAGAAATCGGCCTCTGAGCCGTCTCCCCCCGGCAGCCGCACGGCCGGCCCGGCAGCGCGCGCACCGCGCGCCCCCGCCCCCTTCGCCCCCACCGCACCCCGAGGAACAGATGGCACACATCGCATTTTTCAGCGTGGCCGCCCACGGGCACGTGTCGCCCACCCTGGGCATCGTCGCCGAGCTGGTCTCGCGCGGTCACCGGGTCACCTACTTCACCACCCGGGCCTTCGAGGAGCAGCTCACCCGGCTCGGCGCGCAGGTGTGCCGCTACGACGTCGCCACCTCGCCCGGCCAGTCGCCGAGCGCCTTCGCCGAGAACGACCCGAGCGCCCTGCCCCTCTTCTTCCTGCACGGCAGCGCGGACCGCATGGCCCTCGCGGAGTCCTTCGTCGGCGCCGACCGCCCCGACGTCGTCGTCTACGACAACACGGTGCCGTTCGCCGGGCGCGCCCTGGCCCGCCGGTGGGGCGCGCGCGCCGTCCAGTTCTTCCCCTCCCTCGCCTCCAGCCGCTCCTACGCGCTGATGGACGCGATGCTGGCCCGCACCGGCCGCTCCGCCGCCCACGAGGCCAACGGCGCGGCGTTCGACGCACGGCTGGCGGAGTTCCTCGCCGCCGCCGGCCTCGACGGGGTCGGCGCCGAGGAGTTCATGGACTTCGAGGAGGAACTCAACCTGGCCTTCCTGCCCAGGGAGTTCCAGCCCGAGGCGACCGCCTTCGGCGAGCACTACCGCTTCGTCGGACCCAGCCTGGGCGGCCGGGAGGCCGAAGGCACCTGGCACCCGCGGGACACCGACCGCCCGGTGGTCTTCGTCTCCCTCGGCACCGTCTTCAACCGCGCCACCTCCTTCTACCGGACCTGCGTCGAGGCGTTCGCCGACAGCGGCCTGCACCTGGTGCTGTCCATCGGACAGCACGCCGACCCGGCGGACCTCGGCACCCTCCCGCCGCACTGCGAGGTGCACCGCAGCGTCCCCCAGCTGTCCGTCCTCGCCCAGGCCGCCGCGTTCGTCACCCACGGCGGCATGGGCAGCACGATGGAAGCCCTCTCCTTCGGCACGCCCATGGTCGTCGTCCCGCAGATGGTCGAACAGGAGATCATCGCCGACCGGGTCGTCGAGCTGGGCCTGGGCCTGCGCCTCGACCCGGCGGACGCCTCCGCCGAGGCGCTGCGGGCGGCCGTACGGGCCGTCACCACCGACACCGCGATCGCCGCCACGGCGGCCCGCTTCCGGCGGCTGAGCCAGGACGCGGGCGGCGCCGCCGCCGCGGCCGCGGCGATCGAGGCACACCTGGCGGGCACCGGCCCCGCCCCGCAGACCAAGGCGGCCGCGATATGACGGGACAGAGCGTTCTCATCGTCGGCGCGGGCGCCGTCGGCACCCTGCTGGCCTGCGACCTCCTCCAGCAGTCCGTTCCCGTACGGATCGTCGACGCCAAGCCCCCGCAGGAGGAGTTCGACCCGCACTCCCGCGCCGTGATGATCTGGCCCCGGGTGCTGGAACTCCTGGAGAAGACCGGCATCGCCGACGAGCTCGTCTCCCGCGGCTTCCGGGCCGACGACGTCAGCTTCTTCTCCCGCGGACGCCGCCTGGGCACCGTCCCGATGACGAAGCTGGGCGCGGCCCGCCCCTACGGACTCGGCATCGTCCAGAGCGAGCTGGAGGTGCTGCTGCACCGCCGCCTCACCGAACTGGGCGGCACCATCGAGTACGGGGCCGAGCTGACCGCGCTCGACACCTCCGGCCCGCTCCCCACCGCCACCCTCCATCACGCCGACGGACGCACCGAACAGGTGGAGACGGACTGGCTGATCGGCGCCGACGGCGCGGGCAGCGTCACCCGCCGGCTCCTCGGCATCCCCTACCCCGGCATCCCCTTCCCGCTCGGCATCGCGCTCGGGGACTTCCCCGTCACCGGGCCGCGCGTCTCCACCGTCGAGTACCACTACGCCGACAGCGGGCTGCTGCCGCTGGTCCACCTGCCCGACGGCGTCTGCCGCCTCGCCACCATCGTCGCTCCCGGTGAAACCGACTGGTCGGACCGCCCCCTGGCGGACTGGCAGCGGATGGTCGACGAGCGCACCAGCCTGCCGTACCGCCTCGGCGAACCCCTGTGGACCCGCACCTACCACCCGCGCCCCGGAGTCGCCGAACGGTTCCGCGAGGGCCGGGTCGTGCTCGTCGGCGACGCCGCCCACTCGGTGGTCCCCCTCGGCGGCCAGGGCCTCAACCTCGGCCTCCAGGACGCCCTCAACCTCGGCTGGAAGCTCGCCGGCGTCGTGCGCGGCGACTGGGACGAGCGGATCGTCGACACGTACGACACCGAACGCCGCAAGGCCGTCGGGCAGGTCCGCACCGTCATCCGCACCGAGATGGAACTCTCCGGCCCGGCCACCCCCCGCGACCGCCGCCTGCGCGACCTGAAGGTGGCCGCCGCCCACCGCACCGGCCTCCTGCGCCACGTCGCGGCCCCCCTGATGAGCCAGGTCGGTCTCGGCTACGCGGCGGGCGACGAACCGCTGTGGCGCTCCGCGCTGCACCGCCGGGCCCGCCCCGGAGACCGGCTCCCGTTCTTCCACCGGACCCGGCAGCACGCCGGGGCCCCCGTCCTCGACCAGCGGGAGCACATCGCGCTGCTCTGGCCCGGCCGCCGGCCGGCCGCCGACTGGCAGACCGTGGCCGACGGCGCCCGCCACGTCCTCGCGGACCGCCTCGCCGTCCACGACCTCGCACGACTGTCGCCGTCCGGGCGCGCCGCGATCGGCCCGCTGTTCGGCCGACAGCCGGTGATCGCCCTGGTCCGTCCCGACGGCCACCTGGCCCACCTCGCCGCCGCCCACCGGCCGGCCGAGTCCCTGGGCCACCTGGACCGGCTGGTGTCCCGGCCGCTGACCCCCTCACGAAGCAGGTGAGCCCCATGCGGACCCTCCTCATCGACAACCACGACTCGTACACCTACAACCTGTTCCAGCTGCTGGCCGAGGTGAACGGCCAGGAGCCCGTCGTCATCGCCAACGACGCGGCCGCCGTCGCCGACCTGGACCTCGACGGCTTCGACAACATCGTCATCTCGCCCGGCCCCGGCCACCCGGCGCGCTCCCGCGACTTCGGCGTCTCCCGGGACGTCCTGGTCAAGGCGAGCGTCCCGGTCCTGGGAGTCTGCCTCGGCCACCAGGGGCTCGCCGTGTGGGCGGGCGGCGAGGTCGTGCCCGCCCCCGTGCCGGTGCACGGTGAGGTCGCCCGGGTGCGGCACGACGGCGACGAACTGTTCGCGGGCATCCCCGAGGAGTTCGGCGCCGTGCGCTACCACTCCCTGTGCGTGGCCCAGCCGCTGCCCTCCGACCTCCAGGCCACCGCCTGGTCCGAGGACGGCGTCGTCATGGCGCTGCGCCACCGGCTGATGCCCCGCTGGGGCGTGCAGTTCCACCCGGAGTCCATCGAGACCGAGTACGGCCGCCGGATGCTGGCCAACTTCCGCGACCTGACGCTGGCCGACCGCGCCGAACGCACCGGCGGCCGGCCGGCCTCCCACGCCGCCGCCCCCGCCGCCCGCACCCAGGACGCCGACGCCCAGGACGCCCCCGCCGCGTCCGCCGGTACGCGGACCGCGCCGGCGCCGCTCGCCCGCCCCGCCGCCGGGGACGGGGACCGTACGCACTACACCCTGCACGTGGCCGAACTGGACACGGCGGTGGACACCGAGACCGCGTTCGCCACCCTCTTCGCCGGCTCCCGCAACGCGTTCTGGCTCGACAGCGCCCGCGTGGAGCCGGGCCTGTCCCGCTTCTCCTTCCTGGGCGACGCCACCGGCCCCCTCGCCGAGACCGTCCGCTACCGGGTCGACGAGGGCGTCGTCGAGGTCGCGTCCGCCACCCCGGCCGACCACCGCGAGTCCGTCTTCGACTACCTCCAGCGGGAACTCGCCCGCCGGGTGATCGACGCCCCGCCGCTGCCGTTCGACTTCACCGGCGGCTACGTCGGCTACTTCGGCTACGAACTCAAGGGCGACTGCGGGTCCCCGAACCGGTACTCCGCCCCGACCCCGGACGCCGTCTGGATCTTCGCGGACCGTTTCCTGGCCGTCGACCACCGGGAGGACCGCACCTACCTCCTCGCCCTCTCCCTCACCACCGACCCGGCCGGCCCCGCCGACGCCACCCGCTGGCTCGCCGACACCGCCGACGCCCTCGCCCGGCAGACGCCCCCGGCACCCCCCGCCGACGGCCCCCGCACGGTCTCCGTCGAGCCCCGGCTGTCCCGCGGCCGCGACGCCTACGTCCAGGACGTCCTGCGCAGCCAGGAGTACCTGACCGCCGGCGAGAGCTACGAGATCTGCCTGACCAACGTCGCCGAGCTCCCCGCCGTCGACGACGGCTTCACCACCTACCGCCGGCTGCGCCGGACCAACCCCGCGCCGTACGCCGCCTACCTTCGGCTCGACGGCACCGAGGTGGCCTGCTCCTCCCCGGAACGCTTCCTGAAGATCACCGCGGACCGGGTCGTCGAGGCCAAGCCGATCAAGGGCACGGCCCCGCGCGGGGCGACCCCCGCCGAGGACGACCGCGTCCGCCGGGAACTCGTCTCCAGCGCGAAGACCCGCGCCGAGAACCTGATGATCGTCGACCTGATGCGCAACGACCTCGGCCGCGTCTGCGAGGTCGGCTCGGTCCACGTCCCCGTCCTGATGGCCGCCGAGAGCTACGCCACCGTCCACCAGCTCGTCTCCACCATCCGCGGCACCCTCAAGGACGGCAACGACGCCATCGACTGCGTCCGCGCCGGCTTCCCCGGCGGCTCGATGACCGGCGCGCCCAAGCAGCGCACCCTGGAGATCATCGAGTCCCTGGAGGGCCGGGCCCGCGGCATCTACTCCGGTGCCATCGGCTTCCTCGCCTGCAACGGCACCACCGACCTCAACATCGTCATCCGGACCATGGTCCTCGCGGACGGGCGCTGGCGGATCGGCGCCGGCGGCGCCGTCGTGCTCGGCTCCGACCCCCACGACGAGTACGACGAAATGCTCCTCAAGGCCGACGCCCCCGCCCGCGCCCTGCTGGCGGCCCGCCCGGACACCACCCCGCCCGCCGCCGAACGAACCGAAGGTGACCCCCGATGACCCCGCAGACCCCCGTCGACGTGACCGCGCTCGTCCAGGCCATGACCCTCGACGAGAAGCTCACCTTCGTCCACGGCTCCGACGACCCCGAGCACCTCGGCCAGTCCGGGTACATCCCCGGCGTCCCCCGCCTCGGCATCCCGGAGCTGCGGATGACCGACGGCCCGGCCGGCGTCCGCATGAAGCGCAAGACCACCACCGCGCTGCCCGCCCCCATCGCCCTGTCATGCACCTTCGACGAGGAACTGGCCGCCCGCTACGGCGAGTACCTCGGCCACGAGGCCCGCGCCAAGCGCCAGGACGTGCTCATCGGCCCCATGATCAACGTGCTGCGCCAGCCCTTCGGCGGACGCAACTTCGAGCTGTACGGCGAGGACCCGCTCCTGGTCACCGCCATCGGCACCGCCGTGATCAACGGCATCCAGTCGCAGGGCGTCATCGCCATGCCCAAGCACTTCGCGGCCAACAACCAGGAAGAGAACCGGATGGCCGTCGACACCGTCGTCGACGAACGGACCCTCCGCGAGATCGAGTTCCCCGCCTTCGAGGCCGCCGTCCAGGCCGGCGCCGGCGCCCTCATGGGCGCCACCAACGGCGTCAACGGCCACCCCAGCTGCGAGAACGAAACCCTCCTGACCACGGTCCTGCGCGACGAATGGGGCTTCGAGGGCTGGGTGATGTCCGACTGGGACGCCGTCCACGACACCGTCGCCATCGAGCGCGGCCTCGACCAGGAGATGCCCGACGGCGCCCACCTCGGCGCCCCGCTGCGCGAGGCCATCGCCGAGGGCCGCGTCGACGAGGCCGTCCTGGACCGCGCCGTCACCCGCATCGTCGGCCAGATGGCCCGCTTCGGCCTCCTCGACACCGACACCCCGCGCGAGCAGCCCGACCGCGACCCCGAGCGGGGCCGCGCCCTCGCCCTGGAAGTGGCCACCGCCGGATCGGTGCTCCTGCACAACCCCCGGGGCGTCCTGCCGCTGTCCGCCGACAAGCTCACCGAGCCGGGCCGCGCCGCCCGCGGCCTCGCCGTCATCGGCCGGCCCGCCGTCACCCCCAAGACCGCCGGAGTCGGCAGCGCCCTCGTCGTCCCGGAGCACGCCGCCACCCCCCTCGACGTGCTGCGCGACCGCCTCGGCGAGGACGCCGTCGAGTTCCGCGTCGGCGAGGACCCGGCCGGCCGCCCCATCCCCGCGTCGGCACTCGTCCCCGCCTTCCACGAGGGCGAGGTCCCGGCCGGCCCCTCCACCGAGCCCGACTACTTCTACGAGGGCGAACTGACCATCGAGACGGAGGGCCGCTACCGCATCGCCGTCACCGCACTCGGCGGCTACGCGGCCATCGACCTCGAAGGCCACCCCCGCGTCTTCGCCGGCAGCTCCTTCGGCGACACCGCCGGCCTCACCGTCGACCTCCTCCCCGGCACCTACAAGCTGGTCCTCTCCGCCCTGCCGATGCCCACCAACCCCGTCCACCTCACCCTCGGCTGGATCACCCCCGAGCAGGCGCAGGCCGACATCGAGGAGGCCGTCGAGGCCGCCCGCGGCGCACAGGCCGCGGTCGTCTTCGCCTACGACGAGCTGGCCGAGCTCATCGACCGCCCCGCCCTCGCCCTGCCCGGCCTCCAGGACACCCTGATCACCGCCGTCGCCAAGGCCAACCCCAACACCGTCGTCGTGCTCAACACCGGCTCGTCCCCGACGATGCCCTGGCTCGACGACACCGCCGCCGTCCTGGACGTCTGGTACCCCGGCGAAATGGGCGCCGAGGCCACCGACGCCCTCCTGTTCGGCGACGCCAACCCCAGCGGCAAGCTCACCCAGAGCTTCCCCGTGGACGCCGACCACACCGCGGTCGCCGGCGACCCGCTGCGCTACCCCGGCGTCGACGGCCGCGTCGAGTACCAGGAAGGCATCTTCGTCGGCTACCGCTGGCACGACGAGCACGACGTCGCCCCCCTGTTCCCCTTCGGGCACGGCCTCAGCTACACCACCTTCGCCTACGAGGACCTCCGCCTCACCGCCGACGGCCGCGACCTGACCGTCTCCTGCACCGTGCGCAACACCGGCGACCGGGCCGGCCGCGAAACCGTCCAGGTCTACCTCGGCAGCAGCCCCGACGTCACCGCACCCCAGGCCCCCAAGGCCCTCGCCGGCTACGCGTCCGCCCACCTGGAGCCCGGAGCGTCCGCCACCGTCGAGATCGCCCTCGACACCCGCCGCTTCGAGTACTGGAACACCGACACCGGCGCCTGGACCGTCGCCGCCGGCCCGCGCACCGTCTCCGTCGGCCGCTCCTCCGAAGACCTCCCCCTCACCGCGACCGTCCGCGTCGACCAGGCCGGAACGGTGAGCCCGTGACCGGCACCCCCCAGCGGATCCACACCCCGGTCTGCGTCATCGGAGCCGGCCCCGCCGGCCTGCTGCTCGCCCGGCTCCTCGAACTGAACGGCATCGACTGCGTCGTCCTGGAACGCCGCGGCCGCGACCACGTCGAACGGCGCGTCCGGGCCGGCCTCCTGGAACAGGGCACCGTCGAAGCCCTGCGCCGGGCCGGCGTGGCCGCCCGCCTGGACCGGGAGGGCCTGGTCCACGAGGGCTTCGAGCTGCGCGTCGAAGGGGAGACCCACCGCCTCCCCTTCACCAAGCTCACCGGGGAATCCGTGTGGATGTACGGACAGCAGGAGGTCGTCAAGGACCTCATCGCCGCCCGCACCGCCACCGCCGGAGCCCTCCACTTCGACGTCGACGACGTCGAGGTGCACCGGCTCGCCGGCGACGGCGCGACCGTCACCTGCACCCTCGACGGCCGCCCCACCGAGATCACCTGCGACTTCGTGGCGGGCTGCGACGGCTTCCACGGCGTCAGCCGCACCGCCGTGCCCGCCGCCTCCCTCACCACCGGCACCCACACCTACCCGTACGCCTGGCTGGGCGTCCTCGCGGCCGCCCCGCCCCTGTCCCCCGAACTCGTCTACGCCGTCGGAGAGCGCGGCTTCGCCCTGAGCAGCATGCGCTCCAACACCGTCAGCCGCCTCTACCTCCAGGTCCCGCCCGGCGAGAGCGCCGACACCCGCTCCGACGAGGACATCTGGGCCGAGCTCGACCTCCGCCTCACCGGCGGCACCGGCACCCTGCCCACCGGCCCCGTCCTCGAACGCACCCTCGTCCCGCTGCGCAGCTTCGTCTGCGCACCCATGCAGCACGGGCGGCTCTTCCTCCTCGGCGACGCGGCGCACATCGTTCCGCCCAGCGCCGCGAAGGGACTGAACCTGGCCGTCGCCGACGCCGAACTCCTCGCCGGAGCCCTCGCCGTCTGGTACGGCACCGGCCGCCGCGAGGCCCTCGACGCCTACTCGTCGACCGCCCTGCGCCGGGCCTGGCTCGGCCAGGAGTTCTCCCGGTGGATGACCGACCTGCTGCACACCGGCCCGGACGAAACCCCCTTCGACCGGGGCCTGCGCCGGGCGCGCTTCGAGCACCTGACGGGATCCACCGCCGCGGCGACCGACTTCGCCGAGCAGTACGTGGGGCTGTCGCGACGCTGACGGCCGCCCCACCCGGTCCACCGCCGCCGGGGGACAGCCTCTTCGACCTGATCAACGGGAGTTTCGGTACGTCATGACAAACGAAGAAAAGATGCTCGACCACCTCCGG
Organism: Streptomyces sp. NPDC031479; assembly: GCF_055581065.1. Lineage (NCBI taxonomy): Bacteria > Bacillati > Actinomycetota > Actinomycetes > Kitasatosporales > Streptomycetaceae > Streptomyces > Streptomyces sp. NPDC031479. The sequence continues at coordinate 157,141 of NZ_JBVIKC010000019.1, forward strand.
TGGATGACGGCCGAACTCCACCAGACCCGGGAGCGGCTGCGCTCGGCCGAAGAACCCGAACCGATCGCGATCGTGTCGATGAGCTGCCGCTACCCCGGCGGCGTCCGCACCCCCGAAGAACTGTGGCAGCTCGTCGCCGAGGGCCGCGACGCCGTCGCCGGCTTCCCCGCCGACCGCGGCTGGGACCTCGACGGCGTCTACCACCCCGACCCCGACCACCAGGGCACCAGCTACGTCCGCGACGGCGGGTTCCTCGACGGCGCCGACGGGTTCGACGCCGGCTTCTTCGGGATCTCGCCCCGCGAGGCCCTCGCCATGGACCCCCAGCAGCGGCTCCTCCTCGAAACCGCCTGGGAGGCCTTCGAACGCGCCGGCCTGGACCCCACCACGCTGCGCGGCAGCCGCACCGGCGTCTTCGCGGGCGTCATGCACCACGACTACGCCACCGGCCCCCGCGACCTGCCCGAAGGCGTCGAGGTCTACCTCGGCAGCGGAAACGCCGGCAGCGTCGCCTCCGGCCGCGTCTCCTACGTCATGGGCCTGGAGGGCCCCGCCGTCACCATCGACACGGCCTGCTCCTCCTCCCTCGTCGCCCTCCACCTCGCCGCCCAGGCCCTGCGCCAGGGCGAATGCACCCTCGCCCTGGCCGGCGGCGTCACCGTCATGGCCAACCCCGACCTGTTCGTCGACTTCAGCCAGCAGCGGGGCCTCGCCCCCGACGGCCGCTGCAAGCCCTTCGCCGCCGCCGCCGACGGCACCGGCTGGGGCGAGGGCGCCGGTCTCCTCCTGCTGGAACGGCTCTCCGACGCCCGCCGCCACGGCCACCCCGTCCTCGCCGTCATCCGCGGCTCCGCCGTCAACCAGGACGGCGCCAGCAGCGGCCTCACCGTCCCCAACGGCCCCTCCCAGCAGCGCGTCATCCGCCAGGCCCTGGAACAGGCCCGCCTGACCGCACGCGAGGTCGACGCCGTCGAGGCCCACGGCACCGGCACCACCCTCGGCGACCCCATCGAAGCCCAGGCCCTGCTCGCCACCTACGGCCAGGACCGCACCCCCACCGACCGGCCGCTCCTGCTGGGCTCCGTCAAGTCCAACCTCGGCCACACCCAGGCCGCCGCGGGCGTGGCGGGCGTCATCAAGATGGTCGAGGCGATGCGCCACGGAGTCCTGCCCCGCACCCTCCACGTCGACGAGCCCACCCCGCACGTCGACTGGACCGCCGGAGCCGTCTGCCTGCTCACCGCCAACACCGACTGGCCCGAGACCGGCCGGCCCCGCCGGGCGGCCGTGTCCTCCTTCGGCATCAGCGGCACCAACGCCCACCTCATCCTCGAACGCCCCGAGCCGGACACCGCCGACGACCGGCCGGACACCGCCGACGACGGCCCGCGGACCGCACCGGCCCCGCAGCCCCCGGTCGTGGCCTGGCCCCTGTCCGCCCGCGGCCCCGAAGCACTGCGCGACCAGGCCCGCGCCCTGCTGGACCACCCCGCCGGCCACCCCGCAGACGGCGCCCCCCTCACCGACACCGCCCACACCCTCGCCACCGCCCGCGCCGCCCTCACCCACCGCGCGGCGGTCCTCGGCACCACCACGGACGAGCTCCGCGCGGGCCTGCGCGCCCTGGCCGACGACGCGCCCGCCGAGAACCTGGTCCACGGCACGGCCCGCCCCGACCCCCGCCTCGCGTTCCTCTTCACCGGCCAGGGCGCCCAGCGCCCCGGCATGGGACGCGAACTGCACGCCGCGCACCCCGTCTTCGCCGACGCCTTCGACCAGGCCTGCGCCCACCTCGACCGGTACTTCGACACCCCCGTACGGGACGTCGTCTTCGACGGCTCCCCGCTCCTGGACCGCACCGAGTACACCCAGGCCGGCCTCTTCGCCCTCGAAACGGCCCTCTTCCGCCTCGCCGAGAGCCACGGCCTGCGCCCCGACTTCCTCCTCGGGCACTCGGTGGGCGAACTGGTCGCCGCCCACGTGTCCGGCATGCTCCCGCTCGCCGACGCCGCCGCCCTCGTCGCCGCCCGCGGCCGGCTCATGCAGTCGCTGCCCGAGGGCGGCGCCATGGCCGCCGTGGAGGCACCGGAGGAGACCGTCCGCGCCCTCCTCACCCCCGGCGTCGACATCGCCGCCGTCAACGGTCCGCGGTCCGTGGTCGTCTCCGGCACCGAGAGCGCAGTCCTCGCCGCCGCCGGACACCTCGCCGCCGCCGGCCACCGCACCAAGCGGCTCAAGGTCAGCCACGCGTTCCACTCACTGCTCATGGAACCGATGCTGGACACCTTCCGCGGCGTCGTCTCCCGCCTGACCTTCCGCCCGCCCGCCATCCCCGTCGTCTCCAACGTCACCGGCCGCATCGCCACCGCCGAAGAGCTCTGCGAACCCGAGTACTGGGTGCGCCACGTACGCCAGGCGGTCCGCTTCCACGACGGCGTCCGCGCCCTCGCCGACCACGGCGTCACCACCTTCCTGGAACTCGGCCCCGACGGCGTGCTCACCGCCATGGGACAGAACTGCCTCGACGAGGACACCGGCATCCGCTGGAGCACGGCCCTGCGCCGCGACCAGCCCGAGCCGACCGCCTACACCAGGGCCCTCGCCGAGACCCACGCCCAGGGCGTCACGGTCGACTGGGACGCCGTGTACCCCGGCGCACGCCGCGTCGACCTGCCCACCTACGCCTTCCAGCGCGAGCGCTACTGGCTCAAGGCCGCCCCCGGGGCCGGCGACGTGACCTCGGCGGGCCTGGACCCGGCCGGCCACCCCCTCCTCGGCGCCATGGTGACGGTCGCCGCCTCCGACGACCTCCTGTTCACCGGACGCCTGTCGCTGTCCGCGCAGCCCTGGCTGGCCGACCACGCCGTCGCCGGCACGGTCCTGCTGCCCGGCACCGCCTTCGTGGAACTCGCCGTACGGGCCGGCGACCAGGTCGGCTGCGGCCTGCTGGAGGAACTGACGCTGCACGCCCCGCTGGTGCTGCCCGAACGCGGCGGCGTCCAGGTCCAGCTGGCCGTCGGCCCCGCCGACCCGGACGGCCGCCGCACCCTCACCGCGTACGCCCGCCACGAGGACGGCGCCTGGACCCGGCACGCCGAGGGCGTCCTCGCCCCGGCCGCCACCGCCACCGCGGACACCGGCCTCGGCGACACCTGGCCCCCCGCCGGTGCCGAGGCCGTCGACCTGGACCCCTTCTACCCGCGCCTGGCCGACGCCGGATTCGCCTACGGGCCCGCCTTCCAGGGCCTGCGGGCCGCCTGGCGGCTCGGCGACGAGGTGTACGCCGAGGTCGCCCTCGACCCCGAACGGCAGGAGGCCGCGGGCCGCTTCGGCCTCCACCCGGCCCTCCTCGACGCCGCCCTCCAGGCCGCCGGGGCGGGCAGCGGCCTGCTCCCCGCCGACGGTGGGGCACGGCTGCCGTTCGCCTGGCGCGAGGTAGCCCTGCACGCCACCGGCGCCCGCAGCCTGCGCGTCCGGCTGAGCCCGGCCGGCGAGGACGCGGTCGCCCTGACCGCCACCGACGAGACCGGCCTGCCGGTCGCCACCGTCGCCTCCCTCACCCTGCGCCCGATGACCCCGGGCGGGACGACCCGGACCGCCGACACCCTCTTCGCCCTGGACTGGGCGGCGGCCCCGGCGGGCGGGGCCCTGTCCGCGGGCAGGGCGTACGAGGTGGACGGCTCCGACGGCGTCCGCCCCGCCCTGGGCCGGGCCCTGGAAGCCCTCCAGGGGTCCCTCGCGGACGCGGGGGAGGAGCGCCTGGTGTTCGTGACCCGGGGTGCGGTCGGCGAGGACGTACGCGATCCGGCGGGTGCGGCCGTGTGGGGTCTGGTGCGCTCCGCCCAGTCGGAACACCCCGGCCGCTTCCACCTCCTCGACCTGGACGAGGGCGTCGACCCGACGCCGTACCTGACCTCACCGGAGCCGCAGCTGGCGGTGCGCGGGGGAGCGGCCCGCATCCCGCGCCTGCTCCGGGCCCCCGCCCCGGTGGCTTCCGAGGGGCTGTCCTTCACCGAGGGCGGCACGGTCCTGGTCACGGGCGGTACCGGCGTCCTGGGCCGGGCCGTCGCCCGCCACCTGGTTGCCGTCCACGGCGTACGCCACCTCCTGCTGGCCTCGCGTTCCGGCGGCGCCGAGGACCTCGTCGCCGACCTGTCCGAGGCGGGTGCCTCGGTCACCGTCGCCGCCTGCGACGCCGCCGACCGCGACGCCCTCGCCGCCCTCCTGGCCTCGATCCCCGCCGCGCACCCGCTCACGGCCGTCATCCACACCGCCGGACTGGTCGACGACGGAGTGATCGAGTCCCTCACCCCCGAACGGCTCGACGCGGTCCTGCGCCCGAAGGCGGACGCGGCCGACAACCTCCACGAACTCACCGCCGGCCTCGACCTGTCGGCGTTCGTCCTCTTCTCCTCCGCCGCCGGCCTGCTCGGCGCCCCGGGCCAGGGCAACTACGCCGCCGCCAACGCCTACCTCGACGCCCTCGCCCAGCACCGGCGCGAGCAGGGCCTCCCGGGCATCTCCCTCGCCTGGGGCCTGTGGGCCGAACGCAGCGGCATGACCGGCGCCCTCGACGCCACCGACGTCGACCGCATCTCCCGCGGCGGCATGGCAGCCCTCGCCACCGAGGAGGCCCTCGCCCTCCTCGACACCGCCCCCGCCCACGACCGGGCCGTCCTCTTCCCCATGCGCCTCGACCTCAAGGCGCTCCCCACCGGCCCCTCCCTGTCGCCCGTCCTGCGCGCACTCGCCGGAGCGAGCCGGCCCCGGCCTACCGCCAGCGCGGCGCCCCGTACCGGGGGCACCCCCCTCGGACAGCGGCTGGCGGCCCTGCCCGAAGACCGGCGCACCCGGACCCTCCACGACCTGGTCGCCACCGAGGTGACCGCCGTACTGGGCCACCGCGCACCGGCTGCGCCGGAGCCCACCCAGGTGTTCAAGGACCTCGGCTTCGACTCCCTGTCCGCCGTCGAGCTGCGCAACCGGCTCAGCGCCGTGACCGGGCTGCGGCTGCCGGCGACCCTGATCTTCGACCAGCCGACCCCGGCCTCCCTCGTCGCCTACCTGAAGGCCCGCCTGGTCGACACCGGCGACGCCAAGGCGTCCGCCACCGCCACCACCGCGCTCAGCGCCGACGAGCCGATCGCCATCGTCGGCATGAGCTGCCGCTTCCCCGGCGGGGTCCGCTCCCCCGAGGACCTGTGGCGGCTGGTGCTCTCCGGCGGCGACGCCATCGGCGACTTCCCCGCCGACCGCGGCTGGGACATCGACTCCCTCTACCACCCCGACCCCGCCCACGCCGGCACCTCGTACGTCCGCGAGGGCGGCTTCCTCGACGGGGCCGCCGACTTCGACCCCGTGTTCTTCGGGATCTCCCCGCGCGAGGCCCTCGCCATGGACCCCCAGCAGCGCCTGCTGCTGGAGACGGCGTGGGAGACCTTCGAACACGCCGGGATCTCCCCGGCCTCCGTACGCGGCAGCCGCACCGGCGTCTTCACCGGCGTCATGTACCACGACTACGTCAACCTCCTCCACGACCAGGAGGGCCTGGAGGGCTACGCGGGCAACGGCAGCGCCGGCAGCATCGCGTCCGGCCGCATCGCCTACACCCTCGGCCTCGAAGGTCCCGCCGTCACCGTGGACACGGCCTGCTCCTCGTCCCTGGTGTCGGTGCACCTCGCCGGCCAGGCCCTGCGGCAGGGCGAGTGCACCATGGCCCTCGCCGGCGGCGTGACGGTCATGTCCGGCCCCAGCACCTTCGTGGAGTTCAGCCGCCAGCGCGGCCTGGCCCCCGACGGCCGCTGCAAGCCCTTCGCCGCGGGCGCCGACGGCACCTCGTGGTCCGAGGGCGTCGGCATGGTCCTGCTGGAACGCCTCTCCGACGCGCGCCGCAACGGGCACCCGGTGCTCGCCGTCGTGCAGGGTTCGGCGGTGAACCAGGACGGCGCGTCCAACGGCATGACCGCCCCCAACGGCCCCTCCCAGCAGCGTGTCATCGAACAGGCCCTGTCCAGGGCGCAGTTGACGGCGTGTCAGGTCGATGTGGTGGAGGCCCACGGCACGGGCACCACCCTCGGTGACCCCATCGAGGCGCAGGCGCTCCTCGCCACCTACGGCCAGGACCGGGAGGAGAACCGGCCGCTGCTGCTGGGCTCGGTCAAGTCGAACCTGGGCCACACCCAGGCCGCGGCGGGCATGGCCGGCGTCATCAAGATGGTCATGGCGATGCGCCACGGCATCGTGCCGATGACCCTGCACGTGGACGAGCCGACCCCGCACGTGGACTGGTCGGCGGGCGCCGTGCGCCTGCTGACGGAGCCGGTGCCGTGGCCCGAGACGGGCGAGCCGCGCCGCGCGGCCGTGTCCTCCTTCGGCATCAGCGGCACGAACGCCCACACCATCCTCCAGGAGGCCCCGCAGGAGCCCGCCGCCGACCCGGCCGCCACCACCCCGGGACTGCCCGTATGGGTGCTGTCCGGGCGGGACGCGGAGGCGGTGCGGGCCCAGGCGGGCCGGCTGCTGGAGCGGGTGTCCGCCGACCCGGAGCTGGAGCCGGCCGACGTCGCCTTCTCGCTGGCGACCACACGTGCCGCGCTGGGTACCCGCGCGGCCGTGGTGGCCGCCGGCCGTACGGACCTGCTGGCCGGCCTGGAAGCCCTGGCCGGGGGCCGCCCGGCATCCGGAGCCGTCGAGGGCGCGGTCGCCGGCGGGAGGTACGCCTTCCTGTTCTCGGGCCAGGGCGCGCAGCGTCCGGGGATGGGCCGTGAGCTGTACGAGGCGCAGCCGGTGTTCGCCGCGGCGTTCGACGAGGTGTGCGCCCACTTCGACCTCCCCCTCAAGGAGCTGGTGTTCGGGGGCGGGGAGGAGATCCACCGCACGGAGTTCACCCAGCCGGCCCTCTTCGCGGTCGAGGTGGCGCTGTACCGCCTGGCGGAGTCGCTGGGCCTGCGTCCGGACTTCGTGGCGGGTCACTCGATCGGCGAGATCGCGGCCGCGCACGTGGCCGGGGTGCTGTCCCTGGCGGACGCGGCCCGGCTGGTGTCGGCCCGCGGCGCCCTGATGGGCGCGCTGCCGGAGGGCGGCGCGATGGTGTCCGTGCGCGCCACGGAGGACGAGGTCCGTCCGCTCCTGTCCTCCCCGGAGGTGGACATCGCGGCGGTCAACGGCCCCTCCTCGGTGGTGGTTTCCGGCGCCGAGGCGGCCGTACTGGAGGTGGCCGCGCAGCTGGCCGAGCGGGGCCACAAGACCAAGCGCCTCACGGTCTCGCACGCCTTCCACTCCCCGCTGATGGAGCCGATGCTGGAGGCCTTCCGCGAGGTCGCGGAGGCCCTGACCTACTCCGCCCCCTCGATTCCGGTCGTCTCGAACGTCACCGGTGAGCAGGTCGCGGAGTTCTCGGCGGACTACTGGGTCCGTCACGTGCGGGGTGCGGTCCGTTTCGCGGACGGGGTGCGCCACCTCGCCGAGGAGCAGGGGGTCGGTCACTTCCTGGAGCTGGGTCCGCAGGGCGTTCTCGCCGCCATGGCGGGGGAGTCGCTGCCGGAGGCCTTCTCCGGGCTGCTGACCCCGGTGCTGCGCAAGGACCGTCCCGAACCCGCCGCCTTCCTCGGCGCCCTCGCCGAGGCCTGGACCCGCGGCCTTCCCGTCGACTGGGCACCCCTGCTCCCCGGACGCCGCGTCGACCTGCCCACGTACGCCTTCCACCGGCAGCGCTACTGGCCCGGCACCGACCACGCCCCGACGACCGGCGCGGCGGAGCCGACGTCGCCGCTGGCCAAGCGCCTGGAGGCGGCCGACGACCCCGGACGCGTCCTGCTCGACCTGGTCCGCGACACCATCGCCACCGTCCTCGGACACACCGCGCAGGAGACGGCGGACCCCGACCGGGCCTTCCGCGACTTCGGCTTCGACTCGATGACCGCCGTCGAGTTCCGTACCCGCCTCGGCACCGCGACCGGGATCGCGCTGCCCGCGACCCTCGTCTACGACCACCCGACCCCGGCCGCCCTCGTCACGTACCTGCGCACCGAGATCCTCGGCGGCACGGGCACCGGACCGGCCCGCGTACGCCGCGCCGTCGGCAGCGACGAACCCATCGCCATCGTCGGCATGAGCTGCCGCTTCCCCGGCGGCGTCGGCTCCCCCGAGGACCTGTGGCGCCTCGTCGCGTCCGGAACCGACGCCATCTCGCCCTTCCCGGACGACCGCGGATGGAACATCGGGGGGCTCTACGACCCGGACCCCGACCACCAGGGGACGACGTACACCCGGCACGGAGGCTTCCTCCGCCAGGCCGCCGAATTCGACGCCGGCTTCTTCGGGATCTCCCCGCGCGAGGCCCTCGCCATGGACCCCCAGCAGCGCCTGCTGCTGGAGGTGGCGTGGGAGGCGTTCGAACGCGCCGGGCTGCCCCCGGGCGCGGCCCGCGGCAGCGGGACCGGCGTCTTCGTGGGCACCAACGGCCAGGACTACACGGCCCTGGTGTCGCAGTCCTCCGAAAGCCTGGAGGGCTACCTCGGCACCGGCGGCGCCGGCAGCGTGGCCTCCGGCCGCATCGCCTACGCCCTGGGCCTCGAAGGACCCGCCCTGACCGTCGACACGGCCTGCTCGTCCTCCCTCGTCGCCCTGCACCTGGCGACGGAGGCCCTGCGGCGCGGCGAATGCGAACTGGCCCTGGCCGGCGGCGTCACCATCATGTCGACCCCCCAGTCGTTCATCGACTTCAGCCGCCAGCGCGGCCTGTCGCCCGACGGCCGCTGCAAGCCCTTCGCGGCCGCCGCCGACGGCACCGGCTGGTCCGAGGGCGTCGGCATGCTCCTCGTCGAGCGGCTTTCGGACGCCCGCCGCAACGGGCACCGGGTCCTCGCGGTGGTCCGCGGATCGGCCGTCAACCAGGACGGCGCGAGCAACGGCCTGACCGCCCCCAACGGCCCCTCCCAGCAGCGCGTCATCCGCCAGGCCCTCGCCAACGCCGGCCTGACGGCCCGGCAGGTCGACGCCGTCGAGGCCCACGGCACCGGCACCCCGCTCGGCGACCCGATCGAGGCGCAGGCGCTGCTGGCCACGTACGGCCAGGACCGCCCCGAGGACCGGCCGCTGCACCTGGGATCCCTGAAGTCCAACATCGGCCACACCCAGGCGGCGGCGGGCGTCGGCGGCGTCATCAAGATGGTGATGGCGATGCGCCACGGCGTCCTGCCCCGCACCCTGCACGTCGACGCGCCCACCCCGCACGTCGACTGGGAGGCCGGCACGGTCGCGCTGCTCACCGAGAGCGTGGCCTGGCCGGAGACCGGACAGCCGCGCCGCGCGGCCGTGTCCTCCTTCGGCATGAGCGGCACGAACGCCCACCTGGTGCTCGAACAGAGCCCGCTCGACACCCCGGACGAGGGTACGGAGACCACCGGGACCCCCGTGCCCTGGCTGCTGTCCGCCGCCTCGGCGGAGGCCCTGCGCGGACAGGCCCGCCGCCTGCGCGACCACGTCGCGGACCGGCCGGCCCTCGACCCGGGCGCCGTCGGCCGCGGCCTGGCCACGGCACGCACCCTGTTCCCGCACCGCGCCGTCGTCATCGGAGCCGACAGCGCCGAGTACCTGAGCGCGCTCGACGCCGTGGCACGCGGCGAAGCCGACACCGACCTGCTCCGGACACCGGCCCCGTCCGCGTTCCTGTTCTCGGGCCAGGGCGCGCAGCGTCCGGGGATGGGCCGTGAGCTGTACGGGGCGCAGCCGGTGTTCGCCGGGGCGTTCGATGAGGTGTGCGCGCACTTCGACCGGCCGCTGAAGGAGCTGGTGTTCGGGGGCGGGGAGGAGATCCACCGCACCGAGTTCACCCAGCCGGCCCTCTTCGCGGTCGAGGTGGCGCTGTACCGCCTGCTGGAGTCCTACGGCATCCGCCCCGACTTCCTGGCGGGTCACTCCATCGGTGAGATCGCCGCCGCGCACGTGGCCGGGGTGCTGTCGCTGGCGGACGCGGCCCGGCTGGTGTCGGCCCGTGGTGCGCTGATGGGCGCGCTGCCGGAGGGCGGCGCGATGGTCTCCGTCCAGGCGGCCGAGGCCGAGGTCCGCCCGCTACTCCGCTCCGATGTGGACATCGCGGCGGTCAACGGGCCCTCGTCGGTGGTGATTTCAGGCGCCGAGCGGGCCGTACTGGAGGCGGCCGCGCAGCTGGCCGAGCGGGGTCACAAGACCAAGCGCCTCACGGTCTCGCACGCCTTCCACTCCCCGCTGATGGAGCCGATGCTGGAGGCCTTCCGCGAAGTCGCCGAGTCCCTGACCTATGCGGCTCCGGCGATCCCGGTCGTCTCCACCCTGACCGGCACCCTCGCCACCGCCGGGGAACTGACCTCCCCCGCCTACTGGGTGACGCACGTCCGCGAGGCCGTCCGCTTCCACGACGCCATGCGCCACCTGGAGACGGCCGGCGTCCGCACCTACCTGGAGATCGGCCCCGATGCCGTCCTCACCGCCATGGGACAGGCCTGCCTCGACGAACCCGCCGCCCTCCTGCCCCTGCTGCGCCGCGACCGCTCGGAGTCGCGCACCCTGCTCGAAGCCCTCGGCCGGGCCCACGCGCGCGGCGTCGCCCTCGATCTGCCCGCGCTCTTCGCGGGCGCACCGGCGGCCCCCGCCGACCTCCCGACGTATGCCTTCCAGCACGAGCGGTACTGGCCGCGCATCGCGGAACAGCCCGCGGTGCCCGGCTGGCTCGTACCGCGAAGCGGTACGGAAGACGCCCTCGACGACCTCCTCTACCAGGTCACCTGGCAGCCACTGGACACAGCGCTGCCTGCCGTCCTGTCGGGGCGGTGGTTGGTGGTGTCGGCGGTGGCGGGTGCGGACTTGGTGGGTGTGTTGTCGGCGTCGGGTGTGGAGGTGGTGGAGCTGGTGGCGGCTGGTGGTTCCCGTGGGGAGCTGGCCGGGGCTCTGGCGGGTGTTGGTGCTGTTGAGGGTGTGGTGTCGCTGCTGGATGTGGCGGGGTCGTTGTCGTTGGTGCAGGCGTTGGGTGATGCCGGTATCGGGGGCCGGTTGTGGTGTGTGACGCGTGGTGCGGTGTCGACGGGTGTGTCGGACCGTGTGGTGGATCCGGTGCGGGCGCAGGTGTGGGGTCTGGGTCGGGTCGCGGCGTTGGAGTTCGGTGGGCGGTGGGGTGGTCTGGTGGACGTCCCGTCGGTGCTGGATGACATGACCGGGGGCCGGCTGGCTGCCGTACTGGCCGGCGGTACGGGTGAGGATC